>JADGOL010000229.1 GCA_017882995.1 Acidimicrobiales bacterium | reverse complement strand
GGGTGATCGGCGAATTCGGGCTCGGGTTCGACCTCGAACGAGGGCTCCGCCTCGAACGCCGGGGCGACCTCGAACGCCGGTGCAACCTCGGGCGCGACGTAGGACCCTTCACCCGCGCTGACCAAGGGGCGGGGCGCACCTCGTGACCTCACGGCGTGTCTCCCCGGGCCCTTGGACCGCTCGGCGCGCAGGTGGTCGAGGGCCACCCCGGCCAGGATGACGAGGACGACATCGAGCGGGGTGCGGTAGCGGGTCTGCCCGAAGATGGCGACGGCCACCAGGGCCGCCTCACCGAGGATGATCGTCACGGGGAACAGCGACACCTTGCGGCGCCGCAGTACCACTGCCCCGCCCACGGCCGTCACGGCGATGACGTAGTAGCTGAACAACCCGATCGTGGCCGGCAACCGGGGCCGGCCGATGCGGGCCCATTCGAGGTCGATCTCCTGCCATGGCACGAACGCGCCGAAGGCGCGCCCGAAGCGCGCTGCCATGACGACCGGGACCCGGTCGAGGTGGTGCTCCACGTAGTGGATGGCGCTCGAGCGAAGGACCTTGTCGGCCGCCGACGCGTCCTCGCCCGGTTTGATGGGCCCTTTGGCGCACGAGAACGACCAGTACCCGAGCAGGCGCCCGTGATAGGTCTGGTTGCAGTTGGCCGAGGCGAGCGTCACACCGAGTTGGTCGGACAGGAACTCGGGATGCGAGAAACGCGGCAGCGTGTAGGCCCACCACGGAGCGAAGATGCACAGCGCCGCGATCAGCGACGCCGCGCACAAACCCAGCCGGGTGCGCCCCGACCGTCCCCGGAGCAGCAGCCCGGCAGGAAGAGCCAGGAACCCGACGAGCAGTACGAGCTCGGAGCGGGTAAGCGCGCCCAGCGCACACAGGGCGCCGAGCAACGCGGCGCGCGCCAGGGTGGGGCGGTGCCACAGACGGTAAAAGGCCCACACCACAAGCGCCGTGAGCGGGACGACGAGCGTCTCGGCCAGAAGCGACCCGTCGTCGATGAGGAAGACGGGGTAGACCGCCGTGATGCCCGCCGCGATGAGCCCGGCCCGTGGGCCCGCCACCTCACGCCCCGCCATCCCTACGAGCGCCACCGACACGGCCCCTATCCCGCAGCTGTAGAGCAGCTGACCGAAGAAGGTCTTGATCCCGACCACCGCGGCGAGCGCCAGCACCAGGGTCCACAGGGGCGGGTGGCTCGCGCCGGGGACGACCTTCAGCCCGTAGTACAGCGAATAGGGGTTGATGAACCCCTTCCCCGAGGCGAGGAGATTTGCCTGGTAGTGGTAGTAGAAGGCGTCGCCCGTGAGCTGGACGTGATGCCGGTAGAGAGAGACGTAGCCCACCCGGAGGGCGAGCCCCGTCACCACGATGATGGCCAACGGGGTGCGCCACGGCTCGGCACGGTGCTCCGTGCTCGGGGCCGGCGCCCGGGGGCTCGCCGAGATCGCCAGACTCATCGCGACAGTCTCGCTTATGACCGTCGTCTTCATTGCGCTCATCGCCGCGCTTACACCAGGCGGACCGACGGCGCGTCTGAGCTGGGTATTTCCTTCAGCCGGTTCGTCGGGCGAATCTGACCTGCCGTCAGGTCGCTGCTACCGTGCCCACGACGCCCGGGAGCTCCGCGGAGCCGAGCTTCGGGCCCGGACCAAGGAGGAACGTGCGATGAGCCCGGCAGTCGGCTTCCAGGACGCCACCGCCATCGCCGGCATCGCCCAGACGGCGTTTTCCAAGCACCTCGAGCCCACAGAAGCAGAGCTTGCGTGCACGGTGATCGTCGACGCGTGCGCGGACGCCGGCATCGACCCTTCCGAGATCAACGCACTGTGCTCCTACACGATGGAGGCCACCGAAGAGGTCGACATCGTCCGCAACATCGGGTGCGGGGAGATCACCTTCTTCAGCCAAGTCGGCTACGGCGGCGGCGCGGGCTGTGGTGTCGTGGGGCAGGCCGCCATGGCCGTCGCCACCGGGCAGGCCGAGGTGGCCGTGGCATGGCGGTCTCGCAAGCGAGGGTCGGGGCCTCGCCCCTGGACGAGCACCTCTGTCCAGCTGCGGGTCCCCGGCGCCTGGACACGACCGTTCGGGATGCTGCGGCCCGTCGACGAGATCGCCATGCTCACCCGTCGTTACATGCACGAGTACGGCGCCACGCGCGACCACCTTGCCAACGTGGCCATGGCGGTGCGCAAGCACGCCAACATGAACCCCGCCGCGATCATGCACGACAAGCCCATGAGCCGTGAGGACTACATGGCGTCGCGCTGGGTGTCTGAGCCCCTGTGCCTGTTCGACAACTGCCTCGAGACCGACGGTGCCCTGGCGTGCGTCATCGTCTCGGCCGAGCGGGCCCGAGACCTCCGCCACCCTCCGGTCTACGTCCATGCCTTCGCCCAGGGACTGCCACCCGAGCACCAGACCATGGTCAACTTCTTCAACGACGACCCGCTGACCGGACCGGCGTGGGCGTGCGCCCGGCGGTTGTGGGCGAACTCGGCGTTCGGGCCCGAGGACGTGAACGTGGCGCAGATCTACGACGCCTTCTCGCCGCTCATCTTGTTGTCACTCGAGGGTTACGGATTCTGCAAGCGCGGTGAGGCGGGCCCGATGACCGAGAACGGCAACCTCGAATGGGAGAAGGGCTCGCTCCCGGTGAACACCGCCGGCGGTGGCCTCTCCGAGGCGTACGTCCACGGCTTCAACCTCATCAACGAAGGGGTGCGCCAGATGCGCGGCACCTCGACGGCCCAGGTGGACGGGGCCGAGACCTGCCTCGTGACATCGGGGGAAGGCGTGCCGACGAGCGCCCTCCTCCTGCGGCGCTGAGCCCAGAGAGCCAGAGAGAAGGAAGACGAGCAGATGAGCAACGCAGCGGCGTTCTCCGGAGGGTACGTGGCCAACCTGGGCCCGTCCGAAGAGGGATATCTCATGCCGGCGGTCGACGAGGAGGGTGGCTTCTTCTGGGAGGGCACCCTGGCGGGTGAGCTGCGCATCCAGGCGTGCAACTCCTGCGGCAAGCTCCGCCATCCCCCGCGCCCGATGTGCCCATCATGCCGATCGACGGACCGGGGCTGGAAGCAGGTCACCGGCAAGGGCACGATCTGGTCCTTCGTGGTCCCCCACCCGCCGTTGCTCGAGCCGTACTCGAGCCTGGCTCCCTACAACGTCATCGTGGTGACCCTCGACGAACACCCCACCATCCGATTCGTCGGCAACCTCGTGTCGGGGCCCGAGGGCGAGCTGAACGAGATCGATCCCAACTCGATCCGCATCGGTGAACCCGTCGAGGTGGTCTTCAAACGTTTCCGTCGCGCCGACGGAAGCGAGGAAGCACTCCCGTTCTGGGTGCGGGCCTGAGCTCAGTCACCACGACGCATCGGAATACGCCCGATGCGCCCCAGACATCGGCTCGGTCACACCTGGGCGCAGGCCCCGATGGCGGCATCAGCGGCCGCCTCGGTGGCGAGCATGGCTCCTTCGGCCAGTTTGGCCATGGCCTCGACGCGTTCGGGATGTTCGGCGAAGAACCGTTCGATGGCCTCGATGTTGGGTGACCCGTCCATATTGGAGAGCCCGAACACCTCCTCGTCGATACTCCCGTCGCTGGCGCGGTCGCTGATGACCCGGAACACCGACCACGGGACGCCGCGCCGTTCACACAACGCGGCGATGGCCGCTGTCTCCATGTCGAGCGACACCACACCACGGGCCCGCAGGGCGGCGATCTCGCCGGGGTCGGTGATCAGTGTGTCTGTGGTCCACATCGTGCCTGCCGGCGAGCCCTCCCCCAGCGGTGCCGGGCGATACTCGCCTCCGGTGGCACCGTTCACCACGAGCTCGGGGAGGACGAGCGTCCCGATCGGCGTCTCGTTCTCGACCGCACCGGTGATGCCGACGACCACGACCCGCTCAACCTGCACGGCATCGAGAAGCCGGGTCGTCCCCGCACTCGCCAGCTCGGTGCCCATCCCGGTGACGATGCCGACCACGTTCCGATCACCCAAGGTCCCGACGTGAGCGGTGGCGCCGCCGATCGATGTCTCGGTCAGCTCCAACTTCTGTATGAGCGGCTCGAGCTCCATGGGCATGGCACAGATGAACGCGATGTCTGCGGTCGATGTGGGGTCGGCGGCGGAGGTCATGGTCACAGCCTGCCCCATTGGCGGCCGGCGTACCCAGCGCCGGCCTGAACGACGCGCCCCGGGGCGGGCGCCAGTGCGGGGGCGCCAGTGC
>JADGOL010000228.1 GCA_017882995.1 Acidimicrobiales bacterium | reverse complement strand
GCCATGCGGACAGCACCGATGGGCCCGTCGAAGGGGATGCCCGACAACATGAGAGCCGCCGAAGCCGTGTTGATGGCGAGGACGTCGTGGGGGTTGACCTGGTCGGCGGCGAAGATCGTCCCCACCACGTGGACCTCGTTGCGGAACCCCTCGGGGAACGACGGGCGAAGGGGACGGTCGATCAAGCGGCAGGTGAGAATGGCCTGATCGGTGGCACGACCCTCACGCCGGAAGAACGAACCGGGGATCTTGCCTGCGGCGTACATGCGCTCTTCTATGTCGACGGTCAGGGGGAAGAAGTCCGCCCCTTCGCGCACGCCTCGGGAGGCTGTGGCCGCGACGAGCACCATGGTGTCGCCGATACGTCCGACGACAGCGCCGTCGGCTTGAAGGGCGAGCTTTCCCGCCTCGAATGACAGTGTGCGGTCGGTCCCGCTGATCGGGGCCGACACGGTGATGGCTTGCGCCATTGTCTCCTCATTTCTCGAGGACACTGCGCCAGGCCAGTTCCCAGTGGTCGACCACCTCTCACTCGCCGTTGCGTACCGACCGTTCCGATCCACATGATCGGCGGTGGCGCAACGCGGCGCAGGTGACCGGCGACTGGCAGCTGACCGCTGGTCAAGTGCCCTTCGGTCTGTCGGGCGGACTGTCCGCCCTCTGCCCGGGCAGGATGTCCAACCCGAGGTTGGCTCCCGTGACGGCCGGTCGGCCGCCCCAGGGGCCGGCTGCTTAGCGGCGGATGCCGAGCCGGCCGATGATCGACCGGTAACGCTCGACGTCGTTGTCCCGCACATAGTCGAGCAGCCTGCGCCGCCGACCGATGATCTTCATCAGGCCCCGCCGGGTGTGATGGTCGCCCTTGTGGATCTTCAGGTGCTCGGTCAGAAGTGAGATGCGCTCGGTGAGGAGTGCGATCTGCACCTCGGGCGAGCCCGTGTCGGTCTCGTGCAGGCGATGTTCGGCGATCGTCGCGGACTTTTCGGCCATATGGGGGGAACGACCTCGGAAATTACTCAGGGACGGTCGGGCGAAGCCACGTCCGCCCCGGCCCGGATCCGACCGGGACGGCGTCCCGGCTGGGACCGTACTCTAGCAGGGCCGATCCGCTGACGCCCACGCGAGGTCTTCCCCGGCTCCCTGTCCACGCTACAGAAGTCCAGGTGAGGCGGTTCAGGTCCATGACTGGTGGGCGGTGGACCCGAGGGCGGTGCGTGCCGCGGCCACATCCGCGGTCATCTGTCGCACCAGTGCCTCGGTGGAGTCGAAACGACGTTCTTTTCGAAGGTGGGTCACGAAAGACACCCGGGCCGTCTCGCCATAGAGGTCGCCACTGAAGTCCATCAGGAACACTTCGAGCACGGGCGCGGCGGCGGCGTGGAATGTCGGGCGCCGCCCGAGGGAGGCCGCCGCGGCGTGGACCGACCCGTCGGGCCGCTCATACCAGCAGGCGTAGATCCCCTCCCCGGGCATGGCCACGCCTTCGGGGACGGCCACGTTGGCGGTCGGGAAGTCGAGCTCGGCACCGCCGCGGCCGTCGCCGTGTTCCACGACCCCGCGGACCTGGTGGGGGCGGCCGAGCAGTGCGGCGGCGGCCGAGACCTCACACGCGGCGAGCAGCTCGCGGATGCGCGTCGACGACACCACCTGGGCGGAGCCGTCCGCTTCCAACGCCAGGCCGACCACGTCGAATCCGTGTCGTGCGCCCATCTCGGTCAGCAACGCCACATTGCCGGCACGTCGGTTCCCGAAGTGGAAGTCCTCCCCCACCACCACCAGCCGAGCGCCCAGCGCGCGCACCAGTACCTCGAGCACGAACTCCTCAGCCGTCTCGTTGGCCCTCGCCTGGTCGAAGGGGACCACCAGCGTGAGGTCCATGCCCGCAGCGGCCAGGAGCTCGAGCTTCTGCTCGCGATCGGTCAGGATCGGCGGTGCCGATTGTGGCCGGACCACCGTGGCGGGGTGTCGATCGAAGGTGACCACGACGCTGGCCAACCCCCGCGCCGTAGCCCGTTGCCGAAGCTCGGCCAGGAGGTGGCGATGCCCGAGGTGGACGCCGTCATAGGCGCCGATGGTCACCGCCGAGCCTCGGGCCGGTGCGGTGCAGTGCTCGGGGCCGTCGACAACCTCCACGGGATGAGGTTACCCGTGCCCGTGTGCGGCTCTCGTGGGCCGTTCCCTCACGCACCACAGACCGGGGCGCGCCACGACACCCTCGATCATCCGCTTCCGGCCAGCACGCACAACGCCACCAAGCGATCGGTGCCCGTCGCTTCGTACACGGCCAACAGCGCACCGCTGTGGTCGAGCAGCGCCCACGGACCCTCGCCGGCCGCTCCCACCGACACTCTGTCGAGGGCGAGCCCATGAGAGACCGAGCGCACCATCTCGTCGTCGAGCTCGACCTGGGCCATATCGCGCAACGCCTGCGCGGGACTCAGCACTTGGGCGTCGGTGACCGCCCCGAGGGTTCTGGCCTCATCGACACCGAACGACCCGATGCGGGTTCGCCGAAGGTTGCGCAGGTGAGCACCACCGCCCAGAGCTTCGCCCAGATCGGCGGCGAGCACGCGCACATACGTCCCGGTCGAACAATCCACTTCGATCCGAAAGACCCCGGCCTCGGACTGGGGTGACTCCTGGACGTCGAAGCGTTCCACGGTGACAGGTCGGGCCGATCGTTCGACTTCGATTCCCGCTCGGGCCAACTCGTGAAGGCGGCGTCCCCCCACCCGGCGCGCCGAGACCATGGGCGGAACCTGGTCGATGACGCCGGTGAGCGATGCCGCTGCTTTGCGCACCTCGTGGAGGGTGACGCCGGACATGTCCCACGTCCCGGTGACCTCGCCCGATGCATCGAGCGTGCTCGTGGCGCGCCCGAGCACCACCTCGGCCTCGTAGGACTTCGGCAGTCCGGTGAGGAACCGCAACATGCGCGTGAACCGACCCAGCCCCACGAGCAGCACGCCGGTGGCGTCGGGGTCGAGCGTGCCGGCGTGGCCGACGCGTCGCTGCGAGAAGATGCGCCGACACCGGGCGACGGCGTCGTGCGAGGTCCATCCGGCCTCTTTGTCCACCACCACCATGCCGATCGTCTCCGGCCCCGCGGTGTCGCTACTGGGTCCCGGCATCGTCACCGCCCGAGACGTCGTGATCATCGGTGGCTTCACGCAGGTTGCGCAGGATCTCCTCGACGCGCAGACCGTGGGCCACAGCCGGATCCGACTCGAAGACGAGAAGAGGGGTGCGTTTCATCCGTACCTGGCGAGCGATGGTCCGCTGCAACTGGGTGCGCTGCTCGGTGAGGGCCTCGATGGCTGCGGCGGGAAGGGAGCTCAGGTAGACGGTGGCCCGGGACAGGTCGGGGGTGATGTCGACAGAGGTCACCGTGAGAAGGCGGAGTCGGTCGTCGGTATCGGCCAGCCGTTCGAGCGCCTCGGCCACAACTTCGCGCAGCACCTCGTTGACCCGTGCCGTTCGGGGATATGCAGCGGGTGCCCTCTTCTCGCGGCGGCGTCCGGGCATTGCCAACCTCCTCTGCGCGCGGCATCTGCGTCGTCGTCGGGGCGCCTCCCCTGCGGCGGCGCCTACCGCGGCTTTGGCCTGTCACACCCGACCGCCCCAGACCAGAGGCGACAGTGACCTCTCAGGTCCGGGGGATCTCGCGCTCCTCGAAGGTCTCGATGATGTCGCCATCCTTCAGGTCCTGGAAGTCCGAAAGACCGATGCCGCACTCGAAGCCCGCTTGAACTTCGCGCACGTCGTCTTTGAATCGGCGCAACGAGTTGATCGTGCCCTTCCAGATGATGACGCCCTCGCGCAGGAAACGGACCTTCGATCCCCGCGTGATCACGCCGTCACGCACGTAGCAACCGGCCACCGCACCGATGCGGGGCACGCGGAACACCTCGCGCACCTCGGCCTCGCCGGTGACGACCTCTTCGAATTCGGGGGCGAGCATGCCCACCATGGCCGCTTCGATGTCTTCGAGGAGCTTGTAGATCACCTCGTAGGTCCGGATGCCCACGCCGCGCTCCACCGCCATCTCGCGGGCCCGACGGTCGGGACGGACGTTGAAGCCGATGATCGTGGCGTTGGAGGCCACCGCCAGCTGGACGTCGTACTCGGTGATCCCGCCGACGCCGCGGTGCACGAAGCTCAGCTTCACGTCCGGTCGCTCGAGCTTGCGCAAACTGTCGGTGATGGCCTCCAGCGTGCCCTGGACATCGCTCTTGAGGATCAGGTTGAGCGTGGCGGCCTCGCCCCGTTGGATCTGTTCGAACAGATCTTCGAGCTTGGCCCCGGGGGCGGTGGGCGATGGGGCGTGACCGGCTACCCGGTAACGGTGCTCGCGTGTCTCGCCGATGGTGCGCGCCGTCGTCTGGTCCGAGGTGACACGGAACTCGTCGCCCGCGGCGGGGGGCTCGGAGAATCCCAGGACCTGCACCGGTGTCGACGGTGGAGCCTCTTTGACCTGTTCGCCGTGGTCGTCGATCAGGGCTTTCACCTTGCCCCATGCCGCGCCGGCCACGACCGAGTCACCCACTCGGAGGGTGCCACTCTGGACGATCACTGTCGCCACGGGGCCGCGGCCCGACTCGAGGTTCGCCTCGAGGACCACGCCACGACCACGCGCCTCGGGACTGGCCTGGAGATCTTCGAGCTCGGCGACGACGTCGAGCTGCTCGAGAAGCCCGTCGATCCCGTCACCGGTCAACGCGGAGATCTCGCACACGATGGTGTCGCCGCCCCAGCTCTCGGGGGTGAGGCCGTGTTGGGACAGTTGCTGGAGCACCCGGGTCACGTCCGCGTCGGGACGGTCGATCTTGTTGACCGCCACGACGATCGGCACGTCCGCGGCCCGGGCGTGGTCGATGGCTTCGACGGTCTGAGGCATGACCCCGTCATCAGCCGCCACCACCAGCACGACGATGTCGGTGACCTCGGCACCCCGGGCCCGCATGGCGGTGAAGGCCTGGTGGCCGGGCGTGTCGATGAACGTGATCCGGTGGCCACCGGCTTCGGTCTGGTAGGCGCCGATGTGCTGGGTGATCCCGCCCGCTTCGCCCGCCACGACGTTGGCATGACGGATGCGGTCGAGGAGCAGGGTCTTGCCGTGGTCGACATGTCCCATGACGGTCACGACCGGCGGGCGCGGACGGAGGTCCTCCTCGCGCTCTTCCTCTTCCTCTTCGAAATACTTGGCCTGGAGCTCGGCCTCTTGCTCCTCACCCCGGTCGACGAGACGGATCTGCGCACCGATCTCGGCCGCGAACAACTCGATCATGTCGTCGCTGAGTGACTGGGCTGCGGTCACGACCTCGCCCTGGAGGAACAGGAAACGAATCACGTCTCCCGCCGACCGGTTCAGCTTGGGCCCGAGCTCGCGCGGCGTGGAGCCGCGCTCCACGATGACCTCGAAGTCCGGCACGGGGGCATTCGACGGCGTGTAGGTCGTGAGCTGCGTCGGCTCGAGCTCCTCGAGATTCCGACGTCGGCGACGCGGCCGGCGCTGGGGAGGACGACCTCGCCCACCCGGACCACCGCGCAAACCGGGCGGAGGTGGGCCACCACCGGGGCGACCACCGAACCCGCCGCCACCACCGGGGCGACCACCGAACCCGCCCCCACCGCCGGGCCCGCCACGACCGGGGGGTCCACCGCCGGGGCGCGAGCCACCCATGCCGGGACGAGCGCCAGCTCCGGGTCCACCACCGGGGCGGGGCGCGCCCGCCGGGGGGCGCCGACCGGGGGGTGGCGGGATCGGTCGTCCGTTGGCGCGGGGAGGGCCGGGGGGTGGGGGGATCGGTCGGCCCGAGGAGCTCATGGGCGGCCGGACCCGGGGAGCAGGTGGTGAGCCCGGCGCGGGCCTCGACGGCGGAGCTCCGAGGTCCGGCGCAGCGGCGGGGGTGGACGCGGCCACGGCCGGCGGTGCGGGACGAGGCGGTGCCGATGGCGGACGAGCCGCCGGAGCCGACGCGGGGCGCGCCGCCGGAGCCGGCGCCGGGCGAGGCGCGGGGGGCGGTATCGAGACCTCGCTGGCGGGACGGCTCGTCACGAGCCGCTGGCGGTCCGGCGTCGAGATGACCGGAGATGGAGCCCCGGGGGTCGGGCTCGGTGCGGTGGGCCCTGGCGACGCCGGAGTCGAGGTCGGGGCCTCGGTCGAGGTCGACGCGGTGGGATCGGGCCCTGTCGAGGCGGCCGCCTTGTCGGCGGTGGCCCGCCCGGGCCGGGTGGTTGTGGCCCGGGCCGGCTTCTGCTCGGCGGGCTCCTCGGGGGAGACGGCGCGACGAAGTCCCTCGCTGTCGGCCTTGCGCCGAACGCGGTCGGCTTGGGCATCCTCGATCGAGGACGAGTGGCTCTTCACCCCGATGCCCAACGCCAAGCAGAGGTCGAGGGCCTCCTTGTTCGTTAGGCCGAGCTCACGTGCCAGCTCGTAGACGCGTATCTTCTTCGGCAAGGGCTCCTACGGTCCTTCTTGTTCGTTCGGGGGCGAACCGGCTGACCGGCCCGACCCACCATCCTCGCACACATGGGCACCGGCTTCGCCCGACGATGCACTGCTTCCCAGCAGCTTACGGAGGCGTTCGACCGCTCCGGGCACGACTTCAGCGCGCAGGGACCGCTCGAACGCCTGCCGACGCACCGCCTGTTCGAGGCATCCCGGCGAGTCCTGGCACAACCACGCACCGCGTCCCGGGCCCGGTCCGATCACCAGCTCTCCGTCGGCGCCCGCCGAAAGCCGGACCAAATCGGCCGGCGCCGCGGTCTGCCGGCAGCCGACGCACGTGCGGCGGGGGGCTATGCGGTGATCTCCGGTTCGCCTGGCTCGACGGCTTCGACCGTCTCGTCGGGCTTCTGCTCCTCGACCGGTGCCGGCTCGGGCAGGGCGGCGGCCTTTTCGGCGGGGGCCTCATCGGCCTTCACCGGCGGTGTCTCACCGGGCTTGTCTCCGGGCTCCTCGCCCGAGGCGACGCGCGACCACTCCGCCGCCGACACGGCCTCGCCGCCCTCAGCCGGCTGCCACACCATCTCGCCGGCCTCGTTCTCCACCCACTCACCCTCGGCCCACTCTTCCCCGTAGCCGGCCTCCTCCTCGGCGAGTTGCGTCTCGCTCTTGATGTCGATGCGCCATCCGGTGAGTCGGGCCGCCAAACGGGCGTTCTGGCCTTCCTTGCCGATGGCGAGAGAGAGCTGGTAGTCGCTCACCACAACCGTGGCGATCCCGGTGTCGTCATCGAGGCGGACCTCCCGAACGCGCGCCGGCTGCAGCGCGGCCTGGATGAACTCGACGGGATCGTCGGCAAAGGGGACCACGTCGATGCGCTCGCCGCGAAGCTCGTTCGTCACCATCCGGACGCGTGAGCCTCGCGCGCCCACACACGCGCCGACCGGGTCCACGTTGGGGTCATTGGACCAGACCGCGATCTTGGTGCGATGGCCAGGCTCGCGTGCTGCGGCCCTGATCTCCACCACACCCGACGAGATCTCGGGGACCTCCAACTCGAAGAGCCGCTTCACCAGTCCCGGGTGGCTGCGACTGACGACGATCTGGGGGCCTTTGGTCGTCTTGCGCACCTCGACGATGTAGGCCTTGAGTCGGGCACCGTGCTCGTAGCGCTCGTAGGGCACCTGCTCTGCCTGAGGCAGCAGCGCCTCGACCTTGCCCAGGTCGAGCAGCGTGTAGCGGTTGTCGGTCTGCTGCACGATTCCCGTGACGATGTCGCCTTCGCGCCCGGCGTACTCCTCGTACTTGAGGTCCCGCTCGGCCTCTCGGATGCGCTGGAGGATGACCTGCTTGGCGGTCTGGGCGGCGATGCGACCGAAGTCATCGGGAGTGTCGTCCCACTCCCTGATCACGTTCCCGTCCTCGTCGAGCTCCTGGCCGTAGACGCGGATCTCCCCCGATTCGGGGTCCACGGTCACCACGGCCTCCTCAGCGGCTCCCGGTCGACGCTTGTAGGCGGCGACGAGCGCGTTGGCCAGAGCGTCGAGGAGGGTCTCGACCGAGATCCCCTTGTCGCGCGCGATCTGACCCAAGGCGTCGAGGAATTCGAAGTTGGCCTTGCTCATGGCGTTGCCACCTTCTTCCGTCCCGCAGGTTTTCTCGCCGCCGCGCGCGGAGGACGGGCGGCCTGGCGCGGCGCTCCACCCTGGCGCGCCGCGGCGGGGGATTTCGATCCCCATGCAAAGACTGTCCGGGCCCGCTCGACCTCGTCGTACGACAAACGCCGCTCGCCCCCGGGCAGGTCGTCACCTTCGAGCACGAAGCCATCGACATCGGCCACTCTCAGCCGGCCCGTCACGCGACGCTCCCCCTTGCCGCCGGCCACAGTCCGGACGCTGACCATCTCACCGACGGCGCGCTCGAAGTGCAGCGGGGTCCGCAACGGTCGCTCCACTCCGGGGCTCGAGACCTCGAGGGTGTAGCGCTGACCCGGGAACGGATCGTGCGAGTCGAGCACCGCGGAGACCGCCCGCGTAGCCGACGCAATGGTCTCGAGATCCACTCCCCCTGCCCGGTCCACCACCACGCGGACGGCTGTCGAGCGCCGCTCGACGTCGACGACCTCGAGGCCCAGGGGGGCGACGGTGGACGCGAGCAGGTCAGAGAGCTCGTCGTCCACCTGATCGTCCACCTCCCTCGTCCCTCCGCGGCTTGGCGCCTCACGTCTGGTCCGGCCGGTGAAAGCAGAAGCGTGGGCTGCCGCCCACGCTTCGAACGCACCTTCAACCCCCCGGACCAACAGCGCAGCAAGTATATCAGTCACCCTCCTCGACACTTTGGGCGGGTCGGGCCCCTGAGACGGTCGACGACGGTTCCCGGACCGTTCCGGCCCAGACCGCAGACCGATTATCGCGCCGCCGTCGAACGGCTCGACGTCTCGATCCGGTCGGCATCGGGTTTCGGGACCTTGGCCCCTACAACCGCCTCCCTCGTTGCGCCAGGCTGGATCGGTGACGCGCCAGGAAACGAGCGACGGCCATGCCGTGGATTCGATCGAGCAGTCCGCGTGCCTCGCGCTGCTCGGAGAGGGCGGGATCGGTCGGGTGGCGGTGTCGATCGGAGCGGTCCCGGCTGTCTTCCCGGTGAACTACGCCATGCTCGACGGCCACGTGGTCTTCCGGACCGCCGGGGCGACCAGTCTCCACGCCGCCGCGAGCAATGCCGTCGTGGCCTTCGAGGTCGACGACCTCGACCCCCTGGGTCACGAGGCATGGAGCGTGCTCGTGGTGGGAACTGCCGACGAGATCACCGATGACGCCAGGCGGGCTCGAGCCGACGAGCTGCTGGTGCGGCCGCACTCGCCCACTTCAGCGGAGCACGTGATGGAGATCTGCCCCGAGCTCGTCTCGGGGCGGCGCGTGGTCCTCACGCCCGAGGGGCTCGAGCGCACCGGGTAGCGCTACCCAGGCCGTAGCATCCTGGGCGCCATGGCCCGCAAGAGCGTCCTCGCCTCCCAGGCGACCGATTTCCCCCAGTGGTACCAAGACGTCCTCGCCAAGGCCGAGCTGGCCGACAACGGGCCCGTGCGCGGCACCATGGTCATCCGCCCCTACGGCTATTCGATCTGGGAGCGGATGCAGGCCGAGCTCGACGCCCGCATCAAGGCGGCGGGGGTGCCCAACGCGTATTTCCCGCTCTTCATCCCCGAGAGCTACTTGAAGCGTGAAGCGGCCCACGTCGAGGGCTTCAGTCCCGAGTTGGCGGTGGTGACACATGGGGGCGGCAAGCTGCTCGACGAGCCCGTGGTGGTGCGCCCCACGAGCGAGACGATCATCAACGCCTACTTCTCCAAGTGGATCCAGAGCTACCGGGACCTCCCGTTCCTGATCAACCAATGGGCCAACGTCGTTCGCTGGGAGCTGCGTCCCCGCCTCTTCCTCCGGACCACCGAATTCCTGTGGCAAGAGGGCCATACGGCACACACGACGGAGTCAGAAGCTCGGGAATTCGCACTGCAGATCCTGCATGACGTGTACGAGGACTTCATGGTCAACGTCCTCGCCGTCCCCATTCTGACGGGGCGCAAGACCGAGCGCGAGCGCTTTTCGGGGGCCACCACCACCTGGACGTGCGAAGCCATGATGCGCGACGGCAAAGCGCTGCAGATGGGAACGAGCCACGAGCTCGGGCAGAATTTCGCCCGCGTATTCAACACCACCTTTCTCGACGAGTCCGGGAAGGAGGAGCACGTCTGGCAGACCTCGTGGGGGGCATCGTCGCGGCTCATGGGCGCGCTGGTCATGGCGCACGGCGACGACAACGGACTCCGGATCCCGCCGCTCCTCGCGCCCGTCCAGGTCGTCGTTCTGGTGGTGCGCGACGAGGACGGCGCCGGCGACAAGGCCGCTGCCATCACCGCCCAGCTCTCCGAGGCGGGTCTTCGGTCCCAACTCGACGGTCGCACGGACACGTCATTCGGCCGTCGGGTGGTGGACTGGGAGCTCAAGGGCGTGCCCGTGCGCGTCGAAGTCGGCCCCCGCGAGCTCAACGCCGGCGAGGCGGTGCTCGTGCGCCGGGACTCGGGAACCAAGACCACCGTGCCCGTGGCCGGGCTCGAGGTCGCCGTTCGCAGCGCGCTCGACGAGGCCCAGGCGGCTCTGCTCGCCGAAGCCCTCGAGCGCCGGCGCGCCCGGACCGTCGAGGTGTCCACCGTGGCCGAAGCAGAAGAGGCGTCTCGGACCGGTTTCGCCACCATCGCTCTTCGTGTCCTCGGGAACGACGGCGAGACGCAGCTCAACCGGGCCGGGGTGACGGTGCGCCTGCTCACCCGGCTCGACGGCTCGCTCCCGGGTGCCGATGAGGACGGCCCCGATGCCGAGCTCCTGGCCGTGGTCGCCCGCGCCTACTAGTCCGTCTCACTGGTCCCGGTCGGCTGGTCCCGGCCGGCGCGTCCTCGTGGGACTTCAGGCAGGGAGGTCCGTGGACGTCGCGGGAGGCTCGTGGCCCTCGTCGATCGTCTTGCGGATGAGCTCGACCTTCTGGGCGCTGTGGTTGGCGTCTTCGCCCTTGGCCTCGATGAGCATGCGCCGGTCGGCCTCGGCCTCGGCCTCGGCCCCGGCATCTGCCGCGGCGAGACGCGCCTCGATCCCTTCGGCCACGAGCTTCTCGGCCTCCTCCACCAGTGCCGCCACCATCTCGTCCTCGGGCACGACCCGGACGATCTTCCCCTTGATGAAGAGATGGCCTCGGCGACGACCCGCAGCGATGCCCAGGTCGGCTTCGCGGGCCTCCCCGGGACCGTTCACCACACATCCCATGACCGCCACCTGGATGGGCAACTGGCGCGACTCGAGGGCTTCTTGCGCGGCCCGGGCCACTCCGATCACGTCGATCTCGGCCCGCCCGCACGATGGGCAGGCAATGAGGTCGACGGACTTGCGTTCGCGCAGTCCCATGGCCTCGAGAAGCTGGCGTCCCGCTCTCACCTCTTCCACCGGATCGGCGGTGAGCGAGTACCGGATGGTGTCGCCGATGCCTTCCGCCAGCAAGGTCCCGATGCCGGCGGTGCCCTTCACGAGCCCGGCCGGCGGGGGGCCCGCTTCGGTCACTCCGAGGTGAAGCGGGTGGTCGAAGGTCTCTGACGCCAGTCGGTAGGCCTCGATCATGAGGGGAACCGAGGACGCCTTGACCGAGATCTTGACGTCGTCGAAGTCGACCTCGGCGAAGTAGGCCAACTCCATCCGGGCCGACTCGACGAGCGCCTCGGGCGTCGCCCCGCCGAAGCGTTTGTAGAGGTCGGGGTGGAGCGACCCCGCGTTGACCCCGATCCGGATCGGCACCCCGCGGTCCTTGGCCTCTTGGGCAACCTGTTTGATCTCGGCTTCCTTGCGCAGGTTCCCGGGATTGAGCCGCAGACCCTGGACACCCGCCTCCAGCGCCGCCAGCGCCATCTCGTGGTGGAAGTGGATGTCGGCGATGATGGGGACCGGCGAGCGGGGCACGATGTGCGCGAGTCCCTCGGCGGCCTCTTTCTCGTTGCACGTGCAGCGGACGATGTCCGCCCCGGCCGACGCCAGCGCGTAGATCTGGGCCAACGTGCCCTCGACGTCGGCGGTCTTCGTGATGGTCATCGACTGCACCGAGATCGGCGCCCCGCCGCCGACGGCGACGGAGCCGACGTGGATCTGACGAGTGGGCCGGCGCTCCGCCGCGATCAGCGTGGGACGGGCCATCACAGCGTCTCCCTCTCTACGGAAACGGGGCCTATTGGAACGGGTTCTTCACCGGGTGCGTGATGTCGAGGTACAACGACGTGAAGACGATGAAACCCAGCAACAACACGAATGCCCACACGATCGGGGTGAGCTTGTTGACATCGGCGTGATAGAGGCGACCCCGTCGACTCCGGATGCGTTCGTACACGGCGATCACCACATGGCCCCCGTCGAGCGGCAGCATCGGGAACAGGTTGATGATCCCGACGAAGATGATGATCAACGTAAGCACGTAGATCAGCTGTGTCGCCCCGGCCTGCGCGCCCTGTACGGCGATGCGCGCCGCACCGTAGATCGATTGGGGGCGGTTGCCGGTCTTCGCCGCTTGCGACGCGGCCTTGGCACTGGTCAGGTCGTGGACATAGCTGTTGATCCCGCTGGCCGAGAACACCTGGCCGATGCCGGCGAATGACCCGGTGACCATCTCTCCGAAGAGGTGTCCCGCTTTCGGAATGGCACCCACCGGCCCGCTGCGGACGTTGGGCTGCCCGATGAGGACCCCGATGTGCCCTTTCGCTCCCGCCGTGGCGGCTTGGGGAGTGACGACGACTGTCCTGTCCTGGCCACCGCGCTCGACGACCAGGGTGATCGGGGTACCCGTGGAATGCTCGATCGCCTTCTGGAGGTCCGACGCGGAGTGCACCGACGCTCCGTTCACGCGCTTCACCACGTCGCCGGCCTGGAGCCCCGCGGCCCGCGCCGGGTCGACACCGTGGGCGAGCGGCGCGAACCCGTTGATCGCCACGGCGTTGCCCTGCGGGGCGCCGATGAAGACGAACAGTCCCCACAACAACACGAAGGCCATCACGCCATGCATGGCGGACCCGGCCACCGCCACGAGGAGCCGGTTGTGGAACGGCCGCTGACGGTAAGTGCGGGGCTCGTCGGCGGGGTCGACATGCTCGGCGCTCGTCATCCCGAGGATCTTCACGTAGCCGCCGGCGGGGATGGCTTTGATGCCGTACTCGGTCTCCCCCCGACGGATCGACCACAAGCGGGGCCCGAACCCGAGGAAGTACTCGGTCACCTTCATGCGACCCCATTTGGCGGTCAGGAGGTGACCGAGCTCGTGCAGCATGATCATGATCACGAGCGCCACGACGACGATGAGCACCGAAGTCGTGTGGGTCACGATGGCCGCCAACACGACGGCCATCACGAAGACCACGAGCCGCGCCAGCGACGAGCGCTGTGGTGCGCCCGGGTCGAAGTGATGGTGCAGGGGATCGGGCGCGGCGTTCTCCGGGCCGGTGACGAGCTGACTCATGCGGCCTGTTCCCGCTGGCGAACCGAGCGCTCTGCGTGCTCCCGGGCGCGCCGATCGGCCTCGATGACGTCCTCGGTGTCTGTGGCGTCGGCCCCGTCGCACGCCGCCAGGGTGTCGGCGACGACCTCGGCGATCGCGCCCCAGCCGATGCGACCGGCCAGGAAGGCGGCCACCCCGACCTCGTTCCCGGCGTTGAGCCATGCGGGGGCGAGCCCACCGGCCCGGCCCGCCTCCTCGGCGAGGTCGAGACAGGCAAAGACCTTGCGGTCAGGTGGTTCGAAATCGAGCCGGCCCAAAGACGACCAGTCGATCGCACCGAAGGGGTGCTGGAGGCGATGAGGGTAACCGAGCGCGTACCCGATGGGCAGGCGCATGTCTGGCTGGGAAAGTTGGGCCACAGTCGATCCGTCAATGAACTCCACCATCGAGTGTACGACCGACTGGGGGTGAATAATGACCGCGATCCGGTCGTACTCCACGCCGAACAGCTCGTGGGCCTCGATGACCTCGAGACCCTTGTTCATGAGGGTGGAGGAGTCCACCGTGATCTTCGGGCCCATCCGCCATGTCGGATGGGCCAGGGCTTCTTCCACCGCCACGTTGGCCAGCTCTTCGCTGGTGCGCCCCCGGAACGGACCTCCACTGGCGGTGAGGACGAGCCGGGCCACCTCATCGGGGCCGTTCCCGGCCCGCAGGCACTGGTGAAGCGCACAGTGCTCGGAGTCCACGGGCAAGATCTCCGCCCCCGGTGTCTGCTTGGCACGCGCCACGACGGGCGCCCCGGCGATCAGGGATTCCTTGTTTGCGAGCGCCAGACGGTGCCCGGCTCCGAGCGCGGCCAGGGTCACGGGCAGGCCGGCAAAACCCACCACGGCATTGAGCACGACGTCACCGAGGCGGGCCACCGTGGCAAGACCCTCGGGTCCCGTCAACACCTCGGTTCCCTTGGGCACCGCTGCCGACAGCGCCCCCGCCAACGAGGGGTCACCAATGGCGACGACTTCGGGGCGAAGTGCCCGGGCCTGGGCGCCGAGCACCTCGACAGAACGCCACGTGGCCAGTCCGGCGGCGGTGAACCGGTCGGGCTCGGTCGTCATCACTTCGACGGCCTGGGTGCCGATGGACCCCGTCGAGCCGACGAGGCTCACCCTCATCGGGCGACCCCGGGGTGTCGAGGCCACGCACCATCTCCCGGCGCGAATGCGCCTCTCACCCGAGGTTGAGCACCCGGACGAGGTAGAAGGTCGTCGGGAGGACGAACAGCAGGGCGTCTACGCGGTCGAGCACACCCCCATGCCCCGGCAGGATCGACCCCATGTCCTTCAGTCCGAGGTCCCTCTTCACGAGCGATTCGCACAGGTCTCCGATAGGAGCCACCACCGCCACGATCAGGCCCAGGAGCGCGGCCTTCGGGACGGTCCAGGGGTGGACCTGCCCGGTGATCGCCGCTGAGAGGGCGATGGACACAACCGCCCCTCCGATCAGCCCCTCCCAGGTCTTGTTGGGGCTCACCTTCGGCGCCAGGTGGTGCCGTCCCAGCCAGCTCCCGATGGCCAACGCGCCCACGTCGGCCCCGATCGTCGCCACGATGGCACCCAGCAAGAAGGCGATGCCATGGCGATGGGGGAACTCGCTCGGGGCCAAGAGCAGCGCCGCGAACGATCCCAAGAAACCCACCCACACGAAGCCGAGCAGGGTGCTGGTGACCCCTTCCACCGTCGATCCCCGCTCGACACCGACCAGATGCCACACCATGGCCGAGATCACCACCAGCACCAGGACGAGGGGGAGCGCAGGGAGCCCCTTGGCGTATGCCGCCACCATGACGGCCACGGTCGCCACCAGCCCGAGAAGCGTGGCCGGGCGCCGGCCGCCGCGTCGCAGGGCGGCGTAGCACTCCGCGGCCGAGAGCGCGACGACGATCGTGGCCAAGGCCAGGGTGGCGACGGTGCCGAGCTCGAAGCACAGGACCGCCACGAGAGCAAAGACAACCCCGGTGGCGATGGCGACAGGCATGTTGCGGCCGGTGTCCTCACCTGAGGGCCCCGGCGGAAGCACGCTGCGACCGATTACCGGGCCTCGAGGTGAAGACGGGGACGACATCCCCGCCAGGTCACGCGGCGCGCGCAACGGCGACGAACTGATCGAAGCCACCCCCCGCTCGACCGAGTCGGGCGTGGAGGAGGGATTCGACGCCGGCAAGGCGGTGACCATGTGACCCTCGGTAACGACGGGGCCCTCGGTCTCGTCGTTGTCCTTGCCCCAGGTCCCGGCGATGGTGGGCGTGCCCACATCGTGTTCCGCCTCCCACTTGTCCTCGTCGGCCGAAGCTGTGGTGAGGTCGTCGAACTCCCAGGGCCGGCGTTCCTCGAGCGGCGTCTCCTCCAATGCGCCCACCCGCGTCTCGTCGTCGGCCAGGAGCGAGGGGTCGAAACTGCTGTCGTCCCATTCGTGGCTGTGCTCGCGCCATGCCGGTCCGGTGTCGCCCGCGGCCGACCATTGCGCTTCGGTGTCGTCCTCATCGGTGCGCCGGTCGAGGATGGCCGGAACCTGGCCCGTGGGCGGGTCCGTCCAGTGCGGCATGTCGGGGACGACCGTGGTGGGCTCCGGAGCCTGCAGGACATCAGCGCCGGGCTGGAGCGGGTCACCGCCGTTGCGTCCCGACGGCGCGGAGTGACCCCCATCCTCGGGATGCGACGGGCGGGCGGGCTCCTCGACCACGGTGACGGCCTCGGGCTCGTCGGCGAAGAGGTCGAAGGTGGGGGCGCTCGGACCCTCGTCGTGGACCACCGGGGATGCCTCGGGTTCGTCAGGACGTGGGCCTTCGGGCGAGCTGGGCTTGTCGTCGAGTGCCTGGCCGCCCACGGTCCCCGCAGGCTGCGCCCCGATGATCCGCACGCGCTCGGTGACGGGCTCTATGGGAACCTCGGCCTCCGGCTCGTATTCGTCTCGATCGTCCACGTCGCCTCCCCACCGGCCGGGGATCCCCGGCCGGCACCCCTAGATTTCGAGGAGCTCCTGCTCTTTGTGGGCCAGCAGCTTGTCGATTGCCGTCACCATTTCCTGAGTGAGCTTGTCCAGCTCCTTCTCGACCCGCTCGAGCTCGTCCGACGACATGTCACCACCGTGCTCGAGACCCTCGAGCTCGTGACGGGCCGCCCGACGGAGATTGCGGACCGCCACGCGGCCCTCCTCGGCCTTGTGACGTACCACCTTGACGAGTTCCTTGCGCCGCTCTTCGGTGAGCGGCGGGAATCCCAGCCTGATGACGTTGCCGTCGTTGGAGGGCGTGATGCCGAGGTCAGACGCCTGGATCGCCTTCTCGATGCTGGCCAGCGTCGACTTGTCGTACGGGGAGATCACGAGCATTCGCGCCTCAGGGACGCTCAGGCCGGCAATGGTCCGAAGCTCCGCCTCGGCGCCGTAGACGTCCACCCGCAAGTGCTCGACAAGGCTGGATGTGGCCCGACCGGTCCGGACCCCGGCGAAGTCGGCTCGGGTGTGGCCCACGGCCTTTTCCATGCGCTCGCGGGTGTCGCTGAGCACCACCCCGGAGAGCTCGTCGTCCATCACCGGATCAGCGTACCGATCTCCTCGCCGGCCAGCGCACGATGCAGGTTTCCCGGCCCCATGAGGTCGAAGACCAGTACGGGGAGCCGGTTGTCCTTGCAGAAGGTGATCGCCGTGAGGTCCATGACCCGCAGGTCCTGATTGACCACGTCCATGAAGGCGAGCTCGTCGTAGCGTCGGGCCGAGGAGTCGAGCTTCGGGTCCGCGCTGTAGACACCGTCGACTCCGGAGTGGGTGCCCTTCAACAAGATCTCGGCCTCGATCTCCGCGGCCCGCAAGGCGGCGGAGGTGTCGGTCGTGAAGTACGGGTTACCCATTCCCGCCGCGAAGATCACGACCCGCCCCTTCTCGAGATGGCGGATGGCCCGCCGCCGGATATAGGGCTCGGCCACCTCGGCCATGGAGATGGCCGAGAGCACCCGGGTGGGTTGGCCGTGGTGCTCGATGGCGTCTTGGAGCGCGAGTGCGTTGATCACCGTGGCGAGCATGCCCATCGTGTCCGATGTCGTGCGGTCCAGGCCCTGTGCCTCGCCAGTGGTGCCTCGCCAGATGTTGCCGCCCCCCACCACGATGGCGAGCTCCAGATCGAGCTCGGCGCGCGCCACGGTGATCTCCCGGGCAAAATGTTCGACCACTCCCCCGTCGATGGTCTCGTCCGAGGCCGACGAGGCCAGCGCCTCGCCGGACATCTTGAGCACGACGCGGCGCTTGCGAATCACTTGTTCCGCGACGCGTGCTTCAGATGTCATCGATGCGACCGCGTCGCTCCCGGCGACCTCAGCCGCCGACAACGACCTGGGCGAACCGGACGATCTCCGCGCTCCCGACGAGGTCGGCGATCGTGCGTTTCTCGTCCTTGGCGTATGACTGCTCGAGCAGACAGCGCTCCTTGAACCACCCGTTCATGCGGCCTTCGACGACCTTCGCAAGCGCCGCTTCGGGCTTGCCTTCGTTGCGCGAGAGGTTCTCCACAGTGCTGCGCTCGGCATCGGCCTCGGCCTTGGGCACGTCCTCCCGACGGAGGTACGAGGGCCGAGCGAAGGCCACGTGGACTGCGACGTCGTGCGCCAGCTCGTCAGTGCCTCCGCGCATCTCCACCAGGACCGCGTTCACGCCCCGCCCCGACTGCATGTGGAGGTAGGTCCCCACGATGGAATCGTCGCCCATCTCGAACCGGACCGTCTGGCCCACCGAGATGTTCTCCTTGAGCGTGGTCTTCAGCTCGTCGATGTCCGCGGCGCGGTCCGCGGTGGCCTCCTCGCCCTTCTCCGCCACGAGCTGGGCGAGCTCGTCGGTGAGGTTGACAAATGTCTCGGCTTTGGCCACGAAGTCGGTCTCGCACCGCAACTCGACGATGGCGGCGTTGCGATCGGATACGGCCAGTGCCACCGCGCCCTGGGTCGCCTCGCGGTCAGAGCGCTTGGCTGCACCGGCCAGTCCCTGCTCGCGCAGCCACAGCTTGGCCTTCTCGATGTCGCCACCGGTCTCTTCGAGGGCGCGCTTGCAGTCGAGCATGCCCGCGCCGGTGGCCCGGCGTAGCGCCTGGACGTCCTTGGCGGTGAAGTCGGCCATTGCTCAGCTCTCGTCGGTGGGTGGGGCGGAGTCGGTGATGACCGGCACGTCGGTCTCCGGATGGGCGCCTGAAGCCGTCTCGGCCGGAGTGGCTTCGGGCGGCGCGGATTCGGGCGGCGCGGATTCGGGCGGCGCGGCTTCGGGCTGCGCGGATTCGGGCGGCGCGGATTCGGGCAGCGCCGCCGAGGCCTCGGGCGGGGCAGGAGGCTCCGGGTTGTCGGAACCGATCGGTGCCCGAGGGCCGCGCGGCGGCCGGCGCTGTCCTGGCGCCGCAGCGCTGGCCGGGGGGGCCGGTGGCTTGGGCCGGTGCTCTGCGACCCATCGCCCTTCGATGACGGCCTCGGCCATGACCCGGCACATGAGCGCGCCCGAGCGGATGGCGTCGTCGTTGCCTGGGATCACGTAGGTGATCACGTCGGGGTCGCAATTGGTGTCGACCACAGCCACAATCGGCATCACGAGCTTGTTCGCCTCGGTGACGGCGATGTGCTCCTTCTTGGTGTCGATCACGAAGACCGCATCGGGAAGACGGTCGAGCTCGCGGATGCCACCGAGGTTCCGACGCAGCTTCTCCAGCTCGCGACGGAAGCGAAGGCCTTCTTTCTTGGGCATGCCCTCGAAGTCACCGGCTCGCTCCATGGCCTCGTACTCACGCATCTTCCCCACGCGAGAAGAGATGGTGGTGAAGTTGGTGAGCATTCCGCCCAGCCACCGCTCGTTGACATACGGCATGCCGCACGCCCTCGCGTACGTGGCGATGGGGCCCTGGGTCTGCTTCTTGGTGCCGACGAACAACAGAATGCCGCCGTTGGCCACCAGGTCCCGGACGTACCCGTAGGCCTCTTCGAGGCCCTCGAGGGTCTTCTTGAGGTCGATGATGTAGATCCCGTTGCGCTCGCCCAGGATGAAACGACGCATCTTCGGGTTCCATCGGCGCGTCTGGTGGCCGAAATGCATGCCGGCCTCCAGCAACTGCCGAGTCGTGACAACTGCCACGGCTGGTCCTCCCATCGGTTGTCCTTCCCCGGCACTGCGCCCCTGAAAGGGCGACCGTTGGACGCGCCGGGTGCTTCAAAGTGGCTCTTTGGCGTCCCACCCGACGGGCGGGAACGGTGCCATCGTAACCGACGGCCCGTCAGCCCGTCACATGGGGATTGGGCCCGTACCGGCTCGAGCCGGCTCGACGATGCGATGCCCGGAGACGGGCGGCAGCGGAGTCAGCCGGTGGCGGCGACGCTCGAGCGCGGCCCGCGCCGACCGCCGGGGGGCCGGCCTCGGCGCTGGGTGTCGGTCCCGTCCGGGGACCGGTCATTGAGACGGCCACGGAGTTGCAAGACGGCCTTGGTGTGGATCTGGCACACCCGGCTCTCGGTCACACCCAGGATCTCGCCGATCTCAGCCAGCGTGAGACCTTCGTAGTAATAGAGCGACAGGACGGTCCGCTCTCGCTCGCCGAGCTGCATGATGGCCTGAGCGAGGATCTCCTTGGACTCCTTGTCCTCGAACAGCGCCACCGGTCCGGCCGTGGCGTCGGGGATGGTGTCACCGAGCGTGGTGCGATCGGTGCGGTCACCACCCACCATGAACACCTCGTCGAGCGCGGCCACACCGACGAAGGAGATCTGTCGCAGGATGTCTTGAAGGTCGGACTCCGACATCTCGAGCTCGGTGGCGACCTCGGCGTCGGTGGGTGTCCGCAGCAACGTGGCTTCGAGCGAGGCGTAGGCCTGCTCCACGGCGCGCGCCTTGGCCCGCACCGAGCGCGGTACCCAGTCGATGGCGCGGAGCTCGTCGATGATCGCACCCCGGATGCGTGGGATGGCGTAGGTCTCGAACTTCACCTGGCGATCCGGGCTGAACCGGTCGATGGCGTCGATGAGGCCGATGATGCCGTAGCTCACCAGGTCAGACCCGTCCACGTGCTGGGGAAGGCCCACCGCCACGCGGGCCGCGACATACTTCACAAGCGGCGAGTACAGCACGATGAGCTGGTCGCGCAAACGACGCTCACCATTCTTCTTGTACTCGACCCATAGGCGTGCAGTGCCGCCGTCGTCGTCCGTCGTCACGCCTCCCCCTACGCTCGGGGATGGGTCGCCCCGTATACCGAGAGCAACCGGTCCTTGCTGACATGAGTGTAGACCTGCGTGGTCTGCAGACTGGCGTGTCCCAGGAGTTCTTGGACGACCCGCAGGTCAGCACCCCCGTCGAGGAGGTGGGTGGCGAAGCTGTGGCGCAGGGCGTGTGGGTGCGTCGGAACCGGTGACCTGCGGTCCACGACGCGCCGGACGTCACGCGTGCCCAGACGCGCCCCGCGACGATTCAAGAACGCGGCATGAGGGGGAGACACCTCGCTCACGAGCACCGGGCGGCCTCGTTCCAGCCACAGCTCGACGGTCTGCGCACACCGATCGTGCATCGGGACCCGGCGCTGGCGGCTGCCCTTTCCCATCACCGTGACCATGCCCGCCCGCAGGTCGACATCCCCGATGTCGAGGCCGCACAGCTCGGCGACGCGAAGTCCGCACCCGTACAGGAGCTCGAGCACAGCATCGTCCCGGGCCCCAAGGGCATCGTGGAGGCGGGGTGGCTTGGTCACATCGTTCGATGACAAGGTCGGGGCCACCGGGGCGAGGTCGTCTCCGTCCAGCATGACCTCGAGCTCGCCGTGGTCGAGCACCCTCGGGAGCCGCGACCGGCCTCCGGGCGACGCCAGGCGCCGGGCCGGGTCGTCGTCGAGGACCCCCCGCCGGCGTTGCCAGGCGAAATAGCAGCGCAGGGCGGCCGCCTTGCGAGCCACCGTGGCCCGGGCGTACCGACGGGTGGTGAGAAACGCCAGGTACCGACGAAGCAGGATGCGGTCCACCTCGGCGGGTCCCTCGACTCGGGCACGCTCGGCCCAGACCGTGAAGGCCTCGAGGTCTCCCACATAGGCGCGCCGTGTCGCCGGAGACTGTCCGCCGAGGGACCGCGAGAACGCCTCGGGGTCCCAGGCCATGATCCAACGCTACCCGTCTAGCTGGGCTTGCGACGCTATTGTCCAGGGCGGTGCAGGGCGCGACCAGGCGAGACGCTGCAAATGCGCCCCGAAGGGGGTAGGGACTGTGCCCGACCAGATCGACCGCCGTTCGTTTCTTGCTCGAGGTGCCCTGGCGGCTGGGGGACTCGCGGCCGCCGGCGGAGTGGGCGGCCTCCTGAGCGCCTGCGGCTCCGGCTCGAGCGGCGGGGGGTCACTCGCCAGCGGGCCGCGCAACGGCATCTCCACTGCCACCCCCAAGAAAGGCGGGGAGCTCGTCTTCGGGGTCGAGGCCGAGGAACAGGGATTCGACCCGGCGACCGGTCGCTTCGACGAGACCGGGGTCCTCTACGCGCGCACCGTCTTCGACCCGCTCACCATCATCGCCGCCGACGGCAGCGTTCAGCCCTACCTCGCCCAGGCCATCACCCCCAACTCGGACTACACGGTGTGGACGATCACGGCGCGTCCGAACGTGAGGTTCCACGACGGCACCCCCTGTGACGCCGCCGCCATCGCCGGGAGCCTGAACCATTTCAAGAACAACCTGCTCGGGGTGACGTTCACCGCCGTGAAAGACATCTCCGCCACGAGCTCGGACACCGTGACCGTGACGCTCAAGCAACCCTGGGTCCCGTTCCCCGCCTACCTCGCCGGAGGCATCGGGGGCCAGCCCGGTTACATCGCCTCACCCTCGATGATCGCCGACCCCAAGGGATCGGAGCGGCCGGTCGGCACGGGTCCGTTCAAGTTCAAGGAATGGGTCCCCAACGACCATTTCACCGCGGAGCGCAACCCCGACTACTGGCGCAAGGGCCTCCCTTATCTCGACACGGTCACCTACCGGCCCATCACCGACGCGCAGCAGCGCGCCAACGCGTTGCAGGCGGGCAACATCGACATCATGCACACGGACCTGCCCGCCAGCATCCTGCAGTTCGAGAGCGATCAGAGCTACGGGTTCCTCGACGACACCAAGGGCATCGTGGGCGAGCCCGACATGAACTTCATCATGATCAACATGGCCGATCCCGCCATGAGCGACATCCGGGTCCGCCAGGCCATGGCCATGGCCATCAATTCGAAGCAGTACGCCACCGTCGTCGACAAGGGCGTCAACACACCCACCAACCAACCCTTCGTGCCCAACACCCCCTACTACGCCACGGATACCGGATACCCGGCGTACAACCCGAGCAAAGCCAAGGCGATCGTGAAGCAGCTGGAGACCGAGACCGGCAAGCCCGTGGCCTTCACCCTCCAGTCGACCAACTCGGCGTACTCGATCCAGGTGGTCCAGTTCGTCCAGAGCCAGCTCGAGGCCGTGGGGATGAAGGTCACGCTGACCCAGATCCAGCAGGCCGACCAGATCAACAACGCATTGGGGGGACTCTTCCAGGCGACGTCGTGGCGCCAGTTCGCGGCAGTGGACCCGGACCTCAATTACCTGTGGTGGAGCCCGACCGAGATCTTCGGGACCGGCCCGTCGTCGATCGCCTCGAACTTCGCCCGGAACACCGACCCCCAGATCGAGACCCTGCTGCAGCAGGGGCGGACCTCCACCGACCCGGCCACCAGGGCGGCCGCGTACCAAGGTGTCGCCAAGCGCCTCAACGCGGTCCTGCCCTACATCTGGCAGGACCGGACCACCTGGGCCGTCGTGGCCAACTCGCACGTGCAGAACTGGAACAACCCGACGACGCCCGAAGGTGCCAAGGCATACGGCATGATCGTGGGAACGATCTGGACCCCCCAGATCTGGAAATCGACCTGATCGTCATCGCGCCGGTCCGACGGGCGCCACGCCCGGGTTGAACCACCAGTCGTGACCAGTCCCTGATGAACCGGCGCTCATGAGCAACCGAATCCTCCTCGTAGAGGACGACGAGCGCATCCGCGCCTCGATGCGACTGGCACTCGAGGACGAGGGCTACGAGGTCGACGAGGCCGGCTCGGGCGAGGTCGGGCTCGAGCATTTCGCCGACCAACCCGCCGACGTCGTGCTCATCGACCTCATGCTGCCGGGCATCGACGGCTTCGAGTGCTGCCGGCAGCTGCGCCGCACGAGCGCCGTTCCCGTGATCATGGTCACGGCGCGCAACGACACCCACGATGTGGTGGCCGGACTCGAAGCCGGTGCCGACGACTACGTCACCAAGCCCTTCGTCGCCAAGGAGCTCGCGGCGCGCATCCGGGCCCTCCTGCGTCGTTCCCGGTCCGTCGACACTCCCGACGCGCTCTCCTTCGGAGACGTCGAAGTCCTTCCTGACGAGGGCACGGTGCGCAGAGCCGGGACCGAGGTCCACTGCACCCGCACGGAATTCCGTCTCCTGTGCGAACTAGCCACCAATCCCGGCAAGGTGCTGAGCCGGGAGCAGCTCCTCGACCGGGTCTGGGGTTACGACTACTTCGGCGACGGACGGCTCGTCGACGTCCACATCCGGCGACTGCGCACCAAGATCGAGGCCGACCCCGCCAATCCCCGTCACATCCTCACCGTGCGAGGGATGGGCTACAAGCTGGCCACCTGAGGGCCGACATGCGCGGATTCCGCACGCGCCGAGTCGGTCCCCCAGGCGCTTCACCGCAGCGCCCGCACACGCGCCCGCGCACGCGGCCCTGGTCGAACCTCGGTCTGCGGTCGCGCGTCACGGTGACCTTCGGACTCGGGGCCCTGGCATTGTCGGCGACCATGGCGGGGGTCACATACTTCACGGCCCGGCAGTTCATCCTGAAAGAGCGCGAGACCGCCATCTTGCGCCAGGCCTATGTGAACGCGTCGCTGGCGCGATCGTCGTTGCGATCGGTGAATCCCAACATCACCCAGCTGCTGGCCTCTCTCGACACGGTTCCCGGCTCGCGCTCGGTACTCGAGCTCAAGGGCCAGTGGTACGCCACGTCGATCTCGGTCGGCGAGAACGCCATCCCGCTCTCTCTGCGCGACCTGATTCTGTCGGGCACCCCGGCCACGCAGCACTTCGTGCTCGGCAACACCCCACAGATGGGGGTGGGACTGCCCATACCCAGTGTCAACGCCTCGTATTTCGAGGTGTTCTCGCTCGACGACCTGAGCCGGACCTTGCGTATCCTGGCCCTGGCGCTCGCCGGCGCCGCCCTGTTGACCACGGTGGCGGGAGCGGTGATCGGGCGATGGGCCAGTGGGCGGGCCTTGCGACCGCTGGCCCAGGTGTCGCGCGCCGCGGAAACGGTGGCGGGCGGAAGCCTCAACACCCGTCTGCTCGCCGAGGGCGACGCCGAGCTCTCGGCCTTGGCGTCGTCGTTCAACCGCATGACCGATGCCCTCCAGGAACGGATCGACCACGAGGTGCGGTTCACTGCGGACGTGAGCCACGAGCTCCGTTCCCCGCTCACCACCTTGGCGACATCGCTGGGCGTCCTCGAGTCGCACCGCGACGAGCTGCCCCCGCGCAGCCGTCACGCCCTCGACCTGCTGAGCACCGAGCTCCATCGCTTCCAGCGCATGGTCGATGACCTCCTGGAGATCAGCCGCGTCGACACCGGGTCGGCGGAGCTGTCGCTCGACGAGGTCGAGGTAGGCGAGCTCGCCCGCCAGGCCGCCGCGGCGGGAGGAGCGGGCGATGTCCCCGTTGACGTGGATCCGGCCGTCGCAGGGTTGCGTCTGTGGGTGGACAAGCGCCGCATCGAGCGCGTCGTGACGAACCTCGTCGACAACGCGGAGCAGTACGCGGGGGGCGTCACCCGCATCGCGGTCGAGCCCGGGACCGGCCACGGCGTTCGATTCGTGGTGGTCGACCGCGGCCCGGGCGTGGCGCCGGGCGAACGCGACAGGATCTTCGAGCGCTTCTATCGGGGCCAGGCCGCAGGCCAGCGCGGGGTGACCAACGGCACCGGACTCGGGCTCTCGCTCGTCGCCGAGCACGTACGCCTGCACGGCGGTCGGGTCTGGGCCGAGTCCGGCGCGGAGGGTGAGAACCGTTTCGTGATCGAGCTCCCCGCGGGCAACGACAACGGCACGGCTCCAGCGCTCGCGCCCGATCCCGCGCGCGACGCCGAGACGCGGGCATGACGATCCCCCGCGGCACGATCACCGTCCTCGCCGCCTGTGCCGTCGTGCTCGGACTCTCCGGTTGTGGCGTGCCCGTCGACAAGCAACCCGCGGCGTTGTCACGCCACGGCATCCCCTTCGACCTCCTGGCGCCCACTCAGTCCACGACCACGGTGACCACCGGCCCGTCGCCGATCGAGGTTCCCGTGCAGATCTTCCTCATCGGATCGAGCGGTCACCTGGTGGCGGTGACCCGCAACGTGTCGGTCTCCCCGCCCGACCTGGCCACCGTGCTCCGAGCGCTGGTCGCCGGGCCCAACGACAAGGAATCGGCGTCGGGGCTCCAGAGTGCGGTGGCGACCCAGACGACGGTCCTCGGAGCCAACATCGCCGGGGGCACCGCCACGGTGAACCTGGGGGGCACCTTCGGTCAGATCGTGGGGCCGCCCGAGATCCAGGCGGTGGCACAGGTCGTGTTCACGGCCTCGGCCCTCCCCGGCGTCACCGGGGTCACCTTCGAGCTGATGGGCCAACCCGTCCAGGTGCCGGTCACGAGCGGAGCGCTCGTCCCCGTGGCCACCACCGCGCAGTTCGCGGCGCTGGCCCCATGACGCCGGGCGTCAGGGCTCAGTCCTCGACGCGCTGCTCCGAGAGGATCTCGTCGCCCGACCGACGCGGCGCGTTACCCCACAGGCGCTCGAGGTCGTAATAGGCGCGTGCTTCGTCCTGGAAGACATGGACGAGGAAGTCGCCGTAGTCCATGAGCACCCAGGTCAGGTCGCGCAGACCTTCGGTGGCACGCGGCGAGCGCCCGACGGACTCCTTCACCTGGTGCTCGACCTCTTCGACGATGGTGCGGACCTGTCGGCTGTTGGCACCGCTCGTGATGACAAAGGCGTCGGTCACCCCGAGGAACTCCCCCATGGCGAGGACAACGGTGTTCTGGCCGAGCTTGGTGTCCGCGGCCCGCGCTGCCACCAGGGCAGCCTCGGGAACGTCGGGGCGTCCGTTGTCCGCCGATTCCCGCTCGGCGGGTGCCGTCATGCGGCGGGAACCGCCACGTCCACCTCGGTCGAACCCCCCGGACGCGCCCCATGGGGACCCGTGACGGTTCGATCGGTATCGGCGCTACTCATCTCCTGCCAGCGTACAGATTCAGCTGGCGGATGCAACGTATGGCGGGCTCGGGAATGAGGAAGTCCACCGACCTGCCCTGGGCGAGGCGGTCTCGGAGCTGGCTGCTCGAGATGTCGAGGGCCGGGATGCGCAACCGCTCGACGTGCCACCCCGGCGGATCCTCTCCGGGTCCCACGCCACCGCGGTCGACCACCACGAGCGTGACAGCCTTGCGCAGCTCGTCCACCTGCTGCCAGGTCGCGAGCTCGGCAGCCACATCGGCGCCCACAATCACGAAGGGCCGGGCCGTCGGCGTCGCCACCCGGAGCTCGCGCACGGTGTCGGCGGTGTAGCTCGGGCCGCCCCGATCGATTTCCATACGACACGCCTCGACCCCGGTGACCCCGGCCACCGCCGCCTGCACCATCAAGAACCGGTCCTCGGCGGGCGTCACGGCGCGGGTGCCGGCCTTCTGCCAGGGCTCGTTGGCCACGACCAGGAGGACCCGGTCGAGGCCGAGCGCCTCCCGTGCCCATGTCGCCGCGACCAGGTGACCGACATGGACAGGATCGAACGTCCCTCCGAAGATGCCGATGCGAGGCCCTGGGGCCACCGACTCCCCGCCGCCTTCCCCGACCGTCGCGTGCACGTCACGAGCGTAGGCGCCGAGCATTTACGCTGTAGACCCATGAGCCGAGCCCAGTGGAGCCCGCAACGGTGGCGTGACCTCCCTGCCGCGCAGCAGCCGGAGTGGCCCGACGCGGATGCCCTCGAGCGAGTGCTCAAGGAACTGGGCGACCTGCCGCCTCTGGTATTTGCCGGTGAGGCGCGCACGCTCACGGCGTCGCTGGCCGAGGTGGCCGCCGGCAAGGCGTTTCTCCTGCAGGCGGGTGACTGCGCCGAGTCGTTCGCCGAGTTCTCGGCCGACGACATCCGGGACAAGCTCAAGGTCATCTTGCAGATGGCCGTGGTCTTGACCTACGGAGCCGGTGTCCCGGCCCTGAAGGTGGGACGCATCGCCGGGCAATTCGCCAAGCCTCGATCGTCGCCCACCGAGCGGGTCGGTGATGTGGAGCTCCCCGCCTTCCGCGGCCACATGGTCAATGACGACGCCCCCGACGCGACGGCCCGGATTCCCGACCCGAGTCGGCTGGTCGCCGCGTACCATCAGGCGGCCTCGACACTCAACCTCGTGCGCGCCTTCACCAAGGGCGGCTTCGCCGATCTGGCCCAGGTCCACATCTGGAACCAGCAGTTCGTCGCCTCGAGCGACGAGGGACGTCGCTACGAGCAGATCGCCGGCGAGATCGATCGGGCCCTGCGGTTCATGGCCGCGTGCGGGATCGACCTCAAGGCGGAGCAGTCGCTGCATCAGGTCGACTTCTACACGAGCCATGACGCGCTCATCCTCGGCTACGAAGAGGCCCTCACCCGCATGGACTCACTCACCGGCGACTGGTACGACTGCTCGGCGCACATGCTGTGGGTCGGTGAGCGCACGCGCCAGCTCGGCGGCGCCCACATCGACTTCCTGTCGGGGATCCACAACCCCGTCGGATGCAAGATCGGCGCGTCGACCACTCCGACCGAGGTGGTGGCGCTGTGCGAGCGCCTGAACCCCGAACGGACTCCGGGCCGCCTCACCCTCATCACCCGCATGGGCGCAACCGCCATCGCCGATGCCCTGCCACCGTTGCTCGAGGCGGTCACCGCCGCGCACCATCCGGTGGTGTGGGCATGTGATCCGATGCACGGCAACACGTTCGTGAGCGACGGGGGCCGCAAGACGCGACGCTTCGACGACATCCTGACCGAGCTCAAGGGGTTCTTCGCCGCCCACCACGCCGCGGGGACCTGGCCCGGAGGCGTGCACCTCGAGCTCACCGGGGACGACGTCACCGAATGCCTCGGTGGGTTCGGCGACATCCTCGAGGGGCAACTGCACGAGCGCTACACGACGACGTGTGACCCCCGTCTCAATGCCCGTCAGGCCATCGACCTCGCGTTTCGCGTCGCGGAGCTGCTGAGGGCCTGAGCGGCGCCAGGTCCGGCGGCGGTTTCCACCCGAGGACACCACGTCCACCACGCATCGGTCCAGGTGGGCGACGGTTCTCGGGGGCGTCGTTGCTTCGCGCCGCACTCTCCGTGAGAATGGAGATCGGACCCTCGGCCTCTCTGACGCTTAGGGGAGCCGCGGACACGCGCCATCGCGCAGCAAGGATCGCAGCAACCACTCCATGCCTCGTCTTCCCCACAACCTGGCGCGTCTCGGACGCGCGCTCGGTGCGTCGATCGTCGCCGTCACCGTCGTCTCGACGGCAATGGTGGCCTCGAGCACCGCGCCACGACAGCTGATGGACGCCGTCCCCACCTCCACCCAGGGCGTGCCCTCGTACTGGACCGTGGCGTCGGACGGCGGTGTGTTCGCCTTCGGTGGCCTCCCCTTCTACGGGTCCATGGGTGGGATCACGCTGGCCGCGCCCATGGTCGGCATCGCGCCGACGACCGGACCGTCGGGTGCGAGTGGCCTCGGGTACTGGACCGTGGCGACCGACGGCGGGGTGTTCACCTTTGGCAACGCCGGGTTCCACGGGTCGATGGGGGCCGTGAGGCTCAACAAGCCCATGGTGGGCATCGCGGCCGACCCCGCCACCGGCGGCTACTGGACCGTGGCGTCGGACGGCGGGGTGTTCGCCTTCGACGCACCGTTCTTCGGGTCGATGGGGGCCGTGAGGCTCAACAAGCCGGTGGTCTCCATGGTGGCGACGCCCGACGGTCGCGGCTACTGGCTCTTCGCGTCGGACGGTGGCGTCTTCGCCTTCGGCGACGCCGGGTTCGCCGGATCGCTCGGCAAACTCACCCTCCAAGCGCCGATCGTGGGCGCGACCTCCTCTGTCGCAGGCGGATACCTTATGGTCGCGGCTGACGGCGGGGTCTTCGCCTTCGGCGCCGCCCGCTATGACGGATCGCTCGGCGGTCACGCCCTGGCACGCCCGGTGGTGGGGATCGCGTCCTCCGACCCCGGCGGGTACTGGCTGACCGACTCCAACGGCGCGGTCACCGCCTTCGGCGACGCCGGGTACTTCGGCTCGGCGCCCCAGCACATCACGAACCCGGTCGTGGGCATCGCCGATGGCCCGGGCACGGGCGTGGCCGCCAACGGCGCGTACCCGTCGGGGAGCTTCGGCTACGACATTTCGAAGTTCCAGGACAACCCCCCGACCTGTACCAACACGTTGCCGTCGGGCCACACCGTCGGCATCGTCGAGGCGACCGGCCAGTCCAACGGGTCCCCCAACCCGTGCCTGGCCCACGAAGCCCAATGGGCGGGGGGCGGGCTCAACCTCTACATCTTCATGACCTACGGGACCGACACCACCGACCAACCGGGCTGCAACGGTGATGTGGCGTGCAACTGGGGGTACGAGGCCGGGGTCTACGCCTACCAGTACGCGCAGGCCCAGGGGGTGAACCCCTTGGTCACGTGGTGGCTGGACGTGGAAGGCGCCAACTGGACGACCAACACCGCCGAGAACGACCAGGTCGTCCTGGGCGCGATCAACGCGCTGCGCGGCACCGGCGTGAACAACGTCGGCATCTACACGAGCCCCCTCACGTGGAACGGTATCGCCGGGAACTTCCAACCCGCGGTGCCGCTGTGGGTGGCGTGGTACACCAACGACCCCCAGGGCAACTGTGCCAACGCCGTGTCCTACGCCGCGCAGAACGGGAACTTCCTGCCCACGGGAGGGGTGTGGGTGACCCAGTACACCAATCAGGCCAACGGGATCAGCCTCGACGGCGACTACGCCTGTTAGGTCCCGGGCGACCGGCACGAGACTGCAACCCGTGATCCAAATCCTCGAGCGGCGCGCCTCCTCGGTCTCCGCGCACCGGTGAGGCCGATCCGACGCCGTCTCAGGACGAGGTGGGCGCTCTCATGTCCAGCGTGCGGAGGTGGGCGGCGTCGTTGTAGCGCACCAGTCGCCAGTCCGGTCCTCCGAACTCCCACTCGGTGAGCGATGTGTGCTCGGTGGGCAACCGCAGGCGTCTGCGCCCCGGCGCCACCGGCAGGAACGCCAAGAGCGACGACTCGATGACACCGGCATGGCACACCATCACGACCAGCTCGCCGCGATGGGCCTCGGCCAGGCGCGTCACCGCGCCCGAAGCCCTGGACACGAACGAGCTCCAGCTCTCGCCGCCGGGCGCCACAGGACTGTCCGGATCGACATCGAAGTCGGGCTCGCCGTAGCGGACACGGAACTCGTCCCAGGTGAGGCCGTCAGCCTCACCTGGGTGCAACTCGCACAGGTCGCAATCCTCCACCGGTGCCGTGCCATCACCGATGCCGGCGGCGGCGATGCCCCCTGTCTCGATGGCACGAGCCAGCACGCTCGTGTACAGCGCGCCGGCGGCCGAGAGCTCGCCGGTCTCCTCGAGCCGATCCCGGAGGGCCGCGGCTTGGCGCCTCCCTTTATCCGACAGACCGGTGCATCCCCCGTGGCCCCCGACCACGCCGTCCACGTTGCAGGTCGCCTCGCCGTGGCGGATGAGCACGACGCGGGTGGGATTCTCCGAGGACGGCGCCACCGTGCCCACGCCCGGCGGGGCGCCACTCCCCGCTTTCGCCGCGCTCACGCCAACTCGGTGACGAAATGCTCGAGCTGGCGCAGGTTCCGACACTCGAAGACGTCGTCGCAATGCACGGCGTACTCTCCGAGGATCGAGTCGCCGGTCCCCCAGTAGGCGCGGGGCTCGGGGTTGAGCCAATACACATGACGGGCCCGGTGCCGAATCTCGGAGATCACCCAGGCTTGGGAGGCGTGGTAGTTGTTGCGGGCGTCGCCGAGCAACAACACGCTCGAACGGGGCGTGATCTCCTCACCCCAGCGCTCCCAGAACACCGACAGGGCGTGGCCGTAGTCCGAGTGCCCGTCGACCCACACCACGTCGGCCTCGGTGTTGATCCGGTGCACCGCGTCGGCCACGTCGTCGACGTTCTCGAAGAACCTCGTGACCTCGTCGATCCCGTCGATGAACACGAAGCTGCGCACCTTCGAGAACTGCGAGCTGATGGCATGCACGAGATGCAACGTGAACCGGGCGAACGAAGCCACCGATCCCGAGATGTCGGCGATGACGATGATCTCGGGCTTGGCGGGACGGGGGTACCGGAACTTGGGGTCGACCGGGACACCACCGGTCGACAGTGAATGGCGCATCGTGGACCGGAAGTCGAGCGGGCCCTTGCGGCCGTGTCGACGCTTGCGGGCCAGACGGACAGCCAGCTTGCGCGTGAGGGGGTGGATGGCACGGCGCAGTGACGCCAACTCGTCGCGCGTGGCGTGCATGAAGTCGATCTCTTCGGGCAGGGGCTTTCGCAGTGACCGGGCCAGGGCCTCGGTGCCGCGATCGGCCACGAGCCGGCGGCGGATCTCGTCCTCGAGCTCCCGGCGCAGCCGATCGAGGCGGCTCTTGAACTCGTCACGGGCCAGGCGCTCCTCCAGGGGCGTCAACTGTCCCTCCGGAGCAGAGGCCCGGGCGGTCTCCATGAGCCGCTCGAGGACCCGGTCGAGGTCGAGGTTTCGCAACGTGCGGTACAGGTAGTAGGTACCTCCGACGGGCCGGCCGGGCTCCATGCCCGCGAAGCGGCTCACGGCCTGGCGGGCGAGCGCGGCGACCTGGGCGTCGTTGGCCGAGAGCAGGGCCCGGAACAACATCTCGGCGAGCTCCTCGGGCGACAGCCCCTCGCCGCCACCGCTCCCCTGTCCCCGACCCTCGCCCCGTCCCCGGTTCTCGGTCTCGTTGTCGTTCTCCGAGTCAAGGTCACCGGTCGACGAGTCATCGTCACCGAACTCGTACTGGGGACCCCGCATCGAGAAGTACACCTCGAAGGCCGTCTCGAAGGCCTTCCAGTGGGCGGAGCTCTTCACGAGCGTGGCGGCCAACGCGTATTTGAGCGCGTCGCGGTCCTCGAGCGGAATGTGATGGACCGCCTCGGCCGCGTCGATGGACTCGGTGAGCGAAACCGGCAGCCCCGCGGCGCGCAGCTCTCCTACGAACCCGGTGAGGACGTCGAGCACGACCCCCTCCTCAGGCCCGGTCCTCCCCGGCCACGGCCAACTCCTTGGCCGCGCGCTCGAGGTCGCTGCGGTATTTGAGCAGCACGTGCAACGTGGCCTTGGCCTGCTCGGCGTCGATCGACTCGACGCCCAGGACCACGAGGGTCCGCGCCCAGTCCAGGGTTTCTGAGACCGAGGGGTATTTCTTGAGCTCGAGGGTCCGCAGGGACCGCACGATCCTGGCGATCTGATCGGCGAGCTCCTCGGTCACCCCGGGCACCCGGGCCAACACGATGTCGCGCTCGCGTTCGAGCGACGGGTAGTCGAGGTGCAGGTACAAGCACCGCCGCTTGAGCGCTTCGGACAGCTCACGGGTGTTGTTGGAGGTGAGGAACACGAGCGGGATCTGCTGGGCCCGGATCGTACCCAGCTCCGGGATCGACACTTGGTACTCCGACAGCACCTCGAGCAGCAACGCCTCGGTCTCGAGCTCGACCCGGTCCACCTCGTCGACGAGGAGGACGACCGGGTCCGGGGACCGGATGGCCTCGAGCAAGGGGCGGGTGAGAAGGAACTCCTCGGAGAAGATGTCCTCCTCGAGGTCTCGCCACGAGCTCGTCACCCCGTCGCCCGCGCCGTCGTCGTCGCCGGGCGACCCGGTCTTCGTGCCGTCGTCGTCGACGACGCGCTGAGCCTGGATCCGAAGCAACTGCTTCTTGTAGTTCCACTCGTAGAGGGCCTTGGACTCATCGAGCCCCTCGTAGCACTGCAGGCGGATGAGCCGGCTGCCGGTAACGCGCGCCACCGACTTGGCCAGCTCGGTCTTGCCGGTCCCGGCGGGTCCCTCCACGAGCACCGGCTTGGCCAGACGGTCCGCCAGATGGACCACCCCGGCGATGCCGTCGTCGGCGAGATAGCCCACCGCGGCGAGCCGTTCGCGCACTTCGGTCACCGACGAGAACAAGGGCGGGCCGGGGTCGGGGAATCCGAGCATCCCCATCGCATCGGTCTTCCCGTCGACGGCACCGTCCTTGTCGCTGGCGGGGCTCATCGCCGCACCTGCCCGTCACCATGCACGACGTACTTGACGCAGGTGAGCTCGCGCAGCCCCATGGGACCGCGGGCGTGGAGCTTCTGGGTCGAGATGCCGATCTCCGAGCCCAGTCCGAGCTCTCCTCCGTCGACGAACCGGGTCGACGCGTTCACGACGACCGCGGCGGCGTCGACCTCACGACAGAACCGCTCCGCGGCGCGCAGGTCCGTGGTGACGATCGCCTCGGAGTGTCCCGAGCCGAAGCGGGTGATGTGGTCGATGGCGCCATCGAGGTCGGCGACGACCGCCACCGACAGGACCGGGCCCAGGAACTCGGCCGCGAAGTCCGCCTCGTCGGCGACGGCGATGGTGGGCAGGATCGCCCGGCTCGCCTGGTCCCCGCGCAGCTCGACACCGGCCAGGGCCGCCTGGGCACGCGGCAGGAACTCGGTCGCCACCGCCTCGTGGACGAGGAGGGACTCCGCCGCGTTGCACACGCCGGGGCGCTGGGTCTTGGCATTCACCACGATGGACAGGGCCATGTCGAGGTCGGCACCGGCATCGACGTACACGTGGCAGTTGCCGTCCCCGTCGATGACATACGGCACGGTGGCGTGCTCGCGCACCGAGGCAATGAGGGAGTGGCCCCCGCGCGGCACGAGACAGTCGATGACCCCGTCGAGCTGCATGAACCGGACCGCCGCCTCGTGGCTCGTGTCCGCCACGTTCACGACGGCGTCCTCGGGCAGCCCGACCTTCACGAGCGCCTCACGCAGAGCGCCCACGATCGCCGCGTTCGACTGCGCCGCGCTCGACGAGCCCCGCAACATGGTGGCGTTGCCCGCTTTGAGACACAGTCCGGCCGCGTCGCTCGTGACGTTGGGGCGGTTCTCGTAGATGATCCCCACCACTCCGAGCGGGACCCGGACCCGCTCGACACGCAGGCCGTTGGGGCGCACCCACCCTTCGACGACCTCACCGACGGGGTCGGGCAGCGCAGCAACCTGGCGCAGGCTGTCGGCCATGGCGTCGATCCGCTCCCGGGTGAGACGCAACCGGTCGGTCTGCACCTCGGTGGCACCCTCGACCCGGGCCCGGTCGAGATCCACTTCGTTGTGCTCGAGCAGCGCCGCTCCACGCTCCTCGAGCAGCTCGGCGGCCACCTGCAGGGCGCCGTTCTTGGCCGCTCCGTCCGCCACGGCCAGGGCCCGCGAGGCCGCCTTGGCGCGACGGCCGAGGTCTTCGATGGTCGGCGGGGCCATGCTCCAATCTACCCCCGCCACGCGCCCTGCCCTCAGCCCAGCACCACGAGATCGTCACGGTGCACGACTTCGGGCGCGGCGCCGTCGGGCAATTCGCTCGTACGATGCCCCGCCCACGACGCCACCAGATGCGCGGGATGACGGGCCAGGCCCTTGGCGAAGACCACACCGTCGGGCCCTGCGATCTCCACGGCGTCATCGGTGTCGAACCGACCCGACACCGACACCACCCCGGCAGGGAGCAGCGACGCTTCTCGCTCCACGAGCGCCCGGCGGGCTCCCTCGTCCACGACGAGGGTCCCCGCCGCGGCGACCGCGAACGCGATCCACAGCTTCCGAGCCGGCAGACGCCGCCCCCGGGCCCTGAAGACGGTGCCCACGCCGGGTTCCCCGTCGATGACACCGCGCAGCACTCCGGCCCGACCGGCATCCGCGATGACGGTCTCCACGCCGGACCAAGCCGCGATCTTCGCCGCGGCCAGCTTCGACGCCATGCCTCCGCTTCCCACCGCGCTGCCGGCCCCGCCCGCCACGATCTCGAGCTCGTGGTCGACCTCGATCACCTCTTCGATGAGCGACGCCTCGGCCGTGGTGCGGGGATCGGCGGTCAGCAGGCCGGCGGTGTCGGTGAGCAGCACGAGCAGATCAGCCGCCACGAGGTGGGCCACGAGCGCGGCCAACCGGTCGTTGTCACCGAACCGGATCTCGTCATCGGAGGTGGCGTCGTTCTCGTTCACCACCGGGACCACGCCCAGCTCGAGCAGCCGAGACAGGGTCTGGCGGGCGTGCAGGTACTGCTGGCGGTGGATGAAGTCGAGAGGCGCCAGCAGGACCTGACCGACGGCGAGCCCTCGGGCGGCGAACGCTTCGTCGTACACCCGCATGAGCTTCGACTGCCCGACGGCCGAGACCGCCTGCAAGGTGGCGGGGTCGGTGGGCCGGGGCCCTCCCCCCATGGCGAACCACCCCGCCGCGATCGCTCCGGAGCTGACGAGGACAACGCTGTGTCCCAGCTCGCGCAACTCGGCCACCTGCGCGCACAGCCTGTCGATCGACGCCGCGTCCACGCCGCCACCGGCGTTCGTGATCGACGAGGACCCCACCTTGGCGACGACGGTGCGAGCGCCATGGCTTGCCGTCATCGGTCCGATCCCCGGCCGCGACGGGTGGAACGCCTGATCTCGGGAAGCGGTGTCTCAGACACCGCACCCTCGACCCCCTCCTCGCGTTGGTAGGTGAAGCTCAGCTCACCGAGATGCACCACATCACCGTCGCGCACCCCGGCGCGTACGAGGGCACGCTCCACCCCGAGGCGGCGCAGGCGGCTCTGGACGTAGTCGACGGCGTCGGGGTCGTTGAGATCCGACAACGCCACGGCTCGCAGGGCGGGACGGCCGAGGACCACGAACGATCCGTCTTCGGAACGGATCACCTCGATCTCCTCCGACAGGGGGCGGTGGATCACGACGGAGCGATTGGGCATCGCCTCGGCCACGCGAGCCTCGACGACCATGGCGGCGAGTCGGACGAGGAGCTCGGGGATCCCCGCCCCGGTGACCGCCGAGATGATGAGCTCGGGTTCGGCGTCGATCCCTTCGAGCGCCACATCGGACTTCGACCCCACGACCAGGCGGGGACGTTGGAGCAGCTCCGGTCGATAGCGACCGAGCTCGGTGAGCAGGATCCGCTCCTGCTCCGACGCCGAGACCGCGTCGGCGGGGGCCAGGTCGAGCAACACCACCAGGGCGCGGGCGCGCTCGACGTGTCGGAGGAACCGGTGACCGAGCCCGCGCCCTTCGGCCGCACCCTCCACCAGCCCCGGCACATCCGCCACCACGAACTCGGTCTCGTCGCCGGGCCGCCCCACCCGGACCACGCCCAGGTGCGGCTCGAGGGTGGTGAACGGATAGGCCGCCACCTTGGGACGAGCGGCGGAGATCCGCGAGATCAAGGTGCTCTTGCCGGAGTTCGGCAGCCCCACCAGTGCCACGTCGGCGAGCAACTTCAGCTCGAGATCGAGCCAGCGCTCCTCACCCTTCTCGCCCTGCTCGGCGAAGGCGGGCGCACGCCGGCGATTGGAGAGGAAGCGGGCATTGCCGCGCCCACCCCGTCCCCCACCGGCGGCCAACCAGCGGTCTCCCGCCGTGGCGAGGTCGGCGAGGACCGACCCGTCGGGGCCCCGCACCATCGTCCCGACCGGCACGGGCACCTCGAGGGCCTGGCCCCGGGGGCCGTGGCGCTTCTTTCCCTGTCCGTGCTTGCCGTCGGTGGCCCGACGATGGGGATGGTCGCGAAAACCGAGCAGCGACGCCTGGTTGGTCGAGGCCACGAGCCAGACATCGCCCCCGTTGCCACCGTCACCACCGTCGGGGCCGCCCTTCGACACATGGGCCTCACGACGAAACGACACGGAACCGGCACCGCCGTTGCCCGCCTTCACATGGACTTGGGCTTCGTCGGCGAACCCGGACACGGCTCCGATTCTACGAGGCACCGTCACTCCCTCCCGAGGGAGAGAGGGACCGGCCACCTCGGCTCAGGACTCGACGCGGACGCTCACCTGACGGCGACCCTTGCGGGTGCCGAAGCTCACCACGCCCTCGGCGGTCGCGAACAGCGTGTCGTCGCCACCGCGCCCGACATTCTCACCGGGATGGAACTTGGTGCCCCGCTGGCGCAGGATGATCGCGCCGGCGGGAACGGTCGTGCCGTCGTACACCTTCACGCCGAGGCGCTTGGACTTCGAATCGCGGCCGTTGCGGGTGGAGCCCCCACCTTTGGTCTTCGACACGAGAACCTCCTCCTGGGGGCGGGCTCAGCGGCCCGCGGGGACCGTGATCGACACGATCTCGACGGTGTCGTACTGCTGACGGTGACCCCAGCGCCGCCGGCGCCTCGCCTTGGCCTGGTACGTGAACCCCCGGATCTTGGGACCGAGCTCCTGGCCCACGACCCGGGCGGCCACCACCGTGCCGGCGAGCTCTGCGGGGGTGGCGAGCACGCGGTCGTCGTCCACCACGAGCACCGGAGAAAGCTCGACCTCGCTCCCCTCGGGCACCCCGAGAAGCTCCACGCGCAGTTGCTGGCCCTCGGCCACCCGCTCCTGCTTGCCACCGCTTTGGATCACCGCATACATAGCCAGGAGATCCTACAGGAGGGATTCGTCGAGCACGATCCCGCGCCCCCCGCACACCGTGCAGGTGCTCGACAGCGACTCGACCAGGCCCTCAGAGACCCGTTTCCGGGTCATCTCGACCAGGCCCAGCTCCGAGATGTCGAAGACCTGGGTCCGCGTCTTGTCCCGGGCCAGGGCAGAGCGCAGGGCGGCGGACACCCGGTCCCGGTTGTCCCGGATCTCCATGTCGATGAAGTCGATCACGATGATCCCACCGATGTCGCGCAGTCGCAGCTGCCGCGCGATCTCCTCGGCCGCCTCGAGGTTGTTGCGGTAGACGGTCTCCTCGAGGTTGGACTTGCCGACGTTCTTGCCGGTGTTCACGTCGATGACGGTGAGGGCCTCGGTGCCCTCGATGATGATCGATCCGCCCGACGGCAACCACACCTTGCGGTCGAGAGCTTTGTGCAACTGCTCGTGCACGTGGAAGCGTTCGAAGATCGGCAGGTTCTCGACCACTGGGTCGTAGTACTCGACGCGGTCGACGAGCTCGGGGTTCACCTGCCCGATGTAGTCGCGCACCTGCGCATACAGACTCTCGTCATCGATGACCACGTTCCGGTACTCGCGGTTGAATTCCTCCCGCACGATCCGCACGGCCAGGTCGGGCTCCCGGTAGAGCAGTCCCGGGGCGTTGGACCGATTGGCCTCGGCCTCGATCGCCTCCCACAACGCCACCAGGCGCTCGACGTCGTGGCGCAGCTCGTCCTGGCTCGCCCCTTCCGCCGCGGTGCGGACGATCAGGCCGTGACCGGCAGGACGCACCTCGTCGACGATCCGGCGCAACCGCTTGCGCTCGTTGTCGTCGAGCCGCTTGGAGATGCCGAACGCGGTGGAGTTGGGGACCATGACCACGAACCGACCTGGAAGCGAGACCTCCTGGGTGAGGCGGGCCCCTTTGGCACCGATCGGGTTCTTCGTGACCTGGCACAAGATGACCTGCCCGGGGCGCAACATCTCCTCGATGCGAGGCGAGGCACTCTTCGCCGTTTCGATGTCCTCGACGTCGTAGCGGACGTCACCTCGGTAGAGCACGGCGTTCTTGGGGGTCCCGATGTCGATGAAGGCGGCCTCCATTCCCGGGAGGACGTTCTGGACCCGGCCCCGGTAGATGTTGCCGTCGATCTGGGTGGCATCGTCCGACGCCCTTGACACGTAGTGCTCGACGAGGGTCCTGCCCTCGAGCACCGCGATCTGGGTGGCATGGGGAAGCACGTGAACGCACATCAGGTAGCGACCCACCGGTCGTCCGCGCCGCTCCCTGCCGCTGCGACGCCGCGACCGTCCACCCGACGCCTTGGTCTCCGCCTCCTGGTCGTCCTGGTCGTACTGGTCGTCTTCGGGCTCGGCCGCGCCCGATCCCGCCACGACGGCGGGGCGCGGCGCACGCTTGGCCGGCTTGGCTGCAGGCCGCGTCACGGGCACGGGCGCCACGGGCACAGGCGCCACCGGAGCCGTGACGGGGCGGGCGGGCCGGGTGTCACCGATCCGGGGTCGCTCGAGGGGGAGCTTGCGCTCGCCCACCTGGGGCGGGGCGGGGGTTTCGCCGAGGGCTTCGTCCCCGTCATCGCCCACCGCGGCGTTGTCGTCATCGGCGGGATCGTTGGATGCCTCCGACGCTGTCGCACCCGCGGGGCGCGCTCCGGAGGGGCGCTTCCGCCGCCGACGGGGGTTGGAGGACGTGCTGGGCCCCACCACTGCCGGCGTGTCGCCGGACGCGGCGTCACCGGTCGTCGTCTCCGAAGACTCGGTGTCGCCGGGCGCGGTGTCGCCGGACTCGGTGTCGCCGCGCTCGGTGTCGCCGGGCTCGGTGTCGGTTGTCAGTCCGTCACTAGTGGTGACCTCGGGTGTCGACGTATCGACCCCACCGGTGGCGTTCGCAGCCCTGGGGTCTGTGGATGCGGGTGCTGACGGCGAGCCGATGGGCTCGGTCGTCGGCTGCCCGGCGCTCGTATCGGACATGGGGACGATCCCTTCTCGTACTTCTCACGAGGCGCGCTCCCAGATGACTGCGGTACCCGCGGGGTCCGCCATGAGAGGCTCCCATCGGGAGCCGTCGCGCTCGATCCATTGACAGGTTCTACGGGCAAGACCGAGCTCCACACCCAATGCCTGGGCGAGCTCGGAAGGTCGTACTCCGCGTGGTCGGGTCCCGAGCTCCGCGAGGAGCCGGGCGCCGTCCACGTCGGAACCGGCACACGACAACGCCAGCACCGAAGGACGCAGGTCGTCGACCACGTTGCGTCCCTTGCGCTCGCGCTGGATGGGGAGGGAGTCGGCGCCGAGCGCGCGCTCGATCGCCACATCGAGGTCCTCGGGGACGACACCGGGAACTTCGATCTCCCACAAGCACGAGGACACGTCTTCTTGCAACGAGTTCGTGCCGGGCTCGAGGATCCCCGCCGCCACCACGTCCACCCCGTCGGGCAACATCGACCCGACGGCTCGCGCCAGGTCGGACGGCCCGACCGGTTCGTCCAGCGCGATGTCGAGGTATTCGGCTATCGACTCGCACCCCGTGGGGAGGGCGAGGCCGAAGCTGAGCTGCGGGCGGGGCGTGAAGCCCGCGGTGTAGGAGACCGGCATCCGGCCGCGGCGCAGTGCCCGTTCCCACATGCGCGCCACGTCGCGATGACTGGTGAAGCGCACCTTGCCGACCTTGGTGAAGCGGGCCCGGATCCTCACGGGAGTTGTTCCCCGCTCGGCCCCGACGCCAAGGCCGCCCCCGCGGTCTCCAAGAACCTCACCGGCACGGCGCCTCCGGTGGCCAAGTCCTGCCCGGTGCCCTGACTCCCGCCGGCGGGGGCCACGGCCGACGCCACCATGTGCTCGACCCCGAGCCCGGTGCACGCGCCACAGTCGTAACACGGAGTCCAACGGCAGTCCTCGAGGCCATGCTCGGCCAGGGCTTCTTGGAAGTCCTGCCAGAGGAAGTCTCGGTGCAGCCCGGCCGAGACGTGGTCCCAGGGCAAGACCTCGTGCTCGTCGCGGTGGCGGTACACGGTGTCGGCGAAGTCGAGCCCGACGGCCTCGAGCCCGCTCGTCCACAACCCCAAGTCGAAGTGCTCGGACCACTCCTGGAAGGTGCCCCCGTTGCGCCAGACGTGCTCGATCACCGCACCCATGCGGCGGTCGCCCCTGCTCACCAGGCCCTCCACGGTCGTGGCCTCGGGATCGTGCCAACGCAACGTGAGCCCCCGTGTGCCGCGCGCCGCGTCCTTGAGCATTCCCACCTTGCGCCGGAGCTCTTCCATCGTGTTCTGCCCGAACCACTGGAAGGGCGTGTGCGCCTTGGGGACGAACCCGCCCACCGAGGCGGTGACCGTCACGTTGTGGTGATAGCGGCGCCCGATCTCGGCACAGGCGCCGGCGAGCCGAGTGATGCCCAGCACGTCCTCATCGGTCTCGGTGGGCAAGCCGATGAGGAAGTACAGCTTCACCCGTCTCCAGCCCTGGGAGAAGGCGGCATCGACGGCCGCGTAGAGATCCTCCTCCCGGATGAGCTTGTTGATGACCTGGCGCATCCGCCATGTCCCGCCCTCGGGAGCGAACGTGAGCCCGGTGCGCCGCACCTTCTGGATCTCGGCCGCCAGACCCACGGTGAAGGCGTCGACCCGCAAGCTGGGCAGGCTCACCGACACCTGACCCGAGCACTCCGGGTCGTTGATGATCGAGGACACCACGTCGCCGATCCCCGAGAAGTCCGCACTCGAGAGCGACGTCAAGGTGACCTCGTCGTATCCCGTGCGGTCGAGGCCGTCACGAACCATCTGGTCCACCTGCTCCGCCGGGCGCTCGCGCACGGGTCGGGTGATCATCCCGGCCTGACAGAACCGACAACCTCGCGTGCAGCCCCGGAACACCTCGACGTTGAGCCGGTCGTGGACGACCTCGATCAGCGGCACCAGCTGCTGCTTGGGATAGGGCCACTCCCCCAGATCCGCGATCGTCCGCTTCTCGACGCGCTCGGGAACACCCGCCCAGCGCGGTCGCACCCCGGTCAGACGTCCCTTCTCGTAGCTCGGCTCGTAGCAGGAGGGGACGTACACGCCGGGCACCGACGTCAAGGCCTCCAGCAGGTCGTCGCGACGTTGAGCCCCCGACGCCCGCCACGACCCGATCACCTCGGTCAGGTCCCCGACCGCCTCCTCGCCGTCGCCGAGGACGAAGGCGTCGACGAAGTCGGCCAGGGGCTCGGGGTTGAAGGCGCAGTGGCCCCCCGCCACCACCAGGGGGTGCGAGACGTCACGGTCCGCGCTGTGCACGGGCACCCCGGCCAGGTCGACCAGGTTGAGCACATTGGTGTAGGTCAGCTCGGCCGACAAGTTGAAGGCCAGGACGTCGAACTCTCCCGCCGCCACGCAGCCCTCCAGCGAGAACAGTGGGACCGAGGCGGCGCGCATGGCCGCTTCCATGTCGGTCCAGGGCGCATAGGCACGTTCCGCCACCGCATCGGGACGCTCGTTCAATATCTCGTACAGAATCTGGAGGCCCTGGTTGGGCAGTCCGATCTCGTAGGTATCGGGGTAGAGCAACAGCCAGGCCACCCGCTCGGGCCCGTGCACGGGCCGCTGCGCCCCGAGCTCACCACCGATGTACCGGGCGGGCTTCGTGACCTGGGCCAGGAGAGGCTCGATCCGTGGCCACAGAGAAGTCATGTGCCCGAGGAGTCTAGAGCCCTCCCCGACCGGCTCGGCGCCGGGTGGCGGCCAGGGCCCTGGGCTTGGCGGTGGTCTTCGGGGTCGTCGTGGTCGTGGACCCCGGGCTCGTTGTCGTCGTGGTCGGTGGGGGCAGGGGGACGACCGGGGTGGTTGCCGGGCCGAGGTGGGTCGGGGACTCCGGATGCGCCACGAGGTAGTCGAACCCCTGGCGGGCCACCGGCGCCGCGGCCTGGGACCCGAAACCGCCGCCCTGGACCACCACCGCGATCAGGTAACTGGGGTTCGGGACCGGCCCCCAGCCCACGAACCACGAGTTGGGCTGCTGCTCGTTGGTCGTCGCCGTCCCGGTCTTGCCCGCCAGAGGGAAGCTGGACAAGGGGAAGCCCGCGAAGGCGGAAGCGGCGGTGCCCTTGGAGTTCTGGATGACCCCCTCGAACCCCTGGAGCATGGCCTGGTGGTTGGCGGGCGAGAAAGTGACGTGGCCGGCGACCTTGGGAACGATGGTGCGCACCACCTTCCCCTGTGCATTGACCGTGCCAGCAGCGATCTGGGGGACGTATCGGGTGCCTCCGTTGGCAAACGTGGCGTAGGCGACGGCTTGTTCGAGCGGCGTGATCACGGTGCCTCCCTGACCGAAGGCGAGCTCGAGGTTGTTCCCGGTGAACCATTGGCCGTTGGGGTAGTCCTTGGGGTCCTGGGTGTGCTCGCGCTGGACGACCGTGGGCGAGTCCACGCGGGCGAGGTGGGTCTCGTTGGGCAGGTCGATCCCGGTGACGTCGCCGTAGCCGAGTTGCGCCGCCGCGTTCTGGATGGGCGCCTCGCCGTAGCGGCCGTTGGCCTTGTAGTCGTTCCAGAATGAGACGCCGAGGTTGTAGAAGAAGATGTCACTCGACACCGTGAGGGCCTGGGACACGTTGATCCGACCGCCGACTTCCCCCTCGTTGTCGTGATAGGTCACGCATCCCGCCCCTCCCGTCTTGCACCCGGGGACGGTGTAGGCACCGGTGTCGTTGTACGTGAAGCTGGGCGAGATCAGACCGGTCTGGAGCGCAGCCGTGGCCGTGGCCAACTTGAACGTCGATCCCGGGGTGTAGAGGCCCTGGATGGCGTTGTTGTTCTGGGCGCCCGTGGCCTGGATCTGGTGGTAGTGGACGGTGGAGATCCCGTTCGTCCACCACGTCGGGTCATACGTCGGCGACGACACGAGTGCGAGGACCGCTCCGGTCTGCGGGTCGAGGGCGACCGCGGCGCCCTCGGTGGACTTGCCCTTGAGCGACGCGATCTCGGCGTCGAGCGCCTGTTGCAGTGTCTGCTCGAGCCCGGAGTCGATGTTGGTGACCAGATCGTCTCCTGACGTGGGTGGCGTTTCTCCCAGGCTGCCCACCACCTGTCCGTGCGCGTCCACCTCGACCCTGTCGACGCCGGGGCTGCCGCGCAACGCCGCCTGGTACTGGTTCTCCAGCCCGCTCTGCCCGAAGAGGTCGCCCAGTTGGTATCCCGCCGACTTGTGAGCCTGGAGCTGCTGGCTCGAGATCTGTCCCACGTACCCGAGCATCTGCACGCCGGTCTGCCCGAGCGGATACGTGCGGTTGGTGTCGGCGACGGTCGACACCCCGGGGAACATCGACGCGTGCTCGCCGATGTAGAGCACGTCGGAGAGTGGTGCGTTCTCGACGATCGGAACGGGCTTGTACAGGCTGTACTGGACATTGGCGAGGTCCGCCTCGATCTGGGCCGAGGACATCCCGAGAAGAGCAGCGAGCTGTCCCACAACGGCCGGGTGCTCTTGGGCGGCCACCCTCGACAGCGTGATGTCCTGGGTCACCTGGTCGCCCACGATGATGTTGCTGTTCCGATCGGTGATGAGCCCACGCGGTGCGGGGACCTCGACAGGTCGGACCTGATTGGCGGTCACGGTCTTGGAGTACGCCGAGGTGTCGAGCACCTGGAGGTACCACAGCCGGATGAACATGAGCGAGAAGAGCGCGGCGACGACGACGCCGAGCACCCGCAACCGGATCACGGTGCGCGGTGCGGAAGGCTCGCTCACCGTCATCACCCGGTCGACCACCGATCGACGCGGTCGCATGCGTGGCCCGCTGGGCTCCGGTGTCCGCGCCGGGCGCGGGTTCTTCGGCTTCGGATAGAAGCGCGTCCCACGCAAGGGGTGTCGCAAACGACCCCCGGTCGGGCGCGGCGGGCGCGGCGGGCGCCGCGGGGTGTCGGCACTCCGCAGCGCCAGCGCGAAGCGCCGGCGGCGGAACTTCACCGTGTGCCCCCGCCCCCGCCCGCCACCGCACCGTGACCGGGCCCCGGCTCGGGCACCGCCCACGCCACGAAGCGCAGGACGGGCACGGCCAGCAACGCCGCCGATGGCGTCCCCACCACGAGGGCGGGCACGAGATAGGTCTTGAGCATTCCCGGGTCGCCGAGCACCGCCCCCAGGATCGCGTACATGCCCATGCCAGCGGCTGTCGCCGCCGCCGCGACGACGGGCGGCAGCCACCACGAGCTGCGCACCAGTCCTCGGGTCGCCATGCCGGTGGCGTAACCCAAGAGGCAGCCCACGAGGGCGGACAGGCCGTAGGGGGTGGGGAGGAACAGGTCCGCCACGAGGCCCGTGATGAACCCGAAGACCGCACCCCGGTCCGGTCCCGCGGCGTAGCCGGCAGCGACGGGCAGGAGCAGCATCAGGTCAGGGTGCGCGCCTCCGACCCGGACCGAGTCGAGCAGTGTGTGCTGGATGACGAGCACGACCGCGATCACGATCGTCGAACGGGCCACATCGGCGGTCGTCAGCGTGCTCCCGACGCGCGTGGCGGCGCCAGAGCGGGTCACGGCGAGGGCTGCCACTGGAGCACGTCGACGTACTGCAAGACGTCCAGATCAGCGAGAGGGCGGGCCGACACCGTCTCCTGGGTGGCCGACGGTGTCGAGGAGAACGACGTCACGCTGGCGACAGGGATGTCAGGGGGATACTGCGCGTGCTGCAAACCACTCGTGGTGAGCACCTCGCCCTTGTGCAGCGCCGTGCCGGGGGCGATGAGGTTGACCGCCAGATTCCTTCCCAGACCCGAACCCTGGACCAGGGCCAGGTCCCCCCCCGACCCGAAGCGCACACCGACCGACGAGTCGACGTCGGTCACGAGGCGCACCGTGCACCCCGACGACCACACCAAGGTGACCTGGCCCACGAGTCCTGCACCTCCCACGACCGGCATGCCCACGGCCACACCACTGCCGCTGCCCTTGTCGAGCTCGACCGTGGCCGCGAAGTCCGACGGACTGAGCGCGGTGACCTGGGCGGTGACCGTGGGTGTGGCGCCGACCCACGGCAACTGATTGAGACGTTGCAGGGCGCGCAACGAGTTGCGCGTCGACTGGGTGATCAATGTCTGTCGCTGCAGCGCTCCGATCTCGCGTCGCAGCTTCGCGTTCTGGGCCTCGAGGTCGCCCCCGTGCACAGCACCGGACAAGAACCTGCCCACGGGACGAGCGATGGCGTCGACGCCGCGTTGCAGCGGCGAGAAGGCGTCATGAGCACCACGCTTGGCGCCGGAGATGACGCCGTGGGCCTGGCCCCGGTAGTCGAGGGTGATGATGGCGATGGAAGCCAGCACCAGCAGCCCGATCGTCATCCCCCGCCGCGCTCGCCGCGCCCGCCGTGTCCTCCTCGGCATGCAGGACCGCTCTCAGGAAGCGTTGCCGGCTCCGCCGGCGCGCAGCCGCCGGGACAGGGGGTCCCGATCAGCGGTGGCGAAGCGTGGGCCGCGCCTGGCGCGGACGCCCATCACCCGGCAGAGGACGTGATGAGGACCTGCTTGAGCGCTTCGAACTCCTCGAGGCACTGGCCACTCCCGATCGCCACGCAGTTGAGGGGATCGCGGGCAACCACGATGGGCATGCCCGTCTCCTCTTGCAGCCGGGCGTCGAGACCGTGCAGCAGGGCGCCACCACCGGTGAGCACGATCCCCTGCTCCATGATGTCGGCCGCGAGCTCGGGCGGCGTCTTGTCGAGCGTCACCTTGACGGCATCGATGATGGCCGACACCGGCTCGTCGATGGCCTTGCGGATCTCTTCGGTGGAAACGACGACAGTCTTCGGAAGGCCAGTGACCAAGTCCCGGCCCCGGATCTCGGCGTGCAGCTCCTCTTCGAGCGCGAACGCGGAGCCCAGCGCGATCTTGATCTCCTCGGCGGTGCGTTCGCCCAGCGCGAGGCTGTATTCCTTCTTGATGTAGGAGATGATCGCCTCGTCGAGCTCGTCACCGCCGATACGCACCGACTGGCTCGTGACGATCCCGCCCAGCGAGATGACGGCCACTTCGGTGGTGCCACCTCCGATGTCCACGACCATGTTGCCCGTCGGCTCGTGCACCGGGAGCCCCGCACCGATCGCGGCCGCCATGGGCTCCTCAATGATGTATGCCTTGCGTGCTCCGGCGTATTCGGCGGCCTCCATGACCGCTCGCTGCTCTACTCCGGTGATCCCCGAGGGAACGCAGATCACCATGCGCGGCTTGGCGAAGCGACGCTGGTGGACGCGCTGGATGAAGTAGCGAAGCATCTTCTCGCAGATCTCGAAGTCGGCGATGACGCCGTCCTTCAAGGGACGGATGGCCTGGATGTGACTGGGCGTGCGGCCGATCATGCGCTTGGCCTCGGCACCGACGGCGAGAGGACGGCCGTCCTTGACGTTCACCGCCACAACCGATGGCTCGTTCAAGATGATGCCGCGACCGCGCACGTACACGAGCGTGTTCGCCGTGCCGAGGTCGACGGCCATATCGCGGCCGAGCAAGAAGAACCGGTTGTCCCGCATGGCGTCGATCTACCTCTTGATGGAGCGGGGACCGTCGCCGAATCCGGGCGGCCTCCCGCCTCTGTACTGGGGGTTCCTCCCAGGCTACGGGACTCCACTCGACCACACAAGGCGAGCGGGCGGGCCTGCGCGGGGTCGCGATGTCAAGCCGTCGGGACCGACGGCGTCAGGCCAGTCCCGGGAAGAAGATGGCGATCTCGCGCGCCGCGGACTCGGCGGAGTCCGAGCCGTGCACGAGGTTCTCGGTCAGCAGCGTCCCCAGATCGCCGCGAATGGTCCCCGGTGGCGCCTCGGCGGGGTTCGTCGAGCCCATCAAGGTCCGGACGATGCTCCAGGTGTCGTCGGGACCTTCCACCACCAGCACCATCGAGGCCGAGCGCGTGATGAACCCGACCAGGTCCGGGTAGAAGGGCTTGCCGCGATGCTCTTCGTAGTGCTCTGACGCCGTGGCCTCGTCGATCTGGCGGAGCTGGGCCGCCACGAGCCGCAGCCCCTTGCGCTCCAGGCGACCGACGAGCTCGCCGACGAGTCCACGCTCGACGGCGTCAGGCTTGCAGATCACCAGGGTGCGGTTCATGGCTCGGAGAGGCTACCGGGGTCAGCCCAGGCGGTCGATCCCACCAGGATGGCCCGGGCGTCGGCCACCACGTACAGCGAGCCCGTCACTATGAGCGTCCCGGCCGGTGACAGCCGGGCCCGAGCCAGGGTGAGGCCATCCGCCACGGTGTCCGCCGCGATGGCCTTGAAACCCAGGGCTCGTGCGGCCTCGGCGATGGACGGGGCCGGGAGTGCCCTCGGTGACGGCGCCGTGCACGCCACGACCGTGGTGACCCCGGCCGGACGCAGGGCCTCGAGCATGGCACTGGGGTCCCGGCCGTGGAGCATGCCGATCAGGGCGATGGCGTCGTCGGCCGGGGCGAGCTCCGCCGCCAGGGCTCGTCCCAGTGCCTGGGCTCCGGCCACGTTGTGGGCCCCGTCGAGGACGATGACCGGTGCTCGGGAGATGATCTCCATCCGCCCCGGGACCCGTACCGCGCCCAGGGCGTGCTCGACCACCTCCGGCGCGAGCGGAGCACCGAAGAAGGCCTCGGCGGCTGCCAAGGCACACGCCGCGTTGTCGCCCTGATGAGCACCATGCAACGACAGGAACACCTCGGGGTAGTGCGCCGAGGGCGTGCGCAGGTCGAGGAGCCTGCCGCCCACCGCCACCTGATTGCCGACGCAGTCGAACTCCACGCCCCGCACCCAGGTCTCGACCGCCCCGCACTCCTCGGCGGCGGCCGTGAAGACACCGAGCAGCTCGGGATCGGTCTCCCCCACCACGACTCGACACCCCGGCTTGATGATCCCGGCCTTCTCCCTGGCGATGTCGAGGAGGGTCGGACCGAGGATCTCCACGTGGTCGTAGCTCACGTTCGTGATGACAGCCACGTCAGGTTCGACGACGTTGGTGGCATCCCAGCGACCACCGAGCCCGACTTCGATGACCGCCACGTCGACGGGGCTGTCGGCGAACCACCGAAAGGCCGCCGCGGTCAGGAGCTCGAAGCGCGTGGTGCGTTCGGCGAGCAAGGGCTCGATCGCCGCCAGTGATCCGAGCACCTCGGCCAGCTCGTCGTCGTCGATGGGCTCGCCGTTTCGGGCCAGGCGTTCGTTGACCCGAGCGAGATTGGGACTCGTGTACGTGCCGACGCTCAGCCCATCGGCGATGAACAGCTCGGTCAGGATCTTGGCAGTCGAGCCCTTGCCGTTGGTGCCCGTCACGTGCACGACCGGGCACGATCGCTCGGGATCGCCCAGCAGTCGGCACCAGGCACGTATGCGCTCCAGTGTGGGGGCACCCACCCGCGTGGGCATGGACAACTCGTAATCGGTGTGACTGTCGAGCCAGGCCACCATGTCGTCGCGCCCGGGGCGCGGCACGTCGCTGTCGGTGTGGGCTGACAACGCCGCGTGGAGGTCGGTCAGGAAGCGGCCCGGCGCGTACGCACCTTGTTGGCCGGCTCACTCTGGGGTACGAGCGTCGGGTGGACGCGATCGAGCACCACAGCCCGGTCGATGACGCACTTGCCGACATCGGTACGGCTCGGAAGGTCGTACATGACCTCTAGGAGGACCTCTTCGAGAATGGCGCGCAGACCGCGGGCTCCGGTGCCGCGCAGCAGCGCCTGTTCGGCGACGGCCTCCAGGGCGTCGTCACCGAACTCGAGCTCCACACCGTCGAGCTCGAACACCCGTCGATACTGCTTTACCAGCGCGTTCTTGGGCTCGACCAAGATCTGGATGAGCGCATCCTTGTCGAGGCTCGACACCGCTCCTACGACCGGGAGCCGTCCGATGAACTCGGGGATCAGCCCGAACTTGATCAGATCTTCGGGCAGGACGTGTCGCAGAACCTCGCTGTCGCGGGCTTCGGTGCTGCGACGAACCTCGGCCCGAAAGCCGATGCCCTTGCGGCCGATGCGGCTCTCGATGATCTTGTCGAGCCCGGCGAACGCCCCACCACAGATGAACAGGATGTTGGTGGTGTCGATCTGGATGAATTCCTGATGGGGATGCTTCCGGCCACCCTGGGGCGGCACCGAGGCGGTTGTCCCCTCCAAGATCTTGAGCAGCGCCTGCTGCACACCCTCCCCCGACACGTCACGGGTGATCGAGGGGTTCTCGCTCTTGCGGGCGATCTTGTCGATCTCGTCGATATAGATGATCCCGGTCTCGGCCCGCTTGACGTCATAGTCGGCCGCTTGGATCAGCTTGAGGAGGATGTTCTCAACATCCTCGCCGACGTACCCAGCCTCGGTCAGCGCGGTGGCGTCCGCGATAGCGAAGGGCACATTGAGCATGCGGGCCAGGGTCTGGGCCAACAGTGTCTTGCCGCAACCGGTGGGACCGAGGAGAAGGATGTTGGACTTCGCCAGTTCGACCTCGGATGCCTGGGCCGTCCCGGCCTGGACACGCTTGTAGTGGTTGTAGACCGCCACTGACAGGATCTTCTTGGCGTATTCCTGACCGATCACGTAGTCGTTCAGAAAGTCGAAGATCTCACGGGGCTTGGGAAGCTCCTCGAAGGAGAACTCCGGCGTCTCGGCGAGCTCCTCGGCGATGATGTCGTTGCAAAGGTCGATGCATTCGTCACAGATGTAGACACCGGGCCCGGCGATCAGCTTCTTGACCTGCTTCTGGGACTTGCCACAGAAACTGCACTTGACGAGGTCTCCGCCGTCCCCGAACTTCGCCACCGTGTTCTCCCCCTTCGTCCCTGTACAAGCCTACGCCGCGCCGACGGCTTCGGCTGCACCCACGGCATCACGAGTGGTGATCACCTCGTCGATCAGCCCGTATGTCACGGCCTCGTCGGCGGTGATCACGAAGTCCCGATCGGTGTCGCGGGCGATCTTGTCAGGGGCCTGCCCGGTGTCATCGGAGATCATGGAGTTCAGGAGGTCTCGCATCCGGATGATCTCCTTGGCCTGCAGCTCGATGTCGCTCGCCTGCCCGGCTGCTCCGCCCCAGGGTTGATGGAGAAGGATCCGGGCATGCGGCAGCGCGAACCGCTTGCCCTTGGCGCCCGCTGCCAACAGCACCGCCGCCGCCGAGGCCGCCTGGCCGAAACAGAACGTCGACACATCGGGCTTCACGAATTTCATCGTGTCGTAGATCGCGAAGAGGGCGGTGATGTCGCCTCCCGGCGAATTGACGTAAAGGTGGATGTCTTTGTCCGGCTCCTCGTACTCGAGAAAGAGCATCTGAGCGCAAATGAGGTTGGCCACGGTGTCGTCGATGGGCGTCCCGAGGATGATGATGCGCTCCTTGAGCAAGCGGGAGTAGAGGTCGTATCCACGCTCTCCCCGGCTCGTCTGCTCGATGACCGTGGGCACGAGATAGCCCTGCGCGTCGCCTGTGACCCTCACGATTCGGCCTCCACCGTGGATCGTCCCTCAGCCTGCACGTCCTCGCTCCCTTGCTCGCCGGGACCGGCCTCATCGGCGGTGCCCTCTTGGCCGCCCTTCTCGGCGTCACCCGCTCCCTGTGCTGCGACATCCACGTGCAAGTCGTCCCGCGACAGGGGTTTTCCGTCCTCGTCGACCAGGTCCACTTGGTCGAAGAGCCAGGTCAATGCCTTCGACTTCCTCCTGTCGGAGCGTACCGCGGGCAGCCTGCCTGCGCGGTCGAGTCGGCGCCTTAAGTCGGCCGCACTGGTGCCTGCCTGCTGGGCCATCTCCCCGATGGTTCCGTCGAGCTCCTCGTCGGTGACCTGGACGTCCTCGGCGTCAGCCAGGGCCCGGAGCGCAAGGTCCAGGCGAACCGCCCGAGCGGCATCGGCCCGGATCTCGCCGAGCAACTCGCCTTCGCCCCGGCCCGATGCCTGGAGGAACTGCTCGACGGTCAGGCGGCGCGCCTCGAGGCGGTGTCCGAGATCGTGCAGCCGCTCACGGACCTCCTCCTCGACCAGTGACTCGGGGGGGTCCTCGGCGACCAGCCCGACGAGGGCATCGACGGTGCGCTCGCGCAGAGCGAGCTGGGCCTGGACCAATTTGAGCTGCCGGAGCCGACCCCGCAGATCGTCTTGCAAGGCCTCCAAGGTGTCGAACTCCGAAGCCTCGGCTGCCCACTCGTCGGTGGGCTCGGGGAGGATCTTCTCCTTGACGTCTTTGACGAGCACTCGGATCTGGGCCTCGTCCTCGGAGTCCTCGGCACGGACCGGTGCGGCGAACTGCAGAATGTCGCCCGTCTTGGCGCCCCGCAGCTGTTCGTCGAGGCCTTCGATCTCGGCGCCACTGCCGACCTCGTAGAGGTAGTCCTCGACGTGCAGGTCCTCGCCGCGTTGGCGCGACCTGTGGAGATCGATCGACACGTGGTCCCCGTCGCGCGCGGCGCGGCTCACCGAGGTGAGCTCGCCGGACTGATCGCGCAAGCGGTCCACCTGGGCGGTGATCTCCTCGTCGCTGACCGCGATGCCCGGAAGCGTCACCTGCAACCCGCCGTAGCCGGCGATCGACACCGTGGGTCGGATCTCGACGACGGCGTCGAAGGTCACCGGACCTCCGTCCTCGCCGGACTTGATGTCGATCTCCGGCGCCGCAATGGGGTCGACTTCCGTGTCGACGACGGCGCGCGCGTACAGATCGGGGAGGGCATCGCTCAATGCCTGTTGGCGCAACGCGCTGGCACCTCCGAGCCGGGCCTCGAGAACTTGGCGCGGCACCTTGCCGGGACGAAAGCCCGGGACCCGCACCTGGGTGGAGAGCCGACGAACGGTGGCGTCGAGTGCTTGGTCCACCTCGGACTCGTCGACTTCAACCGATAGGCGAACCCTGTTGCCCTCGACCTGCTCTGCAATGGCGCGCATAAGGAAGCCAGAGTCTACAAGCCCCCGTCACGTACCCGTCGCACGGGGGATACGGCCACGGACCGTGGGCGCCGTCAGATCATGAACGCCATGGCGTCGAGCACACGTGACGCGAGGGCTTCGTCGCCGCCGATGTCCACGAGCCCGGCGAGACGAGCAGCCTTTCCGTCAACCCGACCACATGCCAGGCGCCAGAAGACCTCGACGTCGATGTCGAGAGAGGTCGTCGGTTGGGCGTCGAGCGCCGCGACAGCCTTGGCGCGGCCGTCGCGCACGACGACCTCGATGCGGCGCGCCAGCGGACCACGCAACTCGAATCGGACAGAGGCTCCCTCGGGGGCTCCCGCCTGCTTGCCCACCACGAACGGCATCGCCGCGCACAAGCGGTCGATCGAGAGCTCCGCGGCAGGTCCCGAGTCGTGACCGGGCCGGGCCGTCGCGACACGGATGTCCTGCTCGTGCACCCAGGAGTCCATGACCCGAACCTGCATGAACTCGCGATAGGGGACCTCACCGACCGGGCTCGGGCCGATCTCGTCGAAGCGAGATTCGGGCCATGACCGCAGTTCCGCGATGCGGCGGGCCGTGACCTCTTGGAACTCGTGCAAGACATCGGGACCGGGACGCGAGCGTCGCGGCGCCACCCAGGCCTCGTTGCGCGCTCCGACTTCGTTTTCGACGTGGGCGGGCAATTCCGGGAGTGGCGGTGGGAGTGCCTCGCCGAGCAGCACCCGCTCGATGCCGATCAGGTGCGACAACACGTCTCGTACCGTCCACCCCGGACATTCCGACGGCAGGTCCCACTCCGCGTCGGCGAGGCCCTGTGCCAGGGTGTCGATGGCACCCCACTCCTCGGCCAGGATCGTGATGACCGACTCTGCGTTTCCCGTCATCACGACATCCCTTCTCGACGTGGAGAGCGACTCGGAGAGCTCCCCGGTCCTTGTCCAGTGTGACAACCCATCGCCTCTCGGGCCAGCGCCGGGCCCACCCCCGGGGCCGCGCCAGGCGTCAGCATGGACCGGCGACTCCCTGGTCAGCCGGTCAAAGGCCGTCTCCTTCGCCGCCGGCGTCGCCGGCGTGCCTACCATCCGCGTGTGGTGCGAGGCCCGGCGATAGCTTCAACTCGATATCTGGCGGGGCGCACAGTGAGGAGGACGAGCGTGGCTTCGTACGAGGGTTACTGTGTGAAATGTCGTGAAAAGCGGCAGTTCGAAGGTCAGGAAGTCGAGCTCGCCAATGGTCGGCGGGCCGCACAAGGGACCTGTCCGACGTGCGGCACCAAGATGAACAGGATCTTGGGCAAGAAGACGACGTAGGACCTTCTGGGTTCGACGTTTCATCCGCCTGGACCGCAACCGGGTCCCGGCGTCACCAGACAAGAGCTCCTCTTCTGTTCGGCGCGCGCTGATGCGTCGCCCTCAACGTCGATCGTTCAACGATGGTGCAGCGCGTCGAGGATCGCCCCCTCGCGTAGGCCCCATTCGCTCACCACGAATCGTCCCACCCCGAGCTCCGACGCCACCGTGGCCAGAACCGCCGCCCCCACCGGGAGGAGCGGCGCCCGGCGGGGCTGCATTCCCGGGAGCGCCAGGCGGGCCCGCAAGTCGAGCCTCGCCAGCTGATCGGCGAGCTCGAGAACCTGACTCGCCGGCAACTCGACCTGGTTGACCTCGCCCGGACCCGCCGACGGCCTCCGTCGGGCGCGCGCGGTGGCCAGCCGGGCCAGGGCTCGCACCGTCCCCCCGCTCACGACCGTCCGATCGGCGACTCCGGGATGGTCCGAGACAGCGGCGGCAATCGGTGCCATGGCCTCGGCCGTGCGGGCCCGCAACGCGACCTGATCGGCGACCGACAGGGGGTCGCCGGTCCCGAGCTCGCCCCGGAGGCGGGCGGGACCGATCGCCGCGCTCATGGCCACGCCTAGGTGCGCGGCGTCCCCGACGGCCGCTTCGAGGCTTCCGCCTCCCAGGTCCATCCCCAGCGTCGGGCCCGGGCCCGTCCACACCCCGGCGCACTGCCCGATGAAGCACAGCCGCGCCTCCTCCTCGCCGCCGAGGACGAGCACCTTGGTCCCGACCACCCTTTCCAGGCGTTCCACGACGTCGGAGCTGTTGGCAGCATCTCGTAGGGCAGCCGTGGCGAGGGCGACGACGATCTCGGCTCGAGCTTCGGTGAGCCCCGCCCGCAGCCGTTTGGCGGCCGCCACCGACGCCGCGATCCGGTCCCGTGGGATGTTCCCGCGCTCCCCCACGCTCAGGCCGAGATTCAGCAGCGCCCGCCGGTGCAGCACCGGCGTCAGAGAGTCCCCGGGCCCGGCTTCACAGACGAGAAGGTGGAACGAACTGCTCCCGAGGTCCCACACCGCAGCTCGAACCCCCACGGCGAGAACGTAGCCTGCCCAGCTCCATGCGGCAGCGGCCTACGGGCGCGAACATTGACCGTGCGCGCTTGGGAGGTGGTCTCACCCGGACCCTTGGCCGAGACACCTCTGCTCATGGTCGAGCGTGACCTTCCGCTCCCCGGGCCAGGTCAGGTCCGGGTGGCGGTCTCGACGTGCGGCGTGTGCCGGACCGATCTCCATGTCAGTGAGGGAGACCTCCCGGTGCACCGAAGAAATGTCGTGCCGGGCCACGAGGTGGTCGGACATGTCGACGCGCTCGGTCCGCGTTGCTCTCGATTCGCCATCGGTGACAGGGTCGGCATCGCGTGGCTGGCAGGAACGTGCGGACACTGTCAGTTCTGTCGACGCGGTGACGAGAACCTCTGCCCCCAGGCGACGTTCACCGGTTGGGACCATGACGGTGGGTACGCGGAGGCGGCGGTCATCGACGAGCGCTATGCGTACCGGATACCCGACGGACTGTCCGATGATCAGGCGGCGCCGTTGCTATGCGCCGGGATCATCGGATACCGCGCGCTGAGACGGACGGGTCTTCGCCCCGGAGGGCGCCTGGGGATCTACGGGTTCGGGGGCTCGGCGCATCTCACCGCCCAAGTGGCGCTGCACGAAGGTGCCGAGCTCCACGTCATGACCCGATCTGAGGACGCGCGGCGTCTGGCGCTCGACCTCGGAGCGTCTTCGGTGGGCCCGGCCGACGCGGCTCCACCCGTACGGCTCGACGCGGCCATTCTCTTCGCACCAGCGGGAGAGATCGTGCCAGCAGCGTTGGGGGCACTTGACCGGGGAGGTGTCCTGGTGATCGCAGGGATACATCTGACCGACATCCCGCGTCTTCGGTACCAGGACCATCTCTTCAACGAACGCGAGGTCCGCAGCGTCACCGCCAACACCCGACGTGACGGGGAGGAGTTCCTGCGAATCGCCACGCGCATGGGCATCGTGGCGACCACGACGCCGTATCCTCTCGAACACGCCGACCGAGCTCTCGCCGACCTGGCCGGGGACCGCCTCACCGGTGCGGCGGTCCTGCACGTGGCGGCGACATCGTGACGATGGCTTGCCGGATTGTCGGATCATCCGTTTGGGGCCGGAGCGCGCCCGCCGGTCAGCGGAGCTGCTCGGCGAAGAGCCGGAGCATTCGACTCCAAGCGTCGAGCCCAGCGGCATGGTCACAGGTCGACGAGCGGTCACGCATGAAACCGTGGCCTGCGTCGGGGTAGACGACTGTCTCGGGGTGTCTGGTACGAACCACCTCGAGGTCGGCCGGGGCGATGGGAGTCAGGGAACGAGCAGCACGCGACCGAACGCCTGGCGGCTCTCGATATAGGCATGAGCCTGCGCCGCCTCGGACAACGGAAAGCGGCGGTCGATGACCACCTGCAGCGAGCCCGAGGCGATCTCGTCGAGATGGCGGGCGATCATGGCGTGCACCCTGGGGTTCAAGAAGAGCTCGGCACCCAGGAAGACCCCGATCAAGCTCTGGTTGTTGGGACGCAACGTCGAGATATCCAAAGGTTCGCCCCCGCGTCGACCCGCGTCCCCGACGGTGACGCACCGGCCACGGTAGGCAAGACAGCGGAGACTTCCCTGCAAGGTCGGCCCACCCACCGAGTCCACGATCACGTCCGCGCCGCGACCCTCGGTCAGCCTGCGCACCTCGTCGGCGAAGTTCGTCGTGGCGTAGTTGATCCCGTCATCGAGCCCGAGGGCGGCGAGCCGAGACAGCTTGTCGTCGCTGGACGCGGTGGCGAGCACGCGCGCACCGGCCCGACTCGCCATTTGAATGGCAGCGATCCCGACACCGCTCCCGCCGGCGTGCACCAGCGCGGTCTCTCCCGCTTGGAGTCGTCCGAACTCGAAGAGACAGTCGTCGGCCGTGCCGAAGGGCACCGGGACACACGCCGCCTCTTCGATGGAGAGGCCCGGTGGCACCTGCCAACAAAACGGTGTCGGGGCGGCCCGGAGCTCGGCGTGGGACCCGTCAAGACCCACGGTGACGACCCGGTCACCGACGGAGAATCCCTCCACATCGGCGCCGCTGGCGATGATCGTCCCGGCGCACTGGTACCCCACGATGTGGGGCACCGCGCCGAGATCGCCCATGGCACGTGCGAGAGTGTCGCCCCCCTCGATGCTGATCGCTTCGACTTGCACCAAGACGTCCCGACCCCCGGGCACGGGGTCGGGCACATCTTCGTACCGGAAGACCTCGGGCTCACCGGTCTCGTAGTAGACGGCCGCCTTCATGAGGTCACCGGTCCGACGGCGCTCACGACACCCTCCTCGCCGCCTCGATGCACGAGCGCATCAGCCTGAAGCTCCGAGTGTCTCCCGTCGTGCCGATGTCCATGCGATTCATGACGTATCCCATACCCAGCTGGAGGTCAGGATCCGCCCATCCGGCCGATCCCCCCATGCCGAAATGCCCGAACGCCCGCGGGCCCCCGAGGCCCGCCGCGCTGATGATGCCGGTGTTCACGTTGAACCCGAGACCCCATTGGATGTCGAGGCCCAGGAGCACCTCGTCGGGCCCTTTGGTCTGCTGCTCCACTGCCCGATTGACCTGTTCGGGGGACATGATGCGCAACGCCTGGCCCGACGCGGTCTGTACGTCGTCCACGCAGGCGCCATAGAGAAGGGCCAGTGACCGCGCATCACAGATCCCGTTGGCGGCAGGGATCTCGGCCGCATGCAGGCGGGGGCTGTGCCACACCTCTTCGTCGGTGAGCGCACCGCCGGGAGCTGACATGGCCTTGAACAGCGGGCCGCCGGGCGCGAAGTAGGTCTTGGCCAGTTCGGCCAGTTCGGCGATGTCGGGTCCCGCGGTCGGTGCATCATCGATCTGGGCGCTGAGCATGGCGGTGCCCGAGCTGAGGCCCTCCATGAACGAAACCAGGCGCGCCACGCGGGGCTCCTCGGAGGCGGGGAGGCCGATAAAGAAGTCGGCGCCGAGCGGTCCCGCGATCTCGCTCCGCAGGTAGGCGCCGATGCTCGTCCCGGTAACGCGGCGCACTACCTCGCCCACCAACCAGCCGTAGGTCGTGGCGTGATAGCCGTGCGCCGTGCCCGGCGGCCACGACGGCGTCTGGCGCTCCAGGGCTTCGACGACCGGGTCCCACCGAACCATGTCGTCAAAGGACATCGTCCCGTCGACCCATGCCAACCCGGCTCGATGAGAAAGGAGATCGGCCACGGTGACCGTCTCCTTCCCCGCCTGCGCGAACTCGGGCCAGTACCTGGCGACCGGGGCCTCGACATCGATGGCGCCCTGTTGCGCCAGCCGGTTGGCACACATTGCCGCGACACCCTTGGTCGTCGAATACACGAGGACCAGGGTGTCCTCCTTCCAGGGCGCTTCGCTGCGGGCATCGGCGATGCCCCCCCAGAGGTCCACCACCTTCCGTCCTCGGTGATACGCCCCGAAAGCCGCCCCCACTTCGACGCCGGCGTCGAAATTGGCCTGGAAGACGTCGCGCACCCCTTCGAAGCCCGGAGCCACCCATCCGCTGATCGTCGTCACCTTGTGGTCCCCCCTGTGTTCGGCTCGAAGTGATGCGAGCGGTCTCCGAGGTTATGGCGTCGCCGTCGACGCTCGCATCGCGGCCCCCCGATGGCGAGATCGCTCCGGACGGGGCTGACGCGAGGCCGGGTCGCCTACGCTCTGCACGGAGCGAGCCCCTGGGCGGGGCCACGATCCGGGGAGTAGCGCAGCCTGGCAGCGCACCTGCTTTGGGAGCAGGAGGTCGGGGGTTCAAATCCCCCCTCCCCGACTCACTCGAGAAAGCAGCTCACAGGTGGTCGTTCCTGATCCCTCATCTCGACCGTGGGTCTGAAGCCGTGGCGTGAAAAGCCTCATGCGGACGAAAAGGGGTCGGAAGTCTCATTGAGCACGAGACCCACCACAGTTAGCGTTCCACTATCGCCTGGCGTAGGGACGACGCATCCCAGCGCAGACGACGGGCAATGGCTGGGGCTTGAGGCATCCGTTTCCGGGGGGTTACCGGATGCCTCGCCTCAGTACTCAGTTCACCCCGTGGTCGCGATCCTGAAGGCGTCGGGGTCGAGCGGCTCGTAGGCAGACTTCTCGATCAGCCTCTCCCGTGGACGCGAGTGCCGGCCGAGTGAGATGGCTGACGGATCCTGGGGGGGCCAACCAACCCTGATCGATCCTGAGTAGGTGTCAAAAGCTGTCACCAGGAGCTGCCTGACCTTGCCATCGACGTGGGCCACGACCCACTGCTCGGTGATCGGTTTCCAGGACATCGAGCCTCCCCGCGCCCCCCTTGCCTGATGGCGTGGGACAGCACCTCAACGGTACCCCTCAGCATCGATCATGCTCCGATCCGGGCGGGCCGGGCCCTGAGATCGGCACCGCTTCCCAGGTCGCCTCCAGGCGCAGGACCACCAACGAACTGGTCCGGTGCCTCCATGCCTGGTGGCCAGGCCGCTCACCAGCCATTTCAGTCGTGCGCCTGTTGTTCAACTGGATGGGCCAGGTGCCGATACATCACTTCCGTGCGGCATCGAGGCAACGGGCAAGGGGGATCATCCATCATGAGGCAGCTGTCGCGGGCCGCAACCGGGAAGGTCGCAGGGCACCACTGCCGTCGGCATCGAGTGTCTGGGCGCGACGATCGATGAGCTACTCCCCTGATGAAGAGCAGGTCCTCATCGCCGGCATCGTCGGCGGGCGAGAGAGGGATGCCGTGTGGTCGGGCCGGCCCGACGCGATCCGTTCCCTCGCCGATCGGGGGCTGGTCCGCATCGGCCAAGAGGTGATGGCCAACGGGACTCTTTCCTCCTTTCCTTTGTGTCTCAGCCCAACCGGTGTCCTCGAGGCCAGAAAGCTCCGCGAGGTGGATCGGGTGATCTGGGGCGACGTGGCCGCGTTCGCGGGTTTCGGAAACAGGTGAGGCATTTGACGTCCCAGGGCAACTCGTGGGGCGAAACTAGATTCGAAGATCCGTCGGAGGCTCTGACCCAAAAACCGCAGCTTCCCGCGTCCGTGTGAACGCGTTCATCGAATCATCCCCGACGGCGTGATCCACACGCCGGTGCAGCCTCACCCCGAGCAAGGTTTCCATCAGGCTCCGTGGCCCGGTCCACCTCCAGACGACAGGTAATCTTGGCGCGTTCGCGGGCGTAGCTCAATGGCAGAGTCCCAGCCTTCCAAGCTGGTCATGCGGGTTCGATTCCCGTCGCCCGCTCCGTTGTGAAGTCGGGCGCCGCCGGGCCACGGATTTCGCGTCGAACTGGATCCGTGACCGGAGCACTACTTCTCGCAACCTCGTATCCCACCCAATTCCCACACCGCGACGACCGATCGAGGATTGGAGGCACCCCCGTGGTCGTCGTGGTAAACGATCCATGACCTCGACGTCACTCTTCCGGTCTGCGCATATCTGGTGCTATTGCGATCCTTCCGCCACCGGAGGCCAACCCAAACCGGTCGCTCTCCAAGAGTGAGAACTGCCCACCCTGAGTGGCCAGGTGGGCACTTCCCCACTACAGTCCTCCGCCATGGTGGCCGTCGTTGCCGCACCGATCGAAGACCGGCTCACGTATGACGACGAGGCCGCCCCCCTAGATCCGGATGCTCTCTGGCTCAACTCAGACGGGCAGATCGTTGTTCCTGGATTTGCGGCTCTGAACGCTCTGTGGATCGACTCCGACGCCTACAGCGTTGGAGCGACGAATCTGTCGATCAGCCCGCCAGGTCGAACCCGCCTGGCCCCGGTGATCCTCCGGACGTTCGGCTTCCTCGCATCGCTCATTCCTCTTGCGGCCATCCTGGGCGTCCAGGCCTGGAACTCAGCGCGCTTGATCCAAAGCAACACGGCATTTCTCGACGAAGCCACCTACCTGGGCGCTGGGCACCGCCTCCTCCAGACGTGGCTACATGGCGGCCCAAACCTCCACTACCCCAACTACTTCTCCGGCGCTCCTGTGATCTACCCGGTGTTGGGGGCGTTCGCCGACAGCATCGGTGGTTTGGCGGCGGCCCGATCGCTGAGCCTCTGCTTCATGCTGGGGGCGACGATTCTCGTCTACGCCAGTGCACGCATCCTCTATGGGAGGGCGGCCGGTTGGCTGGCTGCTGCCGTGTTCACCACGGTGGAGGGAACGCAGTTCCTGGGAGCGCTTGCAACGTTCGACTCGATGGCACTCTTCTTGCTGGCCTTAGCGACGTGGATCGTCATCAAGACCGGGAGCTCGACGCAACCACATCCGCACGGGGCCATCTATCTCGCTGCGCCGGTCATGGCGCTGGCCGACGCCACGAAGTATGCCTCGACCCTCTACGACCCGGTCATCATTGCGCTCGCGTTCCTCCTGGTCTTCTCGACCCATGGATTGCGAAAGGCGCTCAGCACAGGAGCAATTCTGATTGGAGCCACCCTCGGTATCGTGGCCGCACTGCTCGCCCTCGGTGGGCCCAGTTACGAGGCGGGGATCTCCTCCACAACCCTCTTCCGTATCTCAGGCGCAACACCGATCGGGCACGTCGTGCACGACGCGTTGAGTTGGGTTGGGATGATCTCCCTCCTGGCCGTCCTAGCGGCCGTAGGACTGGTCATTCACGCCGTCCGCAAGGGCGCAGACCGAGCGACTGCGACGATCGCAGTGGTGCTCGCCTTGGCTGTTCTCCTGGCGCCGCTGAACGAGATTCGTATCCACACGACCACGTCGTTGAGCAAACACGTTGACTTCGGGGCCTGGTTTGGAGCCATCGTCGTGGGCAGCCTCGTGCTCCAAATGGTGCGTACTCGGAGGCGACTTCCCCATGACCTTCCGCGCAAGCGAGCCCGAGCTTGGAAGTACTCGCTGTGCGGCATCGGTGTCGCGATCGCCATCGTTCCCATGTACGTAGTGGGGACACATCAAGCGAGTGCTCAGTTTCGAACGTGGGTAAACGAAACGCAGTTCATCACCGCACTCAAGCCCCTGGTGCTCAACACCAAGGGACCCATTCTGCTTGACGATGCTCAAGTTCCCAATTACTACTTGGGCGACGGGGTTCCAGCAACGCGCTGGCACGACACTTTCTACCTGAGCTACACACCTCGCGGGTCAAAGACGCCTCTTGTCGGGATTCCCGCGTATGTCGCCGCTATCCGAGATCACTACTTCTCGCTCGTTGCCTTGGACTTCGGCGCTCAACACCGAATAGATGCAGCGGTAGTAAAGGGGATCTCGACCAGTCATGCATATCACTACGTCACCAAGGTGAACGTCCACGACGCATATGGCCACTCGGCCTATGTGATCTGGCGTGCACGGGGAACTTGACGACAATGGTCATCGAAGCAACGCGCGACAACGAGACGCTTGTCGAGGATACGCGGAGTGAGACTCCAGCGTCGAGAGCTCGTATCGAGCGTCCGGCACACCCCGTGCTTCCCCTACCTCCCAATGACCGGGAAAGAACTCTTTACGTGCGTCGAGAGCTCCCGCTCCTGGTGACATTGTCGGTGTTGAGTGTCTGCATGGTGACGGTGAGTCAAGTTCACTTCATCTCACTCGACTTGTGGCTTCTCACCTTGGTGCCGTTCCTCACGTTCACGTTGCTGTACTTCTTGATCTCCTTGTTCATCAGCGTCAAGAGCAAGAACTTCGATCTCAGTGCCCACAGGGCACTTGTCGCAACATGGCATCCCAAGGTGTACCCCGGGGTGGATATCTTCCTGCCGATCTGCAACGAGCATCTGGGCGTATTGCACAACACGTGGACTCATGTAGACGGGCTGGCGCGTGCCTACAGAGGTGAGGTGCGCGTTCTTGTTCTCGACGATGGAGCCTGTCCCGAGGCGGCTTCGCTGGCCGAACAGTTCGGATTCCACTACAGCGTGCGCCCCGACCGAGGATGGTTCAAGAAGGCCGGGAATCTTCGACATGGATATCACAACTCGTCGAATGACTTCATCGTCGTCTTCGACGCAGACTTCGCACCAAGGCCAGACTTTCTCGACGAACTACTGCCCTATATGGATAGAGACCCCACGCTCGGCATCGTCCAGTCTCCGCAGTTCTTTCGCGTCGACCCGCGTCAGACGCCGATCGAACGAGGCGCCGGGGCGGTGCAGGAACTGTTCTACCGCGTCGTGCAAGTATCGCGCGACCGTTTGAACGGTGCCATCTGCGTGGGGTCATGTGCAGTGTACCGGCGCCGGGCATTGGATGCGATTGGTGGTACCACACTGATCGGGCATTCCGAAGATGTGCACACTGGCTTCGACCTGGCCCGAGCCGGTTGGGGCTTGCGCTACGTTCCGATCCCTCTGGCGACCGGGCTATGTCCGGACGACCCCGACTCATTCTTGGTTCAGCAGTATCGGTGGTGTGCAGGATCGATGAGCTTGCTCGGCTCCGCCAAGTTCTGGCGCACCAAACTCCGACTTTCGACTCGACTCTGCTATGTCTCGGGGTTCTGCTACTACCTGCACACTGCTTGCTTCACTTTTGTCACGCCCGTGATTCCGATCGTGCTGATTCTCGGACTTCCGGGCCAGGTGCATGTGCGCAACTACCTCTGGATCATCCCGAGCACGATCTACACCTTTGTCATCTTCCCGTTGTGGAACCGTGCTCGGTATGGACCCGAAGCACTGATGGCCAAGAGCCTGTACGGATGGGCTCACGTCTTTGCAGTGTGGGACATCTTGCGCAAGAAGCCAATGGGCTGGCAAGCGACCGGCGGCGGAAGCAAGAAGAGCACACGCAGGATCTGGAATGCCGTAGCGATATGGGGGGGCGGGACGAGTGTCGTTTGGATTGGGGTTGCCGCCATCCGAATGGTGCAGTTCGATCCACTGAGCTTCCTGTTCGTGCTATGCGCGGGAATCGTATATGCGGCCATCGTCGTAATGGCTCTGCGTTCGCGTCGTCCGACGGTCATGCCCTCAATATCCGGCAGTTCCGAGACACCCGTGGTGTCCTGACCTATGGGAGATCCTGTGCGCGTGAGCGACGTTGGCAATGCGGAGCCATTGACGAGATACCGGCGGCCCGAGACACCAGCCCGGAGCAAGCCGCCTTGGTACCGGTCAACGATGGCGTTGGCAGCACTGACATTGGTACTCGTCACCTCTGCGTTCGAGACCGTCTCGGCGACAGGGGCGCCCATTGCCATCCCCTCGCCGGTGGCGGGTGGCTGGCAACTCAACGGGTCGGCAACGATCATTTCCTCTTCGACGCCAGCCAATCTGCAGCTCACGGCGGCGGCGGCGGGTCAGGCCGGCTCAGCGTTTTGGCCCACTGCCGTCCCCGGAGTGGGGATCTCGGCGGCATTCGACATCATGATCGGCTCGGGAACCGGAGCCGATGGAGAGACCTTTACCCTGGCCGATGCCAGCGTGACCTCACCCACAGCGCTGGGCTGGCACGGAGGTGGCGAGGGCTTCTCGGGAATCAAGGGTCTCGCTCTGTCTTTTGACACCTACAAGAACGCCGTCAACCCGTCCAACAACTTTGTGGGAATCGCCACTGGCTCCGGACCGACGATCGACACCTTGCACTATGCGGTGACCAACACCTCGGTACCAGCGTTGCGGAAGGTCCTGCATCACGTCGTGGTTACGACAACAACAGCCGGCCTGACCGTCACCCTTGACGGCACCCAGGTGCTCTCGTATGCAACGGCCTTGCCACCTTCGGTGCTCATCGGGTTCACGGGGGGGACCGGGGGGTTGACCGACATCCACTCGGTGCAGAACGTGAGCATCACCGCGGGAACACCACCCGCCCCCGTCGTCACCGCCGTCAGTCCTGCCTCAGGACCGACGGCGGGAGGCGCATCGGTC
>JADGOL010000227.1 GCA_017882995.1 Acidimicrobiales bacterium | reverse complement strand
AGGCTGACCGCGGCCGAGTCGACCGAGTCGGAGACCGTCACGGTCACGTGCTTCTTGCCCCGCACTGTCGGGCGACCCGAGATCACGCCCGAGGCGGCATTGACCGACAGGCCGGCGGGGAGGCCGGTGGCGTGGTAGGCGAAGGTCTCGGTCGGCGCCGCGTCGGTGGCATGGACAGCCACGTTCACCGCCACACCGACCGACGCCGTCTGCTTGCCGGGATTGGTCACCGTGATGGGCGTCCAGCACTTCGTCGGCCCCGAGAAGACGGGCGCCGTCGTCACGGGCAAGTCCGATGGTGGGTCGACGATGATGGTCGGGTTGGCGGGGTCGGTGACCGAGTCGGCACGCGTCCACGTGCTCTCACAGGCGCGCAATGCCTTCTTCTCCGGAGACTGGCGCGAGTTGGCGTCGCCGCCCGCCCACATGTCGAACCGGTAGAGGTGGAACCGGGCCCAGTCGCTGTCGCATTCCGAACACTCGTCCTCGTGGATGAAGTACCGCTTCATGTACGGGACGTAGATGACCTGGCACCACGCCAGCTCGCTCACGTCGGTGGCGAAGGTGACGGGGTTGGAGAACGTCCCGACGCCACCGGCGGAACTGTGCAGGCAGGGATGGGCGATGGCGGGGCCGGGCGGGGAGTTGTCGGCCCAGCCGTAGAGGGTCATGAAGGCCTTCACGTTGGTGGGGCTGGCGCTCGCGGCGGTGGGTGCGCCGAAAACGCTGAGGGCGATGGCCAGCGCGCCCAGGACGAGGAGGCTCTTCGGCGACCGCCGCCGCGACGTCCGGGTCACGGATCGAGCGTAACGGACCGGGACAGAGGTCGCCGGGGTAACCGCCCGGGTCAGTGCAGCGGCGACCAGCTGCTCGTGCGGAGGAGTTTGCTCTCCCACTGGTCGCGAAAGGCCAGCGCGTCGTGCATGAACTCGCCGGGCCGGCGATGGGCGGGGTCGGTGTCGTGGGTGAGCAGGTACATGAGCACCTGGTGGTTCACGATCTTCTGCATCAGGATCGCTTCCTTGCGCAGGCCCGCACCGAAGGCGACCTGAAAGACGGCCTGGATGTCGAGAAGGTTCGCAGCCCGTTCCTTCATCGGCCCGTAGTAGCCCGTCCCCCAGAACTCGACGTAGTCGTCGATGGGGGCGTGGGGATGGCCGGTGTCCTCCATGTAGAGCGAGAGCTCGTGGGTGGCGCCGTCGGTGGGCACGGTGGAAAGGTCGAGGTCCGCCATAGGCGACCAGTGGACACCGAAGAGGAGCTTCCCGGTGACGCCGTGGCGCAGCTCGTCGACATGGCGGGCCCACTCCTTCAAGTCCCCCCGCTGGACGCGGCGGGCCAGGTCCTCCCACGCCGCGCCGTCGTTCAGGGCGGTGATGGTGACGACGTTGTAGGCCGGCCCGCTCCCATGCGCATGGTGACAGAACCACAGCAACCGGGCGTCGGCGGACTTGGCCAGCGTCGGCATCCACTCGTCACGGAACGCCGACTCGAATTCCTCCTCGGCCGCCCCCTTGACCTGATGAACCTCGTGCAGGAAGAGCATGGGCCGTCACACTAGGACCTTCCGGGGCCCTCCGCCCTGGCGGGAGGCCTCGCGGTGCCGCCACCGGTCGGTGATGCGGGCCCCGGCGCGCCACCCCCAGGTCCGAAACCCCCCGCCCGGGTATTGTCCGGGCAATGGACGAGTCGATCCGGTCGATCCTGGCCGATTACGGGCGCTTGTCGGTGGACGCGACCGAGCTCAGAGATGACGACGACCTCTACCGGGTCGGCTTGACGTCGCACAGCACGGTCAACGTGATGCTCGCCCTCGAAGATGAGTTCGAGATCGAGATACCCGACAACTTGCTGCGCAAGAACACCTTCCAGTCGGTTGCGAACATCAGGGCTGCGGTCCTCGAGGTATCGAGCAACCGACAAAGCGCCTGACCACCGGGCCGTGGCATGAACACGGTCACGAATACACAAGAGGACGACTTCGTGCCAGGCGGATGGCCGCATTGCCTCCCGAAATGATGACGCCAACACGAGAATCAGGACCAAGAACACGATGATTCACGAGATGGCGAACGAGGGCCACCGCGATCGCCGAACTGGGCTCGATGAGTTGTTTGGTCCGGCTCCATACTTCGCCCAGCGCTTCCAGGAGTTGGTCGTCCTCTACGGGCAGAATGGTGGCCGAACTGCTCTTGATGATCTCAAACGGCAGCTGCTTCAGACTCACGAGCAATCCGTCCGCAATCGTCACACGTGGTCGCAGATCCACGAGGTGCCCAATTTCGAGCGCCGCGACTGCATCGGCCGCCCCGGCCGGTTCTGCGCCGAGCACACGGATGCGAGGCCGAGAACGAAGCGCAAGAGCAGTTCCTGCCAATAAGCCGCCCCCTCCGACAGGGACGACTACGGCATCAAGTCCCCGAACCTCATGGACGAGCTCGAGGGCGGCCGTACCGGCACCAGCAATGATCCACGGATGATTCGCCGAGGGAATCTCGGTCGCCTTCGTCTCTTGGATCACGCGCTCGAGCGCCTTCTTGCGTGATTCGTCGCTTGGTGCGCAATCGATGATCTGCCCCCCGTAGCGTCGTACCAGGGCTCGTTTGGCCGGCGAGGCGCCACGAGGCATGACGACAAATGCAGGGATTCCGAGCTCGAAGGCGGCGCGCGTCAGAGCGGCCCCGTGGTTACCCGAAGAATCGGTGGCCACCCCCGTGGCGATCGCGTCGGGATGCCTCTCTGCCAGCAGACGAACGGCATTCGTCGCACCTCGAAACTTGAACGAGCCGCTGACCTGGAGATGTTCGCCTTTCAGGAACAGCTGACAACCGACGTATGCATCGAGATCCTCGACCTTGAGAACAGGCGTCGCTCTGACCAGGCCCTTGATGCGTATCGCCGCGTCCACTACCTCGGCTCGATTAACCGGCACGTTTCAACACCTCGGTGAGCAAGCTTCGATGAAAGGAAAGGTTAGGGGCTGTCCGTGCGGGCCCTGCGGCTCGGTAGAGCTTCGGTGCCAGGAGCCACGCCGATCTCACGTATACGCAATCGTGACTTCCTCATCGATGAACCTCTTCACATCGAGTACCCCCTTGTGGTCGGGGGCCGCGCCGAGCACGGAGAGCACGAAGTCTTGACTGCCTCTTCGCCAATCGACCTCGTCCCCGGGCTGACGGTTGAGGAAGACGGTGTCCACGCCGGGGTGAGCCCCCAGCCGGTCGAGCCCCTCCACGCTCGTCACATGGCTCGCCCCCTGCGGCGCCTGCACGTAGAAGAGGTAGCCCACACGATCGGTGGGGACGAGCTCGTCGAAGACGATGTGCTCACCCAGAGCCACCCGCTGGGACAGCTCCAACAGGTCGATGCCGGCCGCTTGGGCCATGATGGCCGGGGCACTGCCGCCGAGCCGTCCGTTCACCTCGATGACTCGCGGACCACTTGGGGTCATCTTGATCTCGGTGTTGAGAAACCCGGTGCGGATCCCCAACGCCGAGACGGCCATGGTGGCGACGCCGAGCACGTCTCTCAGATCTGACTTGGAGAAGTCACTCGGGATGAAGAAGCCCGACTCGCGAAACGGCTCGGCCGGCGGAAAGCGCCCGGCCACCGCCACGTGACTGATCTGCCCGGCCGCGACGACACTCTCGACCGTTACGTAGTCGGCGAAATGCGGGCTGGGGGGTGGTGATGCACCGGGAAAGTACTCTTCCACGACGATCGATGGTTCCGAAGCACTGTCGGACGTGCCCGAGTCGGCGAGCACCACCCGGAGTTCCGCCGCGTCGCGGACAAGGACGGTGTTCTTGCTCCCGGCCCCGCGACGGGGTTTGAGCACGACCGGGAAGTCGACTCCCTCCACCACGGCTTCGACGTCGTGGAGTGTCGGATTCGGGGGGACGACAACGAAGCGCGGCACGGGCAGTCCGCCGTCGTGCAGAGCTTGACGCTGGGTGAACTTGTCTGTGAGTCGCGCCGTGGTGGCACTGTCGTGGTACTCGAGCCCGAGCCGGGCTGCCAGAGCCGAAGCGGTAGGGATCAGCGAGTCCGCATACGCGATGATGCCGTCTGGTCGGCACGGCCGCAGTGCGTCGGCTGCTTCATCGTCGGACATACCCGCGATGTCGATGGTCGTGCCCAGCCTGCGCAGAAGCACGAGGAACCATTCCGATGTCACCGCGCTCGAATCGATGACCCAAACGAGGTCGCACCCCGCCGCGTCCGCCGACTCCACCAGCGCCATCGGCATGCCCAAACCCTCGCCGTGGACAAGGGCCAGTACAGGCCGGCCAGCCGTCGTCACGTGCCGAGTGCGTCTGCGGTGCGCTCTTCCACCGCGACACGGATCGACTCCACCGACTTCGGAATGCTCTTGCGCAACATGTGGCCGGGTTTCTCGATGGCCAAGACGTCGGAGACTAACAGGACCACCGTGATGACCAAGATCGACCTGATCGCGTCACCCATGACCCGGGCCCTCTCCTGGCATGGTCCATTTCATCGACCCGTCTCAGCTCGAGCTTGAACCGTGCGGCCGCCCTCGATCGGCTCCCGGACCACGTCACTCGGGGTGACCCCGTGGTCTTGTCCGGAGATCGAGAATCACACCTTCACCGCATTCTTTTGCGGGCACAAATACATGCGGGACCGAGAATTGCCCGCGGGAAATGGCCCCGACTGAGCGCGGCTGTTTCCCGCCCTCACCACCATGGGGCTGCGCCCGCGGCTGAGGTCAGGCTCGGGCGGGGGGCTGTTCCAACGCGTAGACGAGGGTGATCTGCGCTGATTCCTGCTGCGTCCCGGGTTGGAGCGGCACCGCGCCCGCCGCGCTGGCAGCCTTTTGGGCGCCGAAGGCAGACGGGGCGTAGCCAGATGACGAGTCGTCGCTGAGCGAGCACACCGGACCGAGGCGCTCTCCGGCGGCAAGGGCCATCGAACGGGCATGGCTCACGGCCTGGTGGACGGCGTCGGTGCGGGCTGTGTCCTCGATCTTTCTCGGGTCCTGGATCGAGAAGGTCACCGAGTCGATCCGCGTGGCGTTCCCCCCTGCCGCGGTCAGGGCGTCGAGCACCGAGCCCGCCGTGGCGAAGTTGTGGAGCTCGGCGGTCAAGGTGTTCGTCATCTCGTAACCGTTGATCGCCCCGGCCAGGTTGTACCGGGGTTGGATCGAGACGTTCGAGGTCTGGATGTCCTTGGCGGCGACACCGCCTTGCTCGAGCACGGTCGTGACCGCAGCCGCCTTGGTGTTGTCATCGACGAGCGAAGCCTGGGCGTTGGGATCGGTGACATCGATGTCCACCGCCACGGTCAGCACGTCGGGGGTCGCCGAGGCGTTCCCGGTCCCCTGCACGGTGAGCTTCGGCGCCGAGCTCGCACAGGGCGCGGATGTCGACCTCGTTGGTGTTGTCGTCGAGTTCGACACCGCCAGCCCGAGCCCCGCCCCGCCGACCGCCAACGCGGCGGTGACTCCGATCACACCCGCCACCCGCATCGTCTTTGGCTGCATCTCCCCCGCACCTCCCGACGAGCACCGCGCATCCGGCGGATGCGTCCTCGGGCCCTGCCATGGGTTGAGACGCACGAGGAGGGTGAAACGTTCCCGATGATCCCCAGATCGTCCGGTCTCGGCGCACCGAGGTGCAGCCGGCAGGCGTCAGCGCGACAGGAGCGGTCCCACCTGCTCGCCGAAGGCGGCGATCTGGTCGCAGAGCTCCTCCAGGGAGCGGCTGGGGAACCGCATCTGGATATGCGACACACCCATCTCGATCAGCTCGGCCAGGTTCTCGGCGATGCGCTCGGGGCTCCCCGACACCGTCCCCCGGGGCAGTTCACGGTCGGGCTCCCCGACGTGGAACACGCCGGCCAACCCGCCGATCTCGATGGGCGCTCCCCCGCGCAGGTCGTGGCGCAGCTCCTTGAGCTGGGCCACCTGGTCGCGCATGTCGCTGCGACGGACCGTCTGGGGGAGCCAGCCGTCGCCGCGCTGCGCGGCCCGGCGCAACGCGGCACGAGAGGACCCTCCCACCCAGATCGGGGGCCTCGGCTGTTGGACGGGCCGGGGCGTGGCGCCGAGGTCGGTCGCCGGCCAGCGCGGGCCGGCCAGGGTCGGGTACTCGTCGCGGAGCGCGGCCGCCATGGCGTCGATGGCTTCGTCGAGCCCGCCCCCGCGCTCGTCGAAGGGCGGCCCGAAGAGGTCGAATTCCTCGTTGACGTGCCCGGCTCCCACGCCGATGATCACGCGGCCACCGGACAGGACGTCGAGGGTGGAGAATTCCTTGGCGGCCCGCAACGGGTGACGCTGCGCCGCGATGTAGACGTGGCTCATGAGCCGGATCCGGGTGGTGATCCCCGCCAACCATCCCAACGTCGCGATCGTGTCGTACCACGTCGTGCTCATGGCCCCCGCCAACCGGCGCGGGATGGCGGTGTGGTCGCACACCGCCACGTAGAAGAAGCCGCTGTCCTCGGCCTGGCGCGCCACCTTGGCGAGCTCGGCGGGGCCGGAGTCGAGCTCCCAGTCCTCCACGTAGATCGTGGACTGCGACTGGATGGGCAACTGGATGCCGAAGACGACCTTCCCGTCGGGGATGATCTGCACCGGCGCCGCCCGCGTCTGCTGTGCATCTTCTGTCACGATCCGCCCCCTCTGTCGCTGTCGATCAGTAGCGCTCGGCCACGAGCTCGGCCAGCGTGTCGGACCCCTCGAGCTCGTCGGCGAGCACCCGGGCCCGCATGAGATAGAGATGCGCGGGCACCTCCCACGTGAACCCCATGCCCCCGTGCACCTGGATGCACGTCTTGCCGTTGGCCATGGCGGCCTCGACCGCCAGCAACCCCGCCCCGGCGGCGGCACGCAGGGCGTCGCCGACGTCGGGCTGGTCGATCGTCACCGCGGCGGCGTGCACCGCGGCCCGAGCCACCTCCGAACGAACCAGCATGTCGGCACACAGGTGCTTCACGGCCTGGAACGACCCGATGGGCTTGCCGAACTGCCGGCGTTCCTTGGCATAGGCCACGGCCAGGTCGACGGTGGCGGCGGCCAGTCCCACGAGGAGGGCGCCCCCGAGGACCGAAGCGTCTCGCCGCCACCGCGCCGCGTCATCGGGGCCACCCACCGCGTCGCCGGCGGGCAGATGGTCCACCCGCCACAACGGCGTCAGCGGGTCGAGCGAACGGTCGACGGCCACGGCGTCGAGGGCGGCGGGGTCGAGCAGCGCCAGGGCGTCGTCGCCTACCACCACCAGCGCGCCCAGCGAACCGAGGTGCTCGATCACCACCGGGGCCGCCCCATGGGCGCGGGGCTTGTGCACCGCCCCCACCATGACCTTGCCGTCCGCGGCGCCCTCGACCAATCCCGCCGCGAGGTGCGAGGCGAGGATCGGCCCCGGCACCAGCGCCCGACCGAGCTCCTCGAACACGACCGCGGCGGCCGCGGTCCCGAGGCCCAGGCCTCCGGCGTCCTCGGCCAACCGCAACGAGAACACCCCGGCGTCGGCGAGCTCGGACCATCCCGATGGGTCGATGACGACGCGTTCGCCCTCGGCGGCCCGGATCCGGTCCAGAGGGAATCGCCCCGCGCACAGCCGACGCATCCCGTCGGCCAGCGCGACCTCGTCCTCGGACAGCTCGAAGTCCATGGTCCGTCTAGCCCTTGGGCAGGCCGAGGATCCGCTCGGCGATGATGTTGCGCTGAATCTGCGAAGTCCCCGCCGCGATGGTCCGCGAGAAGCTGTGCACCCAGGTGCTCACGATCTCGAGGTTCCCGACGGGTCCGTTGCGGGCGCCGGGGATGTCACCGAACACCAACCCCGCCGAGCCGGCCAGGTCCATCCCGAGATCGGCGATGCGCTGGCGTAACTCCGACAGCGCCAGCTTGTACACGCTGCCGCCGATCCCGGGCACGCCCGTGCGCGCCGCCTGGGAGACATTGCGCCGGGCCAGCGCCCACAAGGCGTCGAGCTCGGCACCGAGATGGCCGACCCGGCGACGCACCGACGCCTCGTCCCACGCACCGGTGCTCTGCGCGATGGCTCGTAACCCCCGCAGCAACTCCATGGACTGGAGCACTTCCCCCACGAAGGCGGTGCCGCGCTCGAAACTCAGGGTCGTCATGGTGACGCGCCAGCCGTCGTTCTCGTCGCCGAGTCGGTTGGCGACAGGGACGCGTACCCCGTCGAGGAACAACTCGCCGAACTCGGTGGACCCGGCGATGGTTCGCAGCGGCCGGAAGTCGATGCCGGGACGGTCCATGGGCAGGATCAACCACGTGATGCCGCGGTGACGGCTGTCCTCGGGCCCGGTGCGCACGAGGAGCTCACAGAAGTCCGCCACCTCGGCATGTGACGTCCAGATCTTCTGTCCCGTGACGACGTACTCGTCCCCGTCGCGCTCGGCCCTGGTGCGCAGCGACGCCAGATCGCTCCCCGCGCCGGGCTCGGAGAACCCCTGGCACCACACCTCGTCGCCTCGCAGGATGGGCGGGAGGAACCGGGCCCGTTGCTCGGGAGTGCCCTCCACGATCACCGTCGGCCCGGCATGGAGCAGGCCGACGAAGTTCACCCCGACATACGGTGCATGGGCACGCTCCAGCTCCTCGAGGTAGATGAGCTGTTCGACCGGGCTCGCACCGCGGCCACCACCCTCCACCGGCCAGTCGATGCCCGCGTAGCCGGCGTCGAAGAGCATCCGCTGCCACGTCGTGTCGTAGGCGCGGCGTCCGGGCCAGTCGAGGTGCGACGGTTTCGGAGGGAGCTTCGCCAGGACCTCGGCCAGCCACTCCCGTAACCCGGAACGAAAGGACTCCTCGCTCTCCGAGTAGCGCAGGTCCACGTCCGAGGCCTACGGAGCCAGGTAGTCGAGCCCGAAGAGCCGGATGGCGTTGCCCCGGACGATCTTGCGGCGCGTGTCGTCGTCGAGATGCGCCATCTGGCGCTCGGCGATCTCCTTGGTGTGTGGCCAGGTGGAATCCGAGTGCGGGTAGTCGGACTCGTAGGTGATGTTGTCGACACCGATCTCCTCGACCGAGCGCAGGCCGTGCGCGTCGTCGAAGAAGCACCCGTAGACCTGGCGACGGAAGTAGGTCGAGGGCGGCTCGGGGACCTTGTCGGCCACCCCGCCCCAGCCCCGGTTCTCCTCCCACACCTTGTCGGCCCGCTCGAGGATGTAGGGGATCCAGCCGATCTGGCCCTCGGAGTAGGCCAGCATCAGAGTCGGGAAGCGCACGAGGACCCCGGAGAACAAGAAGTCCACCAACGAGAAGGTGGCGTTGGTGTGCGTCAGCGTCGACCCCACCGCGGGCGGGGCATCGGCGGAGGTCGACGGCATCTTCGACGACGAGCCGATGTGCATGTTGACCACGGTGTTGGTCTCGGCACAGGCCGCGAAGAACGGGTCCCAGTAGTTGTCGGGGTCGTGCACCGACGGCAACCCGAGGAAGGGCGGGATCTCGCTGAAGCACACCGCCTTGACCCCGCGCGCCGCGTTGCGCCGCACTTCGGCGGCGGCGAGCTTGGCGTCCCACAGCGGGATGAGGCACAACGGGATCAGCCGGCCGGCCGATTCCGCGCACCACTCGTCGACCATCCAGTCGTTGTAGGCCTCCACGCACAAGAGACCGAGGTCCTTGTCGGCGGCCTCGGTGAAGGTCTGTCCGCAAAAGCGCGGGAAGGTCGGGAAGCACAGCGACGCCTCGACATGGTTGATGTCCATGTCCTCGAGCCGGGGCTTGACCTGGTAGGCGCCCGGTCGCATGTCGTCGT
>JADGOL010000226.1 GCA_017882995.1 Acidimicrobiales bacterium | reverse complement strand
GCGAAGAAGGGCGGCAAGCGCCGCTAGGCGCCGCCCGGGGCGCGCCACATCGCAGCGTTGGGTGCCCTGTGGGTCGGTCCGCCAGGTACGGTGAGTAGGTGGTCACCGTCGAGCGTCTGGCTGCTCCGTTCCGCCGGCCGGCGATGCTCGACGACCTGGTGGGGGGTGTGCTGGCGGCCTACGACGCCCGCCGGCCCAGGTCCAGCGCCGCAGACCGCAAGCTGATCGTCCGGGCCGGCAAGGTCGCCGAGCAGTCGCATCTGGGCCAGCTCCGCCAGACCGGAGAGCCCTACATCACCCACCCGGTGGCCGTGGCCACCATCGTGGCCGAACTGGGCCTCGACGCCCGGTCTGTCGCCTCGGCCCTGCTCCATGACGCCGTGGAGGACACCGGGCTCACCCTCGAGCTCGTCACCGAGGAGTTCGGTCCCGAGGTGGGCGCCATCGTCGACGGGGTGACCAAGCTCGACCGACTGCAGTTCGACTCCAAAGAGGCCCAGCAGGCCGCCACGGTGCGCAAGATGCTCGTGGCCATGGCGACGGACTGGCGGGTGCTCGTCATCAAGCTCGCCGACCGTCTCCACAACATGCGGACCGTGGCGGTGATGCCGGAGTGGAAACAGCGCCGCACCGCGCAGGAGACCCTCGACATCTACGCGCCGCTGGCCCACCGGCTCGGGATCCAGGAGCTCAAGTGGCAGCTCGAGGACCTGGCCTTCGCGACGCTTCACCCCAAGCGCTACGCCGAGATCGAGCAGATGGTCGCCACCCGCGCCCCCGAGCGCGACGAGTACCTGGCCCGTGTCCTCGTGGCGGTGCGCGAGCGGCTGGGCGCGTCGGGGGTGAAGGCCGATGTGACGGGTCGTCCCAAGCACCTGTGGAGCATCTACGAGAAGATGGTGGTGCGCGGCAAGGAGTTCGCCGAGATCCACGACCTCGTCGGCCTGCGCGTGATCGTCGAGTCCGAGAAGGATTGTTGGGCCGCGTTGGGTTCGATCCACGCCATCTGGAGCCCGGTCCAAGGTCGCTTCAAGGACTACATCAACAGCCCGAAGTTCAACCTCTACCAGTCGCTGCACACCACCGTGATCGGCCTCGAGGGCAAGCCCATCGAGGTGCAGATCCGGACCAACGAGATGCACCGACGGGCCGAGTACGGCATCGCCGCACACTGGGGGTACAAGGAGCAGTCCAAGGACGGGGCAGCCACCACCACCGCCGAGATGGCGTGGCTCCAGCGCATCGTGGACTGGCAGCAGGAGACCATCGACCCCCTGGAGTTCCTCGAGACCCTGAAGCTCGACCTCGAACAGGACGAGGTCTATGTCTTTACGCCCAAGGGCAAGGTCATCGCCCTGGCGGCCGGTTCGACGCCGATCGACTTCGCGTACTCCATCCACACCGAAGTGGGACATCGTTGCATCGGTGCCAAAGTGAACGGTCGGCTGATCCCGCTCGACACGCCGCTGCAGTCGGCGGACACCGTCGAGATCATCACGTCCAAGGTTCCCTCCGCCGGCCCCTCGCGCGACTGGCTCCAGATCGTGGCCTCGCCCCGGGCCCGCAACAAGATCCGGCAGTGGTTCTCGCGCGAGCGTCGGGAAGACGCCATGGAGACCGGGCGCGAGGAGCTCACGAAGGCGCTTCGCCGTGAGGGGCTGCCGGTACAGAAGCTGGCCGCGTCGAACGCGCTCGAGCGCCTGGCGGCCGCCATGAACTACGTGGACCTCGACGCGCTCCACGCCTCGATCGGCGACGGTCACGTCTCGGCGCGATCGGTGGCCCAGCGTCTGGCGCGTGACCTGCGCGGCGGGGGAGGCGAGGAGCAGCTCCCCACCACCGTCGGCCCCGGCCTGCGGACACGCACCCGGCGGGGGTCGCCGGTGGGTGTCTACGTCGAAGGACTCGACGACGTCATGGTGCGGCTGTCGCGTTGTTGTACTCCGGTGCCCGGTGACCAGATCGTCGGGTTCGTCACCCGCGGGCGTGGGGTGAGCGTGCACCGGGCCGACTGCGCCAACGCAACCGCGCTGGCGGCGGGAGGCGAAGAACGGCTCATCGAGGTGGAGTGGGACCGCGAGGGCACCACGGTGTTCGTGGCCTCGGTGGAGGTGCTCGCCTTCGACCGCTCGCGCCTCTTGTCGGACGTGACCCGGGTGGTGTCCGAACACCACCTCAACATCGTGTCGTCTTCTTCGCAGACCTCGCCCGATCGCGTCAGCCGTATGAACTTCGACGTCGAGCTGGCCGACCCCGGGCACCTGGAGTCGCTCATCAGCTCGCTCAAGCACCTCGACGGCGTGTTCGACGCGTTCCGCACCCTGCCCGGCCGGAAAGGCTGAGCTCGAGGTGGGCGATCACCCGGCGCCGCTGCGCGCCCCCGCGGGCACCCACGACGTGCTGTGGCCCGAGTCGGCCCGTTGGGAGCGGCTCGTGGCGGAGTTCGCCCGTCGGGCCCGGCTGGCGGGCTTTGGCCTCGTGGTCAACCCTATGTTCGAAGACGCCCAACTCTTCCGGCGCGGCATCGGGGACGAGAGCGACGTGGTGCGCAAGGAGATGTACGAGTTCACCGATCGAGGTGGACGTGAGGTGGCTCTGCGCCCCGAGGGCACCGCATCGGTGGTGCGGGCCTACGTCCAGCACCACCCGCCGGTGCCGTGGAAGGCGTGGTACCTCACCCCGGCGTTCCGCTACGAGCGTCCCCAGGCCGGCCGGTACAAGCAGCACCACCAGCTCGGGGTGGAGGTGCTCGGCACCGACGATCCCGACGTCGATGTCGAGGTCGTGACCCTGGCCGCGGACCTCTACCGCTGGTTGGGGCTCCGCCAGGTCGACCTGGCGCTGAACTCCATGGGGTGCGGGGAGTGCCGGTCGGTCTATGTCGCCGCTCTGGTCGCCTACCTCGGAGAGCACGCACAGGAGCTGTGTGACGAGCACCGCGAACGTTTCGGTGTCAATCCCCTGCGGGTCCTCGACTGCAAGCGCCCCGAGTGCCGGGCCGTGACCGAGGGGGCGCCGCGCATCACCGACTACCTCGACGCCGGCTGTGCCGCCCACCTGGCCCGGGTGCGCGCCGGTCTCGACGAGCTCGGCGTGACCCATCGGCTCGAGCCGCGTCTCGTGCGTGGTCTCGACTACTACACCCGCACCACCTTCGAGTTCGCGGCGACGTCACTCAGCTCCGCGCAGAACGCCATCGGCGGGGGTGGACGCTATGACGGGCTGGCCGAGGCCATCGGGGGGTCGTCGAGCCCCGGCATCGGTTTCGGTATCGGCATCGAACGTCTGCTGCTGGCGTGTGACGCCGAAGGAGTGTTCGCAGTCGACCCCCCGCTCCCCGAGGCGTTCGTCGTCGACGTGACCGGCGGGACCTCGGCCCGCTCCCTGTGCGCCGAGTTGCGGCGGGCCGGGCTGGGGGCGGTGCGCGCCTACGATGGCCGTTCGCTCAAGTCCCAGCTCAAGCAGGCGGACCGCTCGGGAGCTCGGTACGCGCTCATCGTGGGGGCCGAGGAGCTCGCCGCGCAGATCGTGACGGCGAGGCCCCTGCGCCACGAAGGGCCCCAAGAGGCTGTGCCCCGGGCGTCGGTGGTCGATTGGTTGGCGGTGCGGACGACGACACACACGAAAGAAGACCAGTGACTTCCACGACGGGGATGCGGACCCATCTGTGCGGCGAGCTCCGACCCGAGCACGTCGAGGCGCGCGTGGCGTTGTGCGGCTGGGTGGGCCGACGACGTGAGCACGGCGAGCACCTGTCGTTCCTGGACCTGCGCGACCACAGCGGGACCGTCCAGTGCGTGGTCGACGGGTCGGTGGACGTGCGCAGCGAGTGGGTGGTGCGCGTCGAGGGAACGGTGCGGCTGCGCCCCGAGGGCACGGTCAACCCCGAGTTGCCCACCGGTGAGGTCGAGCTCACCGACTGTGTCGTCGAGGTCCTGTCCGAAGCCGAACCGCCCCCGTTCCCGGTCGACGACCGGGCCGAGGTCGACGAGTCCGTGCGCCTGCGGTACCGGTTCGTGGACCTGCGCCGTCCCCGCATGCAACGAAACCTGCGGCTGCGCTCGAGGGTGCTCGGCGCCATGCGGGCCGCCATGGTGCGCCAGGGGTTCTGCGAGGTGGAGACGCCGCTGTTGTGGACCCCCACCCCCGAGGGTGCGCGCGAGTTCGCGGTGCCGTCACGGTTGAATCGGGGCAAGTTCTACGTGCTGCCCCAGAGCCCCCAGATCGCCAAGCAGCTGCTCATGGTGGCGGGCATGGACCGCTACTTCCAGATCGCACGGTGCCTCCGGGACGAGGACCTGCGGGCCGATCGTCAGTTCGAGTTCACCCAGCTCGACATCGAGGCGTCGTTCGTGACCGAGCGCGACGTCCAAGACGCCATCACCGTGGCCGTGGTCGAAGCCACGGAGGCTGCCGTGGGCGAGGCGCCCTCGGCCATCGAAACCCTGACGTGGCACGACGCCATGGACCGGTTCGGCGTCGACAAGCCTGATCTGCGTTTCGGGATGGAGCTCGTCGATCTCGGCGAGGTCTTCTCCGCAACGCAGGTACGGGCCTTCGCGGCTCCGTGTGTGAAGGCGGTGCGCGTGCCCGAGGGCGCAGCGCTCGGTCGGAACCGGCTCGACGGCCTCGTCGATCGGGCCAAGGAGCTCGGCGCCAAGGGACTGGCCTGGTTCAAGGTGACCTCGGACGCGCCGGTGGCATTGACGTCGCCGCTCGACAAGGTGCTGTCCGATGCGGAGCGATCCGGCATCGTGTCGGCGACCGGCGCGGTGTCGGGGGATCTCGTGCTCGTCGTCGCGGATGAGTGGCGCACGGCGTGCGAGGTGCTCGGCCAGGTGCGGCTCGATCTCGGTCGCCCCCCGGTGGGCCAGGGCGAGCGACGGTTCTTGTGGGTGACCGAGTTCCCCCTCTTCGACGGCACCGACGAGGACGGCAACCCCCGATCGGCCCACCACCCGTTCACGATGCCGCATCCCGATGACCTCGACCTGCTCCGGTCCGATCCGGCCCGGGTCCGTTCCCAGGCCTATGACCTCGTCCTCAACGGTTGGGAGCTCGGGTCGGGATCGATCCGTATCCACCGCGAGGACATCCAGCGTCGTGTCTTCGACGCGCTGGGCATCCCTCCGGAGGAGGCCGAGGCCCGGTTCGGCTTCTTGTTGGGGGCGTACCGTTACGGCGCCCCCCCGCACGGGGGGTTCGCCGTGGGGGTCGACCGATTCGTGGCGGTGTTGTCGGGGGAGGACAACCTGCGAGAAGTCATCGCCTATCCGAAGACCCAGTCGGGAACCGATCCCATGACCGGCGCGCCCAAGGCGTTGTCCGAGCGCGCCCTGCGCGAGTTGGGCCTGCGCGTCACGCCCGCGGGCGACTGAGCCCGGCGCCGGGCGACCGGGGAGCGGGGACAGATATGGCGCGCCGACCCCCCTCGGGCGAGACCGACCTCTTCGCCCAGGCGGCTGCGGACCGGCTCCGCCAACGCGCCCCCCTGGCGGCGCGGCTGCGACCCCGCACCCTCGACGACATCGTGGGCCAGCGCCACCTGGTGGCGCCCGATGCCCCGCTCCGGGTCCTCATCGAGCAGGACCGCCTCACCTCGGCGATCCTGTGGGGACCGGCGGGAACGGGGAAGACCACGCTCGCCCAGGTCGTGGCGGCGACGACGGCGAAGACCTTCGTGCCCCTCTCCGCTGTCAATGCCGGGGTGGCCGACGTGCGAGGGGCGATCGACGACGCACGTCGGCTGCTCGGTGAGCAAGGTCGGGGGACCATCCTCTTCATCGACGAGGTCCACCGGTTCAACAAGTCCCAGCAGGACGCCCTCTTGCCCGCGGTGGAAGAAGGTTTGGTGGTGCTTATCGGCGCCACCACCGAGAACCCCTTCTTCGCGGTGAACTCGCCCCTGCTCAGCCGGGCCACGTTGTGGCGCCTGGAGCCGCTCGCCGACGCCGATCTCGCCGAGGTGATCCGACGGGGGCTCGAGGCCGAGGAGGCTCGCGCCGACGACGCCGCCGTGACCGCCATGGTGTCGGTGGCCGACGGGGACGCCCGGGCCGCCCTTGGCACCCTGGAGGTGGCGCTGTCCCTGGCCGGGGACGGGCCCATCACCACCGACGTTGTCGAGCGGGCCCGGGCGGGTCGGCTCCTGCACCAGGGGCCCGACGCCCACTACGACCAGGTGAGCGCCCTCATCAAGGCGCTGCGAGGGTCGGACCCCGATGCCGCGCTGTACTGGTTCGCCCGCATGCTCGAAGGGGGAGAGGACGCCCGGTTCATCGCCCGGCGCCTGGTGATCCTGGCCAGTGAGGACGTCGGGATGGCCGACCCCATGGCACTCGTGGTGGCCGACGCCGCGGCCCGGGCCGTGGAGTTCGTGGGGCTCCCCGAAGCCCAGCTCAACCTGGCCCAGGCCGTCGTCTACCTGGCCTGCGCGCCCAAGTCGAACCGGGTCACCACCGCTCTCGGTCGAGCCCGCGAGGATGCACGGGCCGGTCCTCGGGCCGACGTCCCTGCCCACCTCCGCGACGCCCATTACCGGGGGGCGACCGAGCTCGGCCACGGCGAGGGGTACCGGTACCCGCACGACGACCCCCGGGGGTGGGTGGAACAGGACTACCGTCCTCCTCAGGTGGCCGGCCGCGTCTACTACGAGCCGAGCGATCACGGCGCCGAGGCGGCGCTCGCAGAACGACTGCGTCGGCGCCGTCGCGCTACTGCGGATCCCCAGGACGGAGAAGGCTGAACCATTGATCCTCATTCGAGCCGGACATCGGCGGAGGATCGCCGCCGTGATCGCCTGCCTGGCCGTGTCGGGCTCCGTGGTCGCAGGTTCCGCGGTGCGGGCGCGTGCCGCGCTGCCTTCGTCGTGGGCGCGCCACGCGTGGGTGCGCGACTCCAAGAGCGTCCCGATCCTGCCGCGCGGTACCCGGGCCCTACGCGCCGTGGCACCGACGACCGCGGTGCACGGCGACGTCGTGCTCAAACCGCGTGACCCCGCTGCTCTGGAGTCGTTCGACACGTCGGTGTCGACCCCGGGATCGTCGATGTTTCGCCACTACCTCGCCCCCGACACGTTCGCGGCAGCGTTCGGACCGAGCCCGACCACCATCGCGTCGGTGCGGGCATGGCTCTCGGGCCGGGGCCTCGATGTCGGCCCGACGTCAGGCGACGGCCTGATCGTCCCGATCTCGGGCACCGCCGCCCAGATCGACCACGCGTTCGACGTCGGGCTCGAGCAGTACCGGCTGCCATCGGGGCGCGTCGTGCGCGTTCCCGACGCCCAGCCGCTCGTGCCCGGCGCGCTGGCGGGTGCCCTCGACGGGGTGACGGGCCTCGACGACCTCAACCGGCCCGAGCCTCAGCTGGTCCGACCCAAGGACTCGGCCTCGGTCCCAAGCACCACCGCACCCACGCCGGCGACCACAGCCTCGGGGGCCGGCTCCGTTCCCCGTGCCTCGGGACCGAGCCCCACGGCGGGCTGTTCGAACACCATCCAGTCCAACCCCGGGAGTGCCAACGCGCTCACCGTCGACCAGCTGGCATCGGCGTACTCGTTCTCGAGCATCTACTCCGGGAACGAGGCCTCGGGGGTGACGGTGGGCATCTACGAACTCGAGCCCTTCCTCCCGTCCGACATCAACGCCTTCAAGAATTGTTACGGGTCGGCCATCACCGCGTCGGTGAGCTCGGTCAGCGTGGACCACGCCAACCCCAACGCCGGTTCCGGGGCGGGCGAGGCGGCGCTCGACGTCGAGATGGTGATCGGCATGGCGCCGGGTGTGAACGCCAGGGTCTACGTCGGGCCCAACGGAGGCAGCGGCCCCCTCGACACGTATATCGCCATGGTCGACAGTGGTTCTCCCCCCGCGGTGATCTCCACGAGCTGGGGTCAGTGCGAGGCGCAGCTGCCGCCGGCCTACCTCCAGGCGGAATCATCGATCTTCCAACAGGCTGTGGCCCAGGGCCAGACCGTCGTCGCCGCGGCCGGTGACGAAGGGTCCGAGGACTGCTACCTGTTCCCGAGCTCCAACGACACGCGCCTCGAGGTCGACGACCCGGCGGGACAACCCTGGGTGACCGGTGTGGGCGGGACCACGATCAATGCCCTGGGGCCGCCGCCGGGCGAATCGGCATGGAACCTCGGGCTGTTCAGCGGCACCGGCGGAGGCGGCAACTCGACGACGTGGACCATGCCGGCGTGGCAACTGGGCCCCGGCGTCCAGAGCGCCTACACCAAGGCACAAGACACCTTCACCGGGGCACAGCCGTGCCCGACGAGCTCGGGCGCGGGCACGTTGTCATGTCGGGAGGTGCCCGACGTGGCCGCCGATGCCGACCCCCGAACGGGCCTGGCCATCTTCTGCTCGTGCGCCAGTGGGGGGTGGGCGAAGATCGGTGGGACGAGCATGGCCGCTCCGCTGTGGGGTGCCCTGGCGGCGCTCGCCGACCAGGGCCAGTCGTCGCCGGTGGGCTTCGTCAACCCCACGCTCTACCAGGCGCAATGTGGCGGAAGCCCGGTCTTCAACGACGTCACCGTCGGTAACAATCAGCCGGCGGCCTCGTTACCCAGCAACCCCCCGCGCGTCCCGGCGGGCCCGTACTACCCGGCGACGTCGGGCTACGACCTGGCCTCGGGACTGGGCACTCCCATCGCCAGTGCGCTCGTGGGCCGCTTGCGCTCTGCGCCCTCGAGTTTGTGTCCGGTCGTGACCGGGATCTCCGCGTCCTCGGGCCCGGCCGCGGGAGGCACCACGGTGACGGTGTCGGGATCCAATCTGAGCGGCGTGAGCGAAGTCGACTTCGGCAACGGCAACCCCGCCACGATCAGGTCGGTGACGTCGTCGTCGGTGACGGTGAGCTCACCGGTGTCCCCGACGCGGGGCTGGGCCACGTCCACGGTGATCGTGAAGACGGGGAACGACGCGCTCGGCTTCGACGGCTCCATGCCCTTCACCTACCTCGGGCCGCGCGGGTATTGGACCGTGGCGTCCGACGGGGGCATCTTCTCGTTCGGGCAGATGGGTTTCTATGGATCGATGGGGGGCAGGTCACTCAACCAACCGGTCGTGAGCATGGCGTCGACCCCCTCCTCCAAGGGCTACTGGTTGGTGGCCTCTGACGGCGGCATCTTTGCCTTCGGCGACGCCGGGTTCCACGGGTCGACGGGCAACATCAAGTTGAACAAGCCCATTGTCGGGATGGCGTCGACGCCCGACGGCAACGGCTACTGGCTGGTGGCCTCGGACGGCGGCGTCTTCGCCTACGGCGACGCCGGGTTCCACGGGTCGACGGGCAACATCCGACTGAACAAGCCCATCGTCGGGATGGCGTCGACGCCCGACGGGAACGGCTACTGGCTGGTCACCTCGGACGGCGGGATCTTCTCCTTCGGCGACGCCGCCTTCCACGGATCGATGGGGGCCATCGCGCTCACCAGGCCCGTGGTGGGCATGGCGTCGACGCCCGACGGCAACGGCTACTGGCTGGTGGCCTCGGACGGCGGGATCTTCTCCTTCGGCGACGCCGCCTTCCACGGGTCGACCGGGGCCATCCGGCTGACCAAGCCCGTGGTGGGTATGGCCGCCACCCCCGACGGCAACGGCTACTGGCTGGTGGCCTCGGACGGTGGCATCTTCGCCTTCGGCGGAACCTACGGCGGGTTCTACGGCTCCACGGGCAACATCCGGCTGACCAAGCCGATGGTGGGGATCGGCGCCCACTAGTCCACGCGCCATAGGATGGCGCGGCCATGTCCGCCGACAACGTCGCCGCGCTGGTCGCCGCCATCACGTCGGGGACGGCCTCGCTCGTGCTCGTCGGGGTCGTGGTCGTGCTGGGCAGACGTGTGCGCGAGCTCGGTAGGACCGTCGACGAGCTGCGTCGAGAGACCGTGCCCCTGGTGCACGACGCCCGGGTCGTCGTCGATCAGGCGGCCACCGAGATGGTGCGGGTGGGTGACGTCCTGGACTCGGCCGAGGCGGTGTCGTCGACGGTGGACTCGGCGTCGCGTCTCGCCTACCGCGCCTTTTCGAACCCGGTGGTGAAGATCCTGGCCTACAGCACTGGTGTGGGCAGCGCGCTGCGGCGGTTCTTCGGCCGCCCCCCGAAGATCGACTCCCGACATGCGGTGTCGAGCAACGGACGGGCCCGGCCGGCTGATGTCCCCCGCCTCGATGATGCCCGCACCGACAAGCCGCGCGACGACGGGCATGGCGCATCGAATCGAGGGAGACGTCGGCGTCGACACGTCGAGGCGCCGCGGTGATCCGCAGGCCGATGTGGCTTGCGGCCGGCGCCGCGCTCGGGGTCGGCGGCACCATGTGGACACGTCGGCGCCTCGAACGCCTGTCCCGGCGCGTCCGTCCCACGGCGGTGGCGACCGAGCTCGCCTCGATCGCCGAGCGCACCAAACGCGGTGCGGTCCACAAGGTGCGAGATGCTCTGGACACGGGCCGGACCGAGGCCCAGCGTCGTCAGGACGACCTGTGGCACGACCTGTCGGCCCGCGACCGCGCGCCGCGCTGAACGGGCACTGAATTCGCTGGCCGCAGGCCTGATCGCGGCGCCACGGCGCCCCGGGCGGGCGGAGGCGGCCGGTAGGATCGTTCGATGATGGACGCCAACCAGCTTCGCTCGACGTTCACCGGGTTCTATGCGGCGCGGGGGCACACCGTCGTCCCCTCCGCCAGCCTGATTCCGCACGATCCCACCGTGCTGTTCACCATCGCGGGGATGGTGCCGTTCAAGCCGTACTTCACCGGCGAGGAGACCCCACCGTGGCGACGCGCCACGTCGGTGCAGAAGTGTTTTCGCACCCCCGACCTCGACATCATCGGCACCACCGAGCGGCATTGCACCTTCTTCGAGATGCTCGGCAACTTCAGTTTCGGCGACTACTTCAAGTCCGATGCCATCCCCCTCGCCTGGGAGCTGTGGACCGATGTCCTCGGGATCGACCCCGACCGGTTGTGGGTCACCGTCCACGAGTCCGACGACGAAGCCAAGCAGATATGGCTGGACGCGGCAGGCTTCCCCGAGCAGCGCATCCAGGCGCTGGGGGACGACAATTTCTGGCAGATGGGTGACGGCGGCACCGGCCCGTGTGGTCCCTCCTCGGAGCTGTTCTTCGATCGCGGGCCCACGCACGGCGACGAGGGTGGGCCCGCCCACGGCGGCGCCGACCGGTTCGTCGAGATCTACAACCTGGTGTTCATGCAGTACAACCGGCTGTCCGACGGCACCCTCGAGGACCTTCCCGGCAAGAGCATCGACACCGGGGCCGGGCTCGAGCGCAACCTGCCCATGCTCCAGGGGGTCGAGTCGCTCTTCGAGACCGACGTCTTCCGGCCCATCCTGGCGGTGGCCGAAGACATCACCCAGGTCCGTTACGGTGCCGATCCGCACTCCGACGTGTCCCTCCGCATCCTGGCCGACCACGCCCGGGCCATGGCCATGGTGGTGGCCGACGGCGTGATGCCGTCGAACGAGGGCCGGGGCTATGTGCTGCGCCGCGTCATCCGCCGGGCGGTACGGCGCGCCTTCCAGTTGGGTGTGGTCGAAGATCTCACGCCGCGACTGGTCAGCGCCGTGGCCGATGTGCTCGGCGGCACCTATCCCGTGCTCGTCACCGAGCTCGACCGGATCTCCGAGACCGTCGAGCGCGAGGAGGGTGCGTTCCGGCGCACGGTCGACTCGGGTTCGCAGATCCTCGAGGAGGCGTTGCACGACGGAACGGGCCGGGTCTCGGGTGAGGCGGCCTTCCGCCTGCATGACACGCACGGGTTTCCCATCGAGCTCACCATGGAGATGGCGGCCGAGGCCGGCGTCGAGGTCGACACCGAGGGCTTCGAGCGTGAGATGACGGCGCAGCGGGAGATGGCTCGCGCCGATGCCCGGCGACGGCGCCAGGCGCTTGGCGACGAGACCGTGTACCGGGAGCTCCTCACCGAGTCGGGCCCGACGCGCTTCACCGGCTACGAGCACGACGAGGAGCCGGCCCGGGTGGTGGCGGTGCTGGCCGGCGCGCAGCCCGGCACCGCAGAGATCGTGTTGGACCAGACCCCCTTCTATGCCGAGTCCGGCGGCCAGGTGGGCGACACCGGCGTCATCACCACCGAATCCGGGCGGGCCCGGGTCCTCGACACCCAGACCGTGCTCCCCGGCCTCATCGTGCACCGGGCCATCGTCGAAGACGGTGAGCTCTTCCCCCTCCAAGACGCCTTGGCGATCATCGACGCGGGGCGGCGCAACGCCACGCGCCGGCACCACACCGGGACGCACCTGTTGCACAGCGCGTTGCGTGCCGTCCTCGGCGACCACGTCCGCCAACAGGGCTCACTGGTGGCACCCGACCGGCTCCGCTTCGACTTCTCGCATCCGAAGGCGCTGCGTCCCGAAGAGCTGACGGAGGTGAGCCAGGCGGCGAACGCCGATGTCCTGAGCGACGCGTCGGTCGAGGTGACCGAGACCTCGAAGGCCGAGGCAGAGGCTCTCGGGGCGTTGGCGTTCTTCGACGACAAGTACGGCGAGCGCGTGCGGGTGGTACGCGCCGGGGCACACTCTCTGGAGTTCTGCGGCGGGACCCATGTCGACGCATTGGGCATGATCGGCCCCATCACCGTCGTGTCCGAAGGGTCGATCGGGTCCAACGTGCGGCGCATCGAGGCCGTGACGGGACCCACCTCCCTCGCCTTGTTGGGCGAGAGCCGGCGCACCGTCGACGAAGCGGCCCGGCTGCTCAAGGTGGAGCCCGGTGGTGTGCTCGACGCCTTGCAGAAGGTGCTCGACCGTCAACGACAGGCTGAGAAGGAATTGCAGCGCATGCAGGGGGCCCGACTCCAAGAGGAAGCGGCCCGACTCGCCCAGCTCGCCGAGGACGGTGTGGTGGTCCATCGCCAAGACGGTGTCAGCCCCGATCAGCTGCGCGACCTGGCCCAAGCGATTCGGCGTCACGGTGCGCGCGTCGTGGTGGTGGCGGGGTCGCCGGACGGGTCCAAGGTGGGCGTGGCCGTGGCGTCGGGTGACGGATCGATCGACGCCGGTTCCACGGTGAAGGAACTGGCCCAGCTGGTCGGTGGGGGCGGTGGGGGCTCGGCCGAGGTGGCGGTGGCGGGGGGATCCGACGCCGCCAAGATCGACGCCCTGCTGGCCGAAGCGCGACGTCGGCTCGGTGCCTGAGCGCAGTGCGGGTGGCCTGAGCGCAGTGCGGGTGGTGGGGGTCGACCTCGGCGAGCGCCGCATCGGTGTGGCCGTGTCCGACGGCACGGGGACCCTGGCGTCACCGCGCGCCACGATCGAGCGCAACGGGGACGACACCACCCATTGGACCGCCCTGGCGGCGTTGGTCGAGGAGGTGGGGGCGCGTCGGGTGGTGGTGGGCATGCCCCTGAGCCTCAACGGCCGGCGCGGTCCAGCCGCGCACGCCGCGCAAGCCGACGCCGACGAACTGGCGCGCCTCCTCGCCCCCCGCGGGATCCCGGTGGAGACCTTCGACGAGCGCCTCACCACGGTGAGCGCTTCGCGATCGTTGCGTGACGCTGGTCGCAAAGGGCGAGACCAGCGCACGCGCATCGACCAGAGTGCCGCCGCGGTGCTGCTCCAGGCCTGGCTCGACACCGGGCGCGGACATGACGATGCCTGACGCGCCAGAGAGGCCGGGGAAGTCGAGCGCGCCCGTGGCCGACACCGCGCCGTCGCCCGGCCCCGCGTCGAATGGCCCCGCATCGACGAATCCCGAGGGAGGGACGCCACCGAGACCGAGTGGGCACAAACGGGCCAAGCCCGAGGTATACCGGCGCCGCCGGCTGTATGTGGCGGTGGTGGCGGCCGTCGTGCTGGCCTTCTTCGTCGGCGCGGTGGCGTGGTATCAGAGCCAGATGGGCGGGAGCGGGGGAGCTTCGGTTGTCGTCACCGTGACGCCGGGATCGTCGATGGGGACGATCACCGCGGCGCTGGTCCGCCAACACGTAGTGGACAGTTCGCTCGCGTTCCGTGTCTATCTCACCCTCCACGGCACTCCCGCCGTGCAGCCCGGGGCCTACCTGCTGCGTCGAGACGAGTCCTTCGGAGATGTCCGGGCCACTCTGGCGGCGGGGCCCAACGTCTCGTCGGTAACGGTCTTGCCGGGGTTCACAATCAGCGAGGTGGCGACCCAAGTAGGACAGATCTCGGGTCATGACCCCGCGCACTTCCTCTCCTTGGCCAACTCCGGCACGTTGCGGTCGCCGTACGAGCCGGGCGGGTCGACGAACCTCGACGGGTTGGTCGGGACGGGCACCTATCTCGTCGTCCCGGGGGAGTCCGATGAGACCCTGCTCGGGGACATGATCGACCGGTTCAACACGCTGGCGGACTCGGTGGGGCTCACCACTCAGGCCGCCGCGCTCGGAGAGACGCCGTACCAGGCGATCACGGTGGCTTCGATCGTGCAGAAAGAGGGCGTGTACCAGAAGAACCTCGGCAAGGTGGCACGCGTGATCTACAACCGCCTGTCCCACGGCACCCCGTTGCAGATGGACTCCACGGTGCTCTACTCCGAGCATCGCGACGGCGGTCGGGTGACGTCGGCGGACCTCGCCCTCAACACGCCGTACAACACCTACCTCCACACCGGGCTGACCCCCACACCCATCTGTTTCCCGAACAAGGCGTCGCTTCAAGCCGCCCTGGCCCCGACGCCGGGCCCGTGGCTCTATTTTGTGGTCGTGTCGAGGGACGGCACCGAGGCCTTCTCGAGCACTTTCGCCGGACAGCAGGCCAACGAGCGCCTGGCCCAGAGCCGGGGCGTCGGGTAAGCGACGATGCCAGGCGCGCCGGAGCCGACCAGACGTTCACCGACGTGGCCGACGGCCGCCTCCACGGTTGTGGGGGTGATCGGCGATCCCATCGCCCATTCACTGTCGCCCCTGCTGCACAACGCCGCCTTCGACGCCCTCGGGCTCGACTGGGTGTCGGTCGCCTTCCCCGTCGGTGCCGGGTCCACCGCGGCGGCCCTCGAAGGGATGCGGGCCATGAAGATCGCCGGGCTGTCGGTCACCATGCCGCACAAGGAGCAGGCCTACGAAGCGATGGACGACACGACCGAGGTGGCGCGCCGGCTCGGCGCGGTCAACTGCGTCACCTGGCGCGACGGGGCCTTGGTCGGAGACAGCACCGACGGAGAGGGGTTCCTGGCCGCCCTACGACGGGCCGCGGGGTTCGACCCCGGGGCCCGTCGCTGCCTCGTGATCGGCGCCGGGGGCGCGGCACGCGCCGTGATCCTCGCCCTGGCCGAGGCGGGTGCGGCCGAGGTGGTGGTGGTGAACCGGACACCGGCACGTGCCGAGGCGGCCGCGGCGTTGGCGGGGAAGGCAGGGAGGGTGGGGTCGGGCGTCGATGTCGTCGATGCCGAGCTCGTCGTACAGGCCACACCGCTGGGCATGACGCGTGGAGAGGGGTCCGTCTCCGACGAGCTCCCGATCGACGTCGACGCGTTGCACGTCGGGCAGGTGGTCGCCGATCTCGTCTACCACCCGCGCCTGACACCTTTGCTGGAGGTTGCCACGGCTCGAGGTGCGGTGGCGGTGGGCGGGGTCGGGATGTTGGTGCACCAAGGCGCCCTGGCCCTCGAGCGATGGACCGGGCTGGTCGCCCCCGTCGAGGCCATGTGGGCGGCGGTGCAGGCTCGACCGTCAGCTTGACCCGGCTCTCTCTCTAGCGCTCCCAGAGCCTGCGGCCCAACAGGTCGAACAGGTCCTCGTTGGAGGGGGCGAAGTGCCGGCGCAGGTCGTCGATCACGGCCTCCTCCTCGGGTCGGGCCCGAGGCGCATCGTTGGAGGAGGGAAACGCCGCGTCGAGGCTCGCCAACCCCAGCCACTGCAGGACGCGGGCGGGCGCGGTCGGGTTGCCCCAGAGCTCTTCGCTTTCCATCACGAGGATGCGCTCACGGTCGATCACCTCGAACCACCGCCCGAGCTGCTCGGCGTAGTGACCCCGGGCCTTGTAGGAGAAATTGCGGTGGGCGAAGCTCTCGCCCCCGGCGAGGACGACCTCGGCCTGGCCGGCCAGGCGCTCGTCCTCGAGAGAGAGCGCCACGTCCAGCGGCTGGTCCTCGGCCTGCAACCGCACCGAGTGCCAGTACTGCGAGATGGCGCGCTGGACGGGGTCGCGCAGCAGCACGATGAACCGGGTCGAAGCCGGGAGATCCGTGGCCACGCGCCGAGGGGCGAGGGGAGAGAAGAGCAGATACGGCGTTGCTTCGATCGCCAGACGCGAGCCGCCCTTCAGAGGGAAGTGGGCGCGGTACCAGTCCTCGCCGTTGGCATAGAACCGGTCGAAGTAATGCACTTCCTTCGTCGTCGAGGCAGCGACCGAGCGATGGAGGGCCAACCAGTCGAACAGCGACGTCGTCCCCCCTCGTTGGGTACCGAGGATCACGACGTCGGGGAGCGTCCGCAGTGACGCCGTGGCCATCCGCCATCGGCGGCCTGAGCCCGCTCGGGCCCGCTCGAGCCCCGGGCTCAGCCGCATCGGGCCACCATCAGCTGTCGTCGGGCTGTGCAGAGCGCAGTGGCCCCGTCGGGTCCGGACCTGCGGGCGCGGGGCCGGTGATGGCGAAGACACCCGCGGCCTGGAGTCGCAACGCGATCTCCTGGCGCAGGATCCTGGCCACGCGCTCGCGATCGGTGGTGGAGGTCCGCACCGAGACCCGACAGGTGAAGGTGTCCGCGGCGGTGGCGACGACACCCCACACCCGCGGCGGCTCGACGCACAGCGCCGCATAGCGCGCGTCTCCCGACACCGCGTCGGCGGCTGCCCGGATGGCATCGAGCACCGTGTCGACGCCCGCTGCGACCGGCACCGGCACGTCCACGGTTGCTTGGGCCCAACCGCGCGACGAGTTCGCCAGCTTGCGAATCTCACCGTTGGGCACGTACCAGACCGTGCCGTCATCTGATCGCAGACGCGTGACGCGCAAGGTCACGTCCTCGACCGTCCCCGAGGTGTCGCCCACCGCGATCGTGTCACCGATGTCGAACTGGCCCTCGACGGTCAGCAGCACGCCCGCCAACAGGTCGCGCACCATGCTCTGAGCCCCGAAGCCCAGTGTGGCCCCGATGACCGTCGCCCCGGCCAACAACGGCGTGAGGTTGAGACCGATGGTGCCCAGGATGACGAAGAAGGCGATGGCGCTGACAACGCCGCGCCACACGTTGGCGAGGAGGCTCGTCAAGGTGAGTGCCCGTGCCGCGGCACGCGGCGAGTCGGCCCGGGCCACGGCCTTGTGGGCCGCGGCGCCGACCCAGCGCCGGATGATCCGGCTGCCGAGCCATCCGATCACGATGGCCACCCAGATCACCATCAGGACCGTGACCGGTTTGATGACCACCTCCTGCCAGTGCGCGGCGGTGGGCTGGTCCACTCCGGCCCAGCGCAGGACGTCGTAGAGCCAACCCTGGTCGACAACGGGGGTTGAGATGGCGGCGAGGGGCACGACCGGTATTCTGGTCCGCCGGAGCACACCGGTTGAGCACCTCTCTCGCACACCGCCCGGCTGCGGGCCGGCCCCTACCCTTCCGGGTGGATATCGCTCTCATTTTGAGCACCCTCATCGTGGCCGGGCTCGGCGTCGTGCTCGTCTACTCGGCGACCCGTTCCAAGCTCGCCGCCGCCGGTATCAACTCCCACTATTTCCTCACCCGGCAGGCGGCCTACGTGGTGGTGGGCGGGCTCTTCATGATCGTGTTGGCCACCCTCGACTACCGCTGGCTCGAGCACGCCAGTGCGGTGCTGTACGTGGCGATGATCCTGGCCCTGGTGGCCATGTTCTCCGGCATCGGGTCGAGCGCGCTGGGCGCGACCCGATGGGTGCAGCTCGGTCCCGTCCAGGTCCAACCGTCGGCTTTCGCCACGCTCGTGCTGATCGTCACGGTCGCCACCTTCTGTGCGAGAAGACCCGAAGGCCTCGCCCGCAATGACGTCCTGAAGGTCCTGGCGCTGGCGGCGGCGCCGATCCTGCTCGTGGTCAAGCAACCCGACCTCGGCAGCGGCATCGTGATGGCGGTCGTGCTCCTCGTGATGCTCGTCATCGCGGGCATCCCGAACCGCTACCTGCTGCTGCTGGTTCTCCTCGCCGTCACCGGCGCCTTCGCTGTCATCCACCTCAAGCTCCTGAAGGACTACCAGCTGAACCGCATCACGGCGGTGTTCCACGTCGGGAAGAACCTGCAAAGCACCGGGTACAACGTGGGTCAGTCGGTGGCCGCCATCGGCTCGGGAGGATCGTGGGGCACCGGGTTGTTCCACGGCTCGCAGACAAACCTGGCCTACGTGCCCGAACAGCAGACCGACTTCATATTCTCCGCTCTGGGCGAACAGCTCGGCTTCGTGGGAGCGGCCGGTGTGCTTGCCCTGCTCGGTGTGCTGTCGTGGCGGCTGCTGCGCAGCGCCCAGCTGGCGCGCGACGCCTTCGGCCGTCTCCTGGCCGCAGGATGCTTCACGTTGGTGGCCTTCAGCGTGTTCGAGAACGCGGGGATGGCCATGGGGATCATGCCGGTGGCGGGGATCCCCCTTCCCTTCTTGTCCTACGGGGGATCGGCGACAGTGGCCTTCTTCTCGGCGATCGGCATCGCGCTCTCGGTGCAGCTGCGCGCCCAGCGATGACCGACGTCGACGCGGGCGCGGGCGCGGTGCAACCGACCGAGGGCGAGCCCCACGCACCGACCGGCCTGCCGCCCACGCCGCTCGAGGTGCTCGAGCTCTCCCCCGAGGAGTGGAGGATCGTGGCCGTGGCCGCGATCGAGATGGAGCTTCCGAGCGCCAATCCTGAGATCGTGCTGCACGAGGCCCAGGACCCCTGGCGCGAACTGCGTATCCCGGTGGGCCTGGCCGAAGGCACGGCCATCGCCTTCGCGTTCCGGAGCATCGACACCCCGCGGCCGCTCACCCACGAGCTGGTGACAGAGATCCTCGACGGCCACGACGTGAGTATCGAGGCGGTCCGCATCACGGTCCGTCGAGGCCGGGTGTTCTTCGCGGAGATCGAGACCACGGGCCCGCGCGGACGGCGCGTGCTGCCGTGTCGTCCCTCCGACGCCATCGCCCTGGCGCTGCGCCAGCGGCTCCCGACCCCCATTCTCGTCGCCGAGTGGGTGTTCAGCGGCGCCGACGGAGTACCCGGGGGCGAGACGCCGGACACGAGCACCGGGGCGGCGAACACCTCACCGTGACGCGCCGTGACGCGCCGAGGCGACGTACCGAGCTGCGGGGAGGTGCTGCTCAGCGACTGGCGACCGGTACCGGAGCCACGTTGGGTGGCACCACGCGCTGCGCCGTGGCCTGGTCGACCACGATGGCACGCTCGCCCTCGTCGGAGATCCGCATCAGGAGCGCGATCAGCACGTAGTTGGCCACGAGCGACGACCCCCCGTAGGCCATGAAGGGGAGCGTGATGCCCGTGAGCGGGAGCAGGCGGACGATGCCGGCCATGATGAACAGGGCCTGAAATCCGATGATCACGGTGAGGCCGGCCGCCACCATCTGGGCGAACTCCGAGCGGGCGGCCTGGGCGGTGCGCAGTCCCGCCCCGACGAGTAGGACGAAGGCGAACACGATGGCGGTGGTGCCGAGCAGTCCCATCTCGGTGCCGAAGGCGGCGAAGATGTAGTCGCTCTGGACCTCGGGGATCGGATTGGAGCACGTGGCGCAGGCGGCCACGATGCGACCGAAGCCGAGCCCGGTTCCGAGAAGACCCCCCGAACCCATGCCGTAGAGGCCGAGATTGATCTGGCCGGTGGCCACAGGATGCAGCCATTCCGAGACGCGCACGTTCACCTGCGGGAAGAGCCGGTCGGCGGCAAACGCGCCCGCGATGAAGAGGACGAGCCCGAGCGCGAGGTAGTTCCACCGTCCCGACGTGAGCCAGAGCATGGCCATGAAGAGGACGAAGATGAGGAGCGCGAACCCGATGTCGTCCTCGCCGCCGAGCACGAGCATGGTGAAGGCCCACGCCACGAAGATGGGGACGAGGGGCCGGGGATCGAGCATGAGGCGATTGCCGATCCGCAGGGTGGGCACCGACAGCAGCTCACGCTTCTCGACGAAGTACGAGGCGAAGAAGATGCACAGGGCCAGCTTGGCGAGCTCGATGGGCTGGCCGTTGACGGGGCCGAACCCGATCCAAAGGCGCGCCCCGTGGTGCTTCTGCCCCAGATGGGGAATGAGCGGCGACAACATGAGGATCACCGCCACGAGCAGCAGCAGGTAGCGGTAACGGTCGAGGTCGCGCGAGCGACGCACGAACGCCAGAGTCAGGATGTAGGCGCCGACCCCCACGGCGGTCCACCCCGCCTGGGCCTGGGCCCAGTGCTGGGCGATCCGGGCGAGCATCACGTAGCCCAGCCCGTTCAACAAGGTGGCGATCGGGAGGAGCACGGCGTTGGCGTCGGGCGCGTAGATGCGATTGGCGATGTGGGCGGCGAGACCGAGGCCGAGCACGACGCCGAGGAACGGCCCCAGGTTGGCCGGGATCTTCGAAGTGGTGCCGACCGAGGCGAGCACATACGTGGCCAGGACGATGAACGAGCCGAACAGGAGCAGTCCGAGCTCGGTCCGCCTCTTGGGCTTGGAACGACGGACCCGCATTCCCTCGGTGGGCGCGAGGCGACTGAGGAGTCGGGGCACCGGGTCGAGCCTACTGCCGGGCTCCGGCCCGACCTCGGCACCTGGAACCCCGTCAGGCCATCACCGGCGGTACCCTGGATGTTTGATGCAGGCCTCCGAACCGGCGCGTGGCGCCCGCACGGCCGCTCCCCCCGGAACGTCGGTGGGTGAGGCGACGACCACACTCTCCCCGGTCGGGGAGGACGACGCCGTCGCGGCGCGGGGCCCGGAGCGCTTCTCCAACCGCGAGCTGTCGTGGCTCGAATTCGGGGCCCGACTCCTCGACCTCGCCGACGACGACCGGACGCCGCTGCTCGAGAGGGTGAAGTTCCTGGCCATCTTCTCCGAGGGTCTCGACGAGTTCTTCCAGGTGCGGGTGGCGGGGCTCAAGGACCAGGTGGATGCCGGATTGCGAACCCGATCGGCCGACGGCCTGCGTCCCAGTGAGGCACTGCGCGCCATCGGCGAGCGGGTGACCGAGCTCGTCGACCGCCAGTCGCGCATCTTCCTCGACTCCGTCGTGCCCGCTCTGGCCGAGGCCGGGGTCCGGGTGGCGGACTGGTCCTCGCTCGACGATGCCGATCGCGAGCACCTGACCGAGGTCTTCAGCCGCCAGATCTTCCCGGTGCTGACCCCGTTGTCGGTGGACCCCGGCCACCCCTTCCCCTACATCTCCAACCTGTCGCTCAACCTGATCGTGCGGGTGGGTGATCCCATCACAGGGGTCGAGCGCGTCGCCCGGGTGAAGGTCCCGCCCCTCCTGCCGCGTTTCGTGGTCATGCCCGACGGCGAGCGGTTCGTGGCACTCGAGCAGATCATCGCGGCTCAGCTGGCGACGTTGTTCCCCGACATGGTGATCGGGGAGCACTACGCGTTCCGGGTGACGCGCAACGCAGACCTCGTGCTCGACGAGGACGAGGCCGACGACCTGTTGGCCGCCGTCGAGATGGAGCTGCGCCGGCGTCGCTTCGGGCGGGCCGTGCGCCTCGAGGTCGCGTCCGAGATCTCCGACGACATGCGCGACATGCTGGTCCACGAGCTCGACCTCGGGCCCGGCGATCGCTACGCCATCGAGGCGCCGCTCGACCTCGGCACCCTGTGGGGCGTGTACGGGCTCGACCGCCCCGACCTCCACGAGCAGGCGTGGGCCCCCATGACCCCGCCGGGCCTCGCCAACGCCGGCAACGAGCCCGCCGATCTCTTCGCGGTGCTGCGCGAACGCGACGTTCTCGTGCATCACCCCTATGACTCCTTCGCCACGTCGGTCGAGCTGTTCATCGCCCAGGCCGCCGCGGACCCCGACGTGCTTGCGATCAAGCAGACGCTGTACCGGACCTCGGGAGACAGCCCCATCGCCGCCTCGCTCATCGAGGCCGCCGAGGCCGGCAAGCAGGTCGCCGCGGTGGTGGAGCTCAAGGCGCGCTTCGACGAGCAGGCCAACATCTCGTGGGCCCGGGCCCTCGAGGAGGCGGGCGTCCACGTGGTGTACGGCCTCGTGGGCCTGAAGACCCACTCCAAGGCGGCTCTGGTGGTGCGGCGCGAGGAGGACGGGATCCGGCGCTACTGCCACATCGGCACCGGCAACTACAACCCCCGCACGGCCCGGCAGTACGAGGACCTCGGTCTGCTCTCGGCCGACCCCGACATCGGCGCCGATGTCGGTGACCTGTTCAACTTCCTCACCGGCTACAGCCGCTACGCGCGCTACCGCAAGCTGGTGGTCGCCCCCATGGCCCTGCGTCAGCGGATCACCGAGTTCATCGAGGAGGAGGCGCACGCCGGTCCCGACGGTCGCATCGCCATCAAGGTCAACGGGCTCACCGACCCCGACGTCATCGACGCGCTCTATCGCGCCTCGGTGGCGGGGGTTCCCATCGATCTCGTGGTCCGGGGCGTGTGCAACCTCCGTCCCGGTGTGCCGGGGCTTTCCGAGACGATCCGGGTGCGGTCCATCGTGGGCCGTTTCCTCGAGCATTCGCGCATCTACCGCTTCGGTGGCACCGGCACGCGGCCCCTCACCGTGCTCATGGGCTCGGCCGACCTCATGGAGCGCAATCTGGACCGCCGCATCGAGGTGCTGGCGCCGGTGCTCGACCCCGAGCTCCAGGCCCGGTTGCTCGAGGTGCTCGACCTCAACTTGGCCGACGACACCAACTCCTGGATCCTCGGTCCCAACGGCACCTGGACCCGGGCGCCCACAGTGAATGGCACGAGCGCTCAGCGTCGGCTCCAGGAACTGGCCCGGGATCGCGCCCGGCGCCGGCGTGAAGCCGAGACCCTCGGAGCAGCCGGCTAGCTCCTCGCCGCCGTGCCTCGACGGGCCCGACGGGCTCGAGTCGTCAGCACGCCGGAGAGCGCGTCAGGGGTACGGCGGACCGTGTCCTCTTCGAGCGACGAGACCTCGTCGCGCGCGTGGCGCAGGCGCTGGCGCCAACCCTCGCCGGAGAATCGCAGCGACAGATAGGCGATGCCCCCGACGGGGATGGGCAGCCAGAAGTTGACGAGCCGGTAGCCGAGGACACCGAGGATCGCCGCTTCTTGGGGGACACCGAAACCGGTCAACGTGGGGATGAGGACACCTTCGACCACACCGAGGCCTGACGGCGTGATCGGGATGACCGCCAGGACCTGAGCCAGACCGTAGGCGACCAGCAGGTCGATGGGGGAGACGATGGTCCCCAGGGCGGCGATGAACACGAACAACGAGGCGGCGTCGAGCAACCAGAACGCGGCGGCCCAGCCGATGGCGCGTCGGAGGACCTGGGGTTCGGCCAAGAACTGGCCGAGCCGGTCGGCGACGCGCTGGGTCTGGATGGCGAGCTTGTCGCCGTCGAGGAACGGGATGTGGGTGGCCCAGCGCCGACAGATCTCGATCGAGCGGTGGCGGCCACGGGTGAGGGCGAGCACCACTCCGGCCACGAGGCCCATGAGCACGACCCCGGCCCCGGCCGCCACGGCATAGAGCGGGTTGTAGCCGTGGGCGAACACCGACACGAGCAGTGCCAGCCACAGGATCGAGTTCAGCACGAGTGCGGACCCGACGCCTTGCATGCCCAGAGCGAAGCCGGCGTCGGCTCCCGACACCCCCGACTGCGTGAGGAGGCGGAAGGCGACGGCGGTGCCCGGAGCGGTGCCTCCCGGCATGATGTGGCTCACCGACAGGCTCGACAGGTTGATCCGCAGCAGCCGAGAGCGGTGCGGGCCCCCGTGGTGCAACACCGTGTGGGTGAGCTGGCTGTAGGACACCAGCGACGCGGCTTCGAGCACGACCCCGGCGACGACGTAGGCGAAGTTGATCTTGCCCAGCAGGTTCAGGGACTTGCGGGCACCGGCGAGCTGGGGCAGGACCAGGTATTCCAAGATGAGGAACAGCCCGACCGCGTAGAGCCCCCACTTGACCTGTTTGCGCACCCGCCTCCGCCGAGGGGCGCCCTCGGTTCCCGCCTGCATCGGGGCCATGCTTCCACGTCAGAGGGCCCGAGACGGGCCAATCGGGGCCATTGGGGGGCCGGCGCGGTGCCGCGGTCGGCGGGAGTGAGGCTGCCATGCTGGAGAGATGTCGGAGATCCCCTCACCCCCGGTGACCCGGCGCGGCCGGCTTTGGGAGTGGTCCGACGAACGCCATGTCCCTCTCCAGGCCATCTTGATCACGGTGGGCGTGGTGGTGGCCGCGATCCTGGCCGGCAAGGTCGTCTACAAACTGCGCGAGGTGCTCCTGCTCATGGCGGTGGCGGGATTCATCGCGCTCTTGTTGAACCCGCTGGTGGTCCTGCTGCAACGGGTGGGGGTCCGCCGACGGGGCTACGCCGTGAGCATCGTGACGGCGTTCGCGGTGCTCGTGTTCGCCGGTCTCGCCTATTCGTTCGGCTACCCGCTCGCCAACGGGCTGACCCATCTCATCGCGAAGCTCCCGAACTATGTGAGCAGTGCCGAACACGGCAAGGGCTGGATCGGGCACCTCGTGCGTAAGTACCACGTCCAGCACTGGGTCCAACAGAATCTGCCCAAGCTGCAGAGTTACGCCAAGAACCTCTCCAAGCCGGCATTGAAGCTCGGGGGCGTGACGCTCACCGTCGCTTTCGCCTTGTTCGTGGTGTTCATGCTCGTGCTGCTGCTCCTCTTGGAGGGGCCCAAGCTGCGGGTGGGTGTGCTGCGGTTCATGGCTGCCGACCGGCGCGCCCGGGTCACCCGGATCGCCGCGGAAGTCACCCGTTCGGTCACCGGCTACATGCTCGGCAACTTCATCACGTCCGTCGCTGCGGGCGTCGTCGTCTTCGTGACCCTGGTGATCCTGGGCGTTCCCTACGCCTTGCTGTGGGCGCTGTGGGTGGCGTTGTTCGACTTCCTGCCCATGGTCGGCGGGGCCTTGGCCGGCATCCCCACCGCCTTGTTCGCGCTGACACACTCGCTGAGCGCGTTCATTGTCTTCACCGTCGTCTTCTTGGCGTACACCCAGATCGAGAACCACGTTCTCAACCCCATCGTGATGAGCAGGACGGTGCGGATCAACCCGCTCCTGGTGCTCATCGCCATCTTGGTGGGTGCCAACATCGGCGACCTGGTCGGTGGGTTCTTCGGGGGTTTCGTGGGCACCTTGCTCGCCATCCCCATCGCCGGTTCGATCCAGGTGATCGTCCGGGAGCTGTGGCGATCGAGCGCGCCCGAGGCCCAATTGGAGGTCGTGGGGGGCACCGGTGGCCCCTCGGTGGTCCCCTAGGCTGCCGTCGTGCGCGTCCTGGTCGTCCTGCCGACGTACAACGAAGCCGAGAACATCGACCACGTGCTGCGCCGCATCCGGGCGGCCCTGCCTGACGGCGGGGTGCTGGTGGTCGACGACGGGAGCCCCGACGGCACCGCCGACCTGGCCGAGAAGTTGGGCGACGAGCTCGGCAACATCGAGGTCCTGCGGCGCACTGCCAAGTCCGGCCTGGGCAGCGCCTACCGCGCTGGTTTCGCGTGGGGCCTCGATCGGGGTTGGGAGGCGTTCGTCGAGATGGACGCCGATCTGTCCCACGAGCCCGAAGCGCTTCCCAGCTTGATCGCTCCGCTTCTCGAGGGCGTCGATCTCGTCGTCGGGTCGCGTTACGTCCCGGGTGGGTCGATCCCCAACTGGCGCTGGCACCGGCGACTCCTTTCGCAAGGTGGCAACGTCTACGCCGCGCTGCTGCTGCGCCTGCATGTCTCTGATTCCACCTCGGGTTTCCGGGCCTATCGGGCCGAGGCCCTTCGGCGCATCGACCTCAAGGCGGTGCGCGCCGAGGGATACGGCTTCCAGATCGAGATGCTCGATCAGGTCCTCCAGCACGGGGGGCAGGTGATCGAGGTGCCCATCCGGTTCGTAGACCGGGTGGAGGGGAAGTCCAAGATGTCGATGAACATCGTGATCGAAGCTCTGCTGCTCGTGACGTGGTGGGCCGCCAAGCGGGCCGGGCGCGCCCTGGTGCGGGGCGGTGCCAAGCGTTCCCAGAAGGGCGTCGCGATCTGAGCGGGCCTCTGGCCGCCTGGCCGGCCTCTTCATCTGAGAACATGGAGGGGTGAGCACACTGACGCGGATCCTGGTGGTCGATGATGAGCCCTACATCACCGACCTTCTGGGCGCGGCGCTGCGCTTCGAGGGTTTCTCCGTCGAGACCGCGGCCACCGGCGGCGACGCCATGACCCTGGCCGAGCGCGGCCACCACGACCTGGTCCTGTTGGACATCATGCTGCCCGACGTCGACGGCACCGAGGTGTGCCGGCGGATGCGGGCCCAAGGGAACCGGACGCCGGTGCTGTTCCTGACGGCGCGAGACGCCACCGAGGACAAGGTCGGGGGGCTCACCGCCGGCGGCGACGACTACGTGACCAAGCCCTTCAGCCTCGATGAGCTCGTGGCCCGCATCCACGCCGTCTTACGCCGGACCACGCCGACCAGAGAGAACGATCGGCTGCAGTTCTCCGACCTCGAGATGGATGACGAGACCCACGAGGTGTGGCGCCAGGGTTCGCTCATCGAATTGACCGCCACGGAATTCAACCTGCTGCGCTACATGATCGAGAACGCCCGCCGGGTGCTGTCGAAGAGCGAGATCCTGGACCACGTCTGGAACTACGACTTCGACGGTGACCCCAACATCGTCGAGACCTACATCAGCTACCTGCGCAAGAAGATCGACCATCTCGACCCGCCCTTGATTCACACCATCCGCGGGGTGGGTTACAGCCTCAGGCTCCCGCGCGACAGGGAGTAGGCGGCGGTGTCGCTGCGGCGCCGGCTCGTCGTGGGCATGCTGCTGTTGCTCGTGGCGGGGTTCATCACGATCGATCTGGTCACGTCGTCGTCGCTGCGTTCGTTCCTGATCGGGAGGCTCGACGAACAGATCGACGCCTCGCAGAACCAGACCTATACCTACATCTCCCAGGTGTACAAACGGGATCTGAAGGCGGGGGACCGGACACCGGTCACCCACCCCGGGAAATGGCTCAGCGAGCTGAGCATGAAGGCCCCCGGGAAGTTCACCGGGGTCCCGGCACCGGACCCACGCCTCAACGGCTCGGTCCTGGCCGACCGGCTGAGCTCCGACGCCTATGTCGAGGTCCTCTCGACGACCGGCTCGGTGATCGCCCGGGTCCCTTCGGGCGTGGCCGGGAACCCCGACCCCGCCCCGGTACTTCCCCGGGTGCTGCCGGTCCAGCACATCACGAAACCGCACGTGTTCGGCACGAACCACGGCCCCTACTCGCCCGAGAATCGGTCCATCGACGTTCCCGCCGTGGGGTCGCGGGGCCTGCAGTACCGGCTCCAGGCGGTGGCCGTGCCCGGCGGCACCCTCGTCACCGCCATCTCTCTCGATCCGACCGACAAGACGCTGGCGTCGCTTACCCACGTCGAGCTGTTCGTGTCGATCGTGGTGATCATCGCCTTGTTGCTGCTGGCCCTGTGGATCGTCCGGCTGGGCATGCGCCCTCTCGACGACATGACCGCGACGGCCGGTGCCATCGCGGGAGGTGACCTCACGCGCCGCATCCGCCGCGCCGACGATCGCAGCGAGGTCGGCCGCCTCGGCAGCGCGCTCAACGGCATGTTGAGCCAGATCGAAGCCGCGTTCCGGGAGCGCAGCTCGTCCGAGGACCGCCTGCGACGGTTCGTCGCCGACGCATCGCACGAGCTGCGGACCCCGCTGACGTCCATTCGGGGATATGCCGAGCTCCTGCGCAAGGGGGCGTTCGACACCGAGAACGACCGGCGCCGCGCCGCCGAACGCATCGAAGGCGAGGCGGCGCGTATGAGCCTGCTCGTCGAGGACCTTCTTCTCTTGGCCCGCCTCGATCAGGGGCGGCCACCGACGCGCGAGCCCGTCGACCTGTGCCGAGTCGTCGCCGATGCCGTCGACGCCACGCGGATCAACAACGAGGCGACGCCGATCACCCTCGACCAGGGTGGCCCCGTGGTGGTCGAAGGAGACCCGGCCCGCCTGCGCCAGATCGTGGACAACCTCCTACAGAACGCGGTGGTGCACACGCCGCCGACCACGCCGGTGCACGTGGCGGTGACCCGCGACGGGACGAACGCCATCGTGCGGGTGGCGGACGAAGGGCCCGGGCTCGAGCCCGGGCAGGCCGCCCACGTCTTTGACCGCTTCTACCGCGGCAATGAGTCGCGCACCGGTGAAGGTACCGGGCTCGGCCTTTCGATCGTGGCCGCCCTGGCCGCCGCGCATGGAGGCAGGGCCCGGGTCGACACCGCACCGGGGGTGGGCTCGGTGTTCGTCATCGAGATCCCGCTCCCCGACCCCGACACCGAAGAGCAGCCAACGCAGGGCCACACCGTGTCCGAGACCGACCGCGACGCGCCATCGGTGAGCCCCGGTGGCGCCGGCGAGCACCTTGCGCCCTCCGTTCGTCGTTGACCGCGGCCGGGGCGACCCGGTCCTCTTCGTCCATGGGCAGCCCGGCCTCGGAAGTGACTGGGACCAAGTCGCGGCGCACCTGACGGATCACCGCCTGCTCATCGTGGACCGTCCGGGCTACGGCCGCAGCGGTGAGGAGACTCTCAGCATCGAGGGCAACGCCGAGCTCCTGGGCGCCTTGGTGATCGAGCGCGGCGCCGTCCCGGTCACCGTGGTCGGCCACAGCTACGGCGGTGGCGTGGCCATCGAGCTCGCAGCGCGCCGCCCCGACCTCGTGGCCGGACTCGTGCTCGTCGGTTCGATCGGACGGGCCGAGAGCCTGAATACTCTTGACCACCTTCTGGCCGTGCCCGTGATGGGCGAGGTCCTGAGCGCGGCGGGACTGTTCACGTTGGGACAGGTGCTGCCGCGGGTGCGTCACCGGGTCGGAGCCCAACATCACGGCGCGCTGGAATGGCTGCGGGCCACATTGCCCGACGAGCGCTACGACCGGGTCTCCTCGCAGCGCGGCCGGCAGGTGTGGAGGAGTTTCGTGGCCGAGCAGCGTGCCCTGGTGCGCGAGATCGGCGGCGTCGAGGCCGCGCTCGACTCGGTGCGCGCCCCCACCGTGGTCGTCTCCGGGACATGGGACCTGGTGGTGCCGTCGTCGGTGTCGGTGAGCATCGCGGCGTCGATCCCGGGGAGCGAGCTCGTGAGCGTGGCCCGCACCGGGCACTTCGTCCCCCGCGACGCCCCCGAGGTGGTGGCCTCGGCGGTGCGCAGCGTCGAGTCCCGTGCTCAGGACAAAAGGGCACAACAGTCGGAGGACGACACGCCGGGCTGATCCTTGGCTTGGCCTGATCCCTGGGTTGGAATGGGCCCGGGGTGGAAGACTGCGGCGATGGCCATCGACTTCACCTTCGAGCCAGACGTCGAGGAGGCCCGCGTGCGGATGCGGGCCTTCGTCGACGAGGACGTGCGTCCCACCGAGGAGCGCCTGGCCGCCGAGGGCTCGGGGCGCGGCGACTGGCGGGGCGAGCTCGATCGCCTGCGGGCCCGCGCACGCGAGCTCGACCTGTGGATGCCGCACATGCCCAAGGAATGGGGTGGGGTGGGCTTGGGCCCCACGGCGCTGGCCGCGGTGTCGGCCGAGTCGTCCAAGGCACGCTGGGCCTCGTACGTCGTGAATTGTTACGCCCCCGACGAGGGGAACATGCACACCTTGTTGCACTGGGGGACCGACGACCAGAAAGAGCGCTACCTCGCTCCCATGTGCGAAGGGACGGTGCGGTCGTGTTTCGCCATGACCGAGCCCGAGGTGGCGGGCTCGGACCCCACCCTCATGCGGACCCGGGCCGTACCCGACGGCGACGAGTGGGTGGTCAACGGGCACAAGTGGTTCATCAGCGGCGCGCGCGGGGCCCGCTTCGCCATCTTGCTGGCACGAACAGAAGACGATCCCGAGGTGCCCCAGGCGGCGACCACCGCATTCATCGTGGACATGCCCTCGGCGGGCTGGGAGATCGTGCGTGACGTCGAGACCATGGCCGGGAGCCACAACCATTGTGAGATCCGGATCCATGATCTACGCGTGCCCGACGCCAACCGCCTGGGAGAGCGAGGCCAGGGGCATCGACTCGGTCAGTACCGGCTCGGCCCGGCGCGCCTGGCCCACTGCATGCGCTGGCTGGGCCAGATCGAGACCGCGTTGGACCTGATGGTGGCGAGGGCCACGCAGCGCTACTCACACGGATCGCTGTTGTCGGAGAAGCAGGGGATCCAGTGGTTGGTGAGCGAGTCGGCCATCGAGCTGTACCAGGCCAAGCTGATGGTGCTCCACGCGGCTTACCGGATCGAGCACAAGCTTCCGTTCACCACCGAGGTCTCGATGGCCAAGCATCATGTGGCGAACACGTTGTGGCGGGTGGTGGACCGTGCCGTGCAGGTCCACGGGGCGCTGGGGTACTCGAAGGACTCGCCGCTGTCGGACATGCTCCTCCAGGCGCGTTGGAGCCGGTTCGCGGACGGCGCCGACGAGATCCACAAATGGCGCGTGGCCGAGGCGGTCATCGCCGCATACAACGAGCACGGGACGACGCGTCTCGCCACCGGAGATCTCCCGCTGTAGTTCGGGGACGGTGCCGAGGCTCAGGCGGGCGCGCCGCGTCCTACCAGGAGTAGCGGTAGACGACCTGGGCCACGCACGAGGGCTTTTCCGAGCCCTCGGTCTCGATGGTGATGTCGAGCACGGCCTGGGCGGCATCGGGGCCGACGCTCTCCACCGACGCCACCGCCGCGCCGAGACGGAGTTTGGAGCCCACCTTGACCGGGGAGGGGAAGCGGACCTTGTTGCAGCCGTAGTTCACCCCGAACTTGAAGCCCTCGACCCTGATCACCTCGTGCAGGATCGACGGGATGATCGACAGCGTCAGGTATCCGTGGGCGATGGCGCCACCGAAGGGCCCGGACGCGGCCCGCTCGGGGTCGACGTGGATCCACTGGTGATCGCCGGTGGCATCGGCGAAGAGGTTGACCTGGGCCTGGTCGATCACATGCCAATCCGAGTAACCGAGGTGCTGGCCCGTGAGCTTGGTGAGTTCTTCGATGCTCGAAACTGTCGTCGTCATGCCACGACACTATGCGCGGCACCGGGAGGCTCGCCGAACGTGAGCCCGCGTCAGCCCGGCTCGATCACTTGAACCAGACGCGCTGGTATTCGCGGCTCTGGGGATGGAGGTACAGGGCGGTGAGAACCACCGTGAAGAACAGATTGATCCCGACGAGCTTGAGGCCCGAGCCCACCCCCGCGTACGCGAGGACCAGGAGATACGAGAGCACGCTCAGCCCGCACAACACGATGCCGAGCCAGTATCCCCAGCGTTTCTCGTTGGCGACGCCGTAGCCGGCGGCGCCGAGGCCGATCGAGAGGACGAGGGGGTACGAGCCGAACAAGATCCAGAGCAGGGCGAACCCGGCGGACAGATAGCTGAGCATCACGGCACCCTGCAGCGTCTGGGGCTGCGACGGGTCGAACCAGCGTCGAGGTTCGGCCATCGGGCCATTCTTGCAGGTCCGAGTGGCCGCTTGACCCCGGGCCGGTCGGTAGTCTCGGGGTGGTGAAGGCGACCGGCGAGCTCGAGGACCGGGGCCGGGCGGCCCGGCTCTTCGGACGCCGAGCGTCTGACGCCCATCCCAGCCGACGAGGCACCGATGAGGCGCATCTGTGGGACCACCATCACCGCAACGTCCAAGGTGGCGGCGCGCGTGCCGCGATGTTCGGGGTCGCCGACGGGCTCGTCACCAACGTGTCGTTGATCCTCGGCTTCGCCGGTGCCAACGCGGGGCCGAGTGTGGTGCGCCTGGCCGGGATCGCCTTGCTGATCGCCGGCGCGTTCTCCATGGCATCGGGCGAGTGGACGTCGATGTCCGCGCAGCGAGAGCTCCTCGAACGCGAGTTGGCCATGGAGAAGCACGAGATCAGCCACCGGCCCGAAGGAGAGCGACGCGAGCTCGTCGGCATCTACGAGAAGCGTGGCGTCGATCCCACCGTCGCCCGGACGCTCGCCGACGAGATGATGCGGACACCCGAGCTGGCGCTCGAGACCCACGCCCGCGAGGAGCTCGGGATCGACCCCGCCGCACTCGGTCGTCCCCTGCAGGCCGCGGTGTCCTCCTTCGCCACCTTTGCCCTGGGCGCGCTGATCCCACTCATCCCGTGGCTCTTCGCCCGCGGCACGGCCGCGGTGGTGGCGTCAGTCGTGGTGAGCGCGGTGGCGGCGATCGCGGTGGGCGCGGCGTTGGCCGCCTTCACCCGCCGGAGCTTGTGGCGTTCGTCGATCCGCCAGCTCGTGATGACCGCACTGCCTGCGGCGGTGACCTACGGCGTCGGCGCCGCCGTGGGCCTGCGCGGCATCCACTGACGTCCGAGGCACCTCACCGCGGCCGGGGCACGGCTCGCGGCGTGGCTCGACGTCTCTCGGTGACCGGCGTCTGGCTACGCCAGGGGTGGGCTCGTGGCGCCGTGACGGGCCAGCCGGTAGATGACCCGGCGAGGGGTGTCGGCCATGACCAGGAGGGCGAAGCCCAGCAGGATGAGCACACCGCCCGCGACGGCGATCCACTGGGCGATCATCCCGAGACCGGTGAAGGCCAGAGACCGCGAACTGGCCTGGACCACGGGATCAGGCGCGGTCGTAGGGGCAGCGGTGCTCGTGCGCGAGGACCCCGCGCCGGTGGCCGCGCCCACGGTCGTTGACGACGCAGGCTTCGCCGTCGTCGACGATCCGGGTGCCGTCGTCGTTGTGGTGGGGCCCGACTGGGAGCCGCTCGCAGGTGGGGCGTCGGTCGTGCCCGTGGCGACGACCGTCGTCTGTGTCGGCGAAGGTGTCGTCGTCGTGCTCGACGGCGGTTCGTTCGGGGGAGTTGTGGGCGTCGGCGAGCAGGTGCCGTCGGGAGGACAGGTCGACCCCGACGTCGAGCCGGTGGCGATCACCGGAGAGACCCGAGAAGCGCCGGGCGCTCTGGCGACGATGCCGGTGGGCGCAGAGTCGTTGGGATACGGACTGCACGTCAGGTTGAGGTCGCTCCCCGATATCACGAGCGTCAGCGAGATGGCCGGGTCCACCGTGAGCGTGACCTCGCCACCGGTCGGGGTGAAGGGGCCGATGGTCCCCGCCGACGACGGCAGGTCGAAGGTCAGACCCGTTGCCGGCACCGGGCTCGGGATGGGGACGTCGATGTTGATGTCACCCGACGACACCGTCGCCGGGGTGGCACCCACGGCGTCCACCTTCACCACCGCATCACCGACGATCGCCGAGTTGCCCAGGGCCGCGGCCGCCCCGGCGATCGACGACGGAAGCGTGAGCTGGGTCTGGAAGTTGGTGGCCTCGAACGACTGTCCCACCGACAGCGCGCTCGGGATCGACGCCGTCGTCGTCACGTTGTTGAGGACGATGTTGCCGACCGGAGTCCCCGGGCAGTACAGCTCGTAGGGCCCGGTCACCTGTCCGGGGGGAATCGTGGTGGGCGGAGGTGTCGTGGGGATCGTCACCTGGCCGGCGGTCACGATCACCGGAGAGATGGGCGATGCGTCGGGTGGAACGACGGTGATGCCCGTGGGCGCGCTGTCGTCGGGATAGGCCCTACAGCTCAGGGCGAGGTCGCTCCCCGCGACGATCAGGTCGAGCTCGATGTCGGCGTTCTGGGCGATGGCGATGCCATTGCTCGTCGCCGTGAACGGGCCGACCGTGGTGGGACTGGACGGCACCACCAGCGGAACGCCCGACGCCGGCACGGGATTGGGTATCGGCACGTCGAAGGTCAACGGGCCTGTCGGGATTGAGGCAGGGGTGGCTCCCGCCGCGTCGATCGTGCCCGTGGCCGTTCCACTCAGCGAGGTGTTTCCGATGGCCGCCGCCGCCTCGGCGATGTTGGCAGGCAGGGGCACCTGGGCCTGATAGTTCGTCACATTGAATTGTTGTCCCGGCGCGGGGTCAGCCGGTGACAGGGTGGCGGTGGTCGTGACCTCGTTGAGGACGACGTCGCCGATCGGACTCCCGGGGCAGAACAGCTCATAGGGGCCGACGCCGCCGGGACCGATGGGCGGGGGAGGGGTGATCGTCGCCGTCGCGGTGGCGACGATCGGTTCGATGGGCGCACCCGATGGTGCCGAGGTCGTGAGCCCGGTGGGCTCGCTGTTGTTGGGGAACACCGAGCAGAACAGCCCGAAGTTGTCCCCGAATTCGGTCACGTTCAGGTCGACCTCGTTGATGGAGAACGAGATAGGGCCACCGAGCGCGGTGAAGGTCCCCAGTTGGTCTGCGGGGACGACGGCGTCGAATTGGACCCCGCTGGCGGGCACCGGGTTGGGAAGCGTCACGTTGAAAGGCATGTCGAAGAAGTCCGGGAACCCTCCGGGGAACGGACCGGGGAACGGCTGGACGATGATCGGGCCGCCGGGGTTCGGGTTCCCCGGGATCTCCGTCGTCGTCGTGGGCGACGGCAGCGCCGGTGATGACCCCGAGGACGACGCGGAGGTCGTCCCGAAGACCGCCACCGGCCCCGGGAAGTCGGCTACACCCGAGGTGTCCATGAACATCGACGCGTCACCGGTGATCTGGGTGAGGCCGAGGCCCTCGGCCTGTTGCACCACGGCTTGGGGGATCGAGAACTGGGTCTGGAGCCCGCTCAGCTGGAACTGCTGGCCCTGGGCCAGCGTGGACGGGGTGATCGTGGCGGTGGTGGTCGTGTCGTTGAGCACGAGGTCGCCGACGGGACTGCCCGGGCAGTACAGCTCGTAGGGGCCGGTGGGCGAGGTCGGGGGGACCTTGGTGGGTGGTGTGGTGGTGGGAGGGGTGGTGGACCCCGACGCCGAGGCGGTGGCGATGATGGGACGGATCGGCGTGGCGGTGGGCGCGACGCCGGTCGAGCCCGACGTGGCCACACTGTCGTTCGGATACGCCGTGCACGACATCTTGAAGGCCTTGCTCGACAAGGCGGCCACGACGAGCATGGACTGGTCACCGGCGATGGTGACGGGCCCGCCCGAGGCGGTAAAGGGGCCGACGGTGGTAGGAGACGACGGGAAGTCGACTGCCAGTCCCGCGCTCGGCACCGAGGCCGGGATGGGGACGTTGAAGCTCATCGATCCCGTCGACGCCCGGTCGGGGGTGGCGCCGTAGGCGTCGACCGCACTGGCCGCCAGGCCGTCGAAGCTGCTGTTGCCGAGCCCCGCCGCCGCCGAGACCAGCCCGGCCGGAAGTGGGATGTGGGTCTGATAGCCCGTGACGTCGAACTGCTCACCGGCCGACAGATTGCTGGGTGAAACCGTGGCCGTGGTGACGACGTCGTTGAGCACCAGGTCCCCGACCGGGGTGTGCGGGCAGTACAGCTCGTAGGGACCGGTCAGCGTCGGGTTCGTTGGCGGCGGCGTCACCTGGCCGGCGGTGGCGATCACCGGTGATGTCGGAAGCCCGGGAGGGAAGGTGGTGTTGCCGGTCAAGCCCGAGGGCAGGATGTCGTTGGGATACGAGGAGCAATGCAGGTCGATGACGCCGATGCCGGCAATGTCGTTGAACGTGACATCGGTCTCGGTACCGACTGACAGGGTGATGTTGCTGCTCGTGGCCGTGAACGGTCCCACCGTGAGTGTCGGCGAGGGGACGTCGATCGCCACGCCCGACGACGGGATGGGATTGGGGATCGGCACGTCGAAGGCGACGGCTCCGGTGGGGATCGACGAAGGTGTCGCGCCGGCGGCATCGATCGTGCTCGAGATGGTGCCGTCGATCGACGTCAGGCCGATGGCGCTGATCTGTTGCACGACGGACGCGGGGAGCTGGGCTTGCATCTGCGTGCCGGTCAGGTTGAACTGCTGTCCCGGTGTGGGGTTGGCCGGGGATAGCGCACCGGTCACGGCGACGTCGTTGAGGACGAGGTTCCCGACCGGCGTGCCCGGACAGAAGATCTCGAAAGGAACGGTGTCGGCGAACGCGGAGCTCGTTAATGCTTGTGTTATGACGCCGGCGACTAATGAGGATCCAATCAGCAGCGCGAGCGCGCCAATAATGCTGAGCCGGTTTGCGAGGTGTTGAAAGCGTC
>JADGOL010000225.1 GCA_017882995.1 Acidimicrobiales bacterium | reverse complement strand
GATGGCGGGCTTCCTTCGTCAGGGACGCTTCGCCGACGAGGTCATGGGCCTGCTGGCGTCGGCCGGGCGCAACGACCCGTGCCCGTGCGGAAGCGGTCGCAAAGCCAAGGCCTGCCACCAGCACTGAGAAGAACAGAAGAATCGGGCCGGCAAGTCGGAACGTGAATCGAGGGACCTGAGGTTGGCGGGGGAAGTGACGGCGGCGGCGGCGCGAGGTTCGGGGTGGGTGCCATGGACAACGACAGATGCAGACCCTCGGTCATCGCGCTTCAGAGGGCGCGGCTGTCAGGGTGCTGCGGGTCCCGGCCGCGCTATCTGTACCGCAAGAGAGCCGTCCTCACCAGAATCATCGTCGTCGGGGCGGCGCGAAGGGTCACTCGTGGACACCGGGCGAAAGCTCCATGCAGCATCAAGTTGCCTGGGCTTCCAGATCCCCTGCTGGGTGACCATGAGCCGAACGGGATGTCCCTCGAACGAGAAGTCGGCCAGGTCCTCTTGGTGCACCAGCGGTCTCCCGTCACCAGCCAGGCGATCGAGGAATGCAAAGACCGCGGCTCGAAGCCGCCGTTCTGAGCCCTCATCGACGGTCGACGCTGGCCGAGACCTACACGGCCGGGCTGAGCCCAACAGGGATCAATGCACAAGTTCGCGCGAAGTGGGAAAGCCGGACTGGCCTGGCCGAGTCGTACCGGCGTAGCCAGGCGACTCCTGCTTGCGAGTTGGTGCCCATCCCTGACGCCACCCGGCGCAAGCTCGAATCCAGCTTCGAACGGCGTCGTCGGGAACGCTGGCCGGAGCTCGGCTCGATCTCGGTGCGCACACGCTCAGAGCCCGACTGCCGAGTCCGGCGAGCCGCAGACTGACGGCTCGGGACGCAGTTCGAGGGGAGCGCCGAAGGCGCCCTTTCAGGACGACGCCACCCCTACCACCGGTTCGTTCAGCGCCTTGCCGCCCATCGACCCGCAGAACTGGGCATCCCCGAAGGAGAAGATCCCGCCGTCACTGGCGATCTCCCAGTAGCCCTGTCCGTCGGGAGTGGCAGCGATGCCGACGACGGGCTTGTTCAGCGCCTTGCCGCCCATCGACCCGTAGAACTGGGCATCCCCGAAGGAGAAGATCCCGCCGTCACTGGCGACCTCCCAGTAGCCGCTCGTATAGGTGAAGCGGTCAACCGAGCCATCAGCGCTCGTACCACCGGGCCGATTCACCGTGACGTCCACCGAACGGGATCCCGGCGGTGAGGTGGTGAGAAGGGAGACGTTGGAGGTCACCTCGGTATCGCTCGCCACGTTTTGCCCAAAGAACACGGCGTCTGTCCCGTCGAGGTAGGCGCCTTGGACCAGCACCCGGGTCCCCCCGCGGCCCGGACCCGCATTCGGCGAAACGCTGTCGACCGTGGGCGCCGCCAGGTAGGTGAACTGGTCCAGCCCGCTGGAGGCGCCGGTTCCACCCGGGGTGGTCACGGTGACATCAACGGTGCCGGCGACACCCGCCGGCGACACCGCCGTGATCTGGGTGTCCGATGCCACCACGAAGGTCGCCGCCGGATTGGTGCCGAATGCCACTGCGGTCGCCCCGGTGAAGCCGCTCCCGGTGATGGTGACCTGCGTTCCCCCTGCAACCGGGCCGGCCGACGGCGACACATCGGTCACCTCGCCCGGGCCGAGATACGTGAAGGTGCTATCGCCGTCCGGCTCGCTCGGTCCCCCGGCACCCGTGACGATGACCGCCACGGCGCCGGCGGACCCCGCGGGTGACGTGGTCGTGATCTCGGTATCTGACACCACCACGAAGGTCGCAGCCGGATTGGTGCCGAACGCCACTGCGGTCGCCCCGGTGAAGCCGCTCCCGGTGATGGTGACGGAGGTACCGCCGCCGATCCCACCGGACGGCGGGGTGACGCTCGTCACCACCGGTGCAGCCACGTACGTGAAATGGTCGGTACCCGACGGGATGCTCGTGCCGTAGGGGGTGGCCACGGTGATGTCGACGGTGCCCGCCGCCCCGGGAGGCGAGACTGCGGTGATCTCGGTGTCGGACACCACGGTCACCTGGGTGGACACGACCGCCCCGAAGCTGACCTCCCTTGCGGCGGTCAGGTGGTTCCCGCTGATCGTCACAGAGGTTCCGCCGGCCTCGGGGCCCGAGGCCGGGCTCACCGTGCCCACCGTCGGCGCGGCCACGTAGGTGAACACCTCGCCGGTCCCGCTTTCACCGCCGGGCGAGGTGACCCGCACGTCCTGGGGGCCGGGGGGCTTTGCCGGTGAGGTAGCGGTGATCTCGGTGTCCGAGACCACCGTGAAGCCGAGCGCCCGAGTCGTACCGAAGGTCACCTCGGTGGCGCCGGTCAAGTTCGTCCCGGTGATGGTCACCGCCGTCCCGCCGAACAGCGGCCCGGACGTCGGGCTGATCGAACTCACGGTGGGTGCCGGGACCGAGGTGTAGGTGAACTGGTCGGCGGGGGTCACCGCACTCTCGCCGCCGGGCGTGGTGACCCGGACATTGACGACGCCGGTCCCTGGCGGCGAGGTGGCGGTGATCTCGATGTCGGAGATCACGGTGTAACCGGGCGCGGCAGTCGTGCCGAAGGTGACCCCGGTCGCACCCGTGAAGCCGCTCCCGGTAACGGTCACAGTTGTGCCGCCACCGGTTGGTCCCCCACTCGGATCGACTCCGGAGACGACCGGCGCGGCCGTGTACGTGAACTCGTCAGCGGGACTCGGCGCGCTCTCGCCGCTCGGCGTGGTCACCCGCACATCGATGGTGCCCGTCGTGCCCATCGGAGACGTCACGGTGATCTCGGTGTCCGAGACCACCGTGAACGGCGTCGCGAGATTGGCGCCGAACGCCACCGCAGTCGCCCCGGTGAAGTGCTCGCCGGTGATTGTCACCGCTGTCCCACCCGACACGGGCCCACCGTTCGGCGTTACCGCGCTCACCTGCGGGGCCGGCACGGGCACCTGTACCGGATGTGTCGCGGCGGCCGAGGGGCCGCCATCACGTGACACCGTCTGGCCGGTGAACACGACCGCAGTCGACGTCCCGGCCGTGTTCGTGACCGTGAGGCTGGTGGTATAGCTCCCGGCCTCCGCGTAGGTGTGGGTCGTCGTCGGCGTCGTGGTCACGGAGCTCGTCCCGTCGCCGAAATCCCACCTGAAAGACGCGATCGAGCCCACCGGCGAGGTGGAATTCGACCCGTCGAAGGTAGTCGCGGCGCCCGCCGGAGCCGCCGTCACGCTGTAGGACGCTGTCGGAGCCTGGTCGGGGGTGATCGTGACCGAGACCGGTCCACCCGTGAGCGGGGTGGCGGCTTCGACCGTTCCTGTGGCCGTTTCGATCGGGACGAGCTTGCCTCGCAACGGCTCGGTGACGTAGGCGGTGGCGCCGTCGGGGGCGAACGTGACCGAGGTGGGGCTCCCTCCGACGACGATACGAGAGCCGGCACCGTTCGTGGCCGTAGCGATCGGGACCACGGTGCCGAAAATGGCGTTGGTGGCGTACACCGTCGACCCGTCAGGAGAGACGGCGACGTCACCCACTCCGAGCCCCGCTGGGATGCCGTGCCCGACGGCACCCGTGCTGGCGTTGATCGGCTCGACCTCGCCTCTGGCCGGATTCGCGACGTAGATCGTCGACCCATCGGGCGTGACGGCAATGCCCTCTGGGGAACCTCCAACCGCAATACGCGGCCCCAAGCGCCCACTGACCAGGTTCAGCACCCGGACCGACCCGGTGTCGGGGTCGGTGACATATGCCCGCTGCCCGTTAGGGCTGATGGCGATGCCTTCTGGATCATCACCCCCCGGTAGCGTCGCTTCGACACGGTTGGTCCTCGTGTCGATGACCGACACCGTTCCGGAGAGGAAGTTCGTGACATAGGCGGTCGTCCCGTTCGGCGACAACGCCACGCCCATTGGGCAATGCCCGACCTTGATGCCGGCACCAACCGCTCCGGTCGACAGGGCGACCGGGAAGACCGAGTCAGACCGCACCCCCACTGTGCAGTTGGTGATGGAAGGGGCCACGACGTAGGCGGTTTGGGCGTTGGGGGTGATGGCGACAGCGAGCGGACGCCCGGAGATCGAAATCGGGCCACCGGATTGCCCGGTGCTTGTCGCCACCGGGGTCACGGCCCCGCCCAAGAGGCCGGCCAGGGGCCGGGCGACGTAGGCCGTCCAGCCCGTCGCCGCGAGGTGCGGTGGAACGGTGCTGGCGGCGGTCTGCGCCAGCGCGACGATCATCGGCGTCACCGCGGCAATCGAGACCGCCACTCGGAGTGCCCTTCCAGCGCGTCGCTCGATGGCTGCGCCCTTCGCCGGCACTGCCGTATCCACCGTCTTCACTTGACTTCTCACCTACCCACTGTGACGCCGTCGGAGAAATGTCCTTCGTCGTCCCGTGCACCAGCTCCACGCGTCGCTCTTAGAAAGAAGCTAGCCGTCCGCGGCCTGGCCTTGCGGCATGGACGAAGTACGCGGATGGATCGTCCCGCGGGAGCACACGCTTTCGACCCAGCCCTTCACCACGATCGTCTGGGGGTCACGCCCTCTGCCTGGGTTGATCCTTGTCGGGTGCTCCCGGATGGGAAGCCGTGAGTGGAGGTAGCCACTGGTGGGAGCGACCATGGGTGCGCTGGCGGTCAATCCCAAATGCATAGGACTGGATCCGTAAGTACTCCGGCCCGTCCTGGTCGGGGACGTGCGCCTGTCGGAACCCCTGGCGTCGATCGCGCTCACGCACGTCACCGTGACCGACGCACGGCCCCGACCTCGGTCAGTTCCGGGGGGTAGCATCGGGTACTGATGCTGGGACGGGTCGCCTTCGTCTGCGCCATGCCCATGGAGCTCGCTCCGATCCGACGGAACCTCTCCCTCAGGCGGACCCGTGTCGGCTCGCTCGAAACCTACGCCGGGTCGCTCGGCAACCGTCCGGTGGTGGCGATCGTCACAGGCATGGGCACCACCCTGGCCACCGAAGGGCTCGAGCGACTGGTACAGACCGTGGAGATCGAGCGGGTGGTCGTCGTCGGCGTCACCGGTGCCATCAACGACGAGACACCGATCGGCACGCTCATCCTGCCCGAAATGGTCGTCAACGGTGTCACCGGCACCGAGTACCGGCCGGAACGGCTGGGTGAGGGCGAGCCGAGCGGCAAGATGTGGACGACCGACACGCTCATCACCGATCTCGATGTCATCGCCGGCCTGCGATCCATTGGCGTTGTCTCGTTGGACATGGAAACGGCCGCCATCGCCGAGGTCTGCGAACGTCGGAACGTCCCCTGGTCGGTCTTTCGAGTGATCAGCGACCGGGCAACTGACGGGAGTATCAACGAAGAGGTGTTCCACCTGAGCAACCAGGACGGCACGCCCAACGCCACGGCGGTCGCCGCCTACCTCTTGAAACACCCGGGTCGCGTCCCGGCCCTGGTCAGCATGGCCAAGGGGGCGAAGCTGGCAACCGAGCTCGCGGCTGGCGCTGCGGTCAACGCAGTGTCTCGGCTTTCGCCCCCCGGGCCGTAGCCCTGCTCCCGTGAATTCGCCGAGACCTCGGCGGCCCTGACGCCCTTCGATTCCGATGCCGAGGTTGACCTGCGCTCGGTCTCAGGGGTGGAGACTGCATGCCTGCCCCGGTACCATCAAACAGACAGACAGGAGACGGGGGAACCGTGGCAAGAGAGCAGGGACCGAAGATCTGTCTGATCGGCGCCGGTGGGATGTCCTTCGGACCGGTGATGGTCCTCGATGCCATCAACACCCGCCGGGTCCGTGGGGCGACCATGATGCTGCACGACGTCAGTCCCGAGCGACTCGAGGTGGCCCACCGATTTGCCATCCGCGCCAATGAGCGCAACGGCAGTCCCATCCGGATCGAGAGGTCACTCGATCCGGCCGAGGCCCTCTCGGGGGCGGACTTCTGCCTGACCAGTGCCGAGATCGGGCGCTGGCAACATTGGATCGAGGACTACGAGATCCCGTGCCGCCACGGGGCCACACAGATTACCGGTGAGAACGGAGGACCCGGTGCGGTGTTCCATTCATTGCGCTCCATACGGACCATGCTCGGCATCTGTGACGACATCAAGCGCCACTGCCCCGACACGTTCCTCATCAACCTGACCAACCCGCTGAGCAGGGTGGCCCTGGCCATCAACACCGTCACCACGATCAACAACGTGAGCATGTGCCACGAGTTCGCCGGGGGTGTCGCCCGCATCGCCGCGCTGCTGCACATCCCCAAGTCCAAGATCGCGGCGAAGGCGTCGGGAATCAACCACTTCACGTTCTTCACCGAGATCCGTCGGGCCGACACCGGTGAGGACTTGTACCCGCGCCTTCGGCGCCTGTGGCAACGGCGCTTCTTCGATTTTCCGCCGCCGGTCACCTCCACGGCCAGGGAGCTGGCGAAGGTGCCCTGGATCCAGATCGTGGTCGAGCAGATGTATGCGCCCCTCGTCGCCCACATGTTCCGCGAATACGGACTTCTCCCTTGCTCCGTCGACAGCCATATCGGTGAATACCTCCCATTCGCCAAGGAGGTCACAGGATGGCACCCCGTGCCGGTCTACTTCCATCAGGGAGTCATGGCCCGGGTGGAACGACTGGTGACCCGGTACGGCAACGGGAATTCGCACGTGCCCATGCACCGGGCAGGTCGATCGGCCGAAGAGCCGTTCCCCGTCATCGGAGCCATCTGGACAGGCACCGCCCGTGACATCAATGCGGTGAACGTTCCCAATCGCGGGTATGTGCCCAATCTGCCCGAGGGTGCCATCGTCGAAGTGCCCGGCACCGCCGATGAGGATGGAGTCACCCCGACGGCGATGCCGCCGATTGCCGAGCCGCTGGCCGATTTCATGAAGGTCCAGATCGAGCTGCAGGACCTGGTCGTCAAGGCCGCTGTCACCGGAGATCCGGCCCCGGCTTTCGAAGCGCTG
>JADGOL010000224.1 GCA_017882995.1 Acidimicrobiales bacterium | reverse complement strand
GCCCTGCGCGAGGCGCTCGAGAAGCTCAGGCTGAACGACTCGAGCTTCACCTTCGAGCCCGAGTCTTCGGGTGCGCTGGGCTTCGGCTTCCGCTGTGGCTTCCTGGGCCTCTTGCACATGGAGATCGTGCGCGAGCGCCTAGAGCGTGAATTCGATCTGTCGCTGATCGCCACGGCGCCGTCGGTGGCCTACGTGGCACATATGACCGACGGTGGTGACATGCACTTCGAGAATCCGAGCGAGATGCCCGACGCCAGCCGGCTCGACCACATCGACGAGCCCATGCTCCGGGCGACGGTCATCGTGCCGTCGGAGTACATCGGGACCGTGATGGAGCTGTGTCAGTCACGCCGGGGCGATCTCGACCACATGGAGTACCTGTCGCCCGAGCGCCTCGAGCTCATCTATCGGATCCCGCTGGCCGAGGTGGTCGTCGACTTCTTCGACCAATTGAAGAGCCGGACCAAGGGGTACGCCAGCCTCGACTACGAAGCCGACGGCTATCAGACCGCCAACCTGGTCAAAGTCGACCTCCTCATCAATCACGTGCCCGTCGACGCGTTCTCCACCGTCGTCCACCGGTCGCAGGCCGACGCCTACGGCCGGCGCATGACCGACAAGCTGCGCGAGCTCATCCCGCGCCAGCTCTTCGACGTTCCCATTCAGGCCGCGGTGGGAGGGCGGGTCATCGCCCGCGAGACGGTCAAGGCCAAGCGCAAGGACGTTCTCGCCAAGTGCTACGGCGGTGACATCAGCCGCAAGCGCAAGCTCTTGGAGAAACAGAAGGAAGGCAAGAAGAAGATGAAGTCGATCGGACGAGTGGAAGTCCCCCAGGAGGCCTTCATCTCGGCGCTGCGCCTCGAGGACTGATCGACAGGCCCTTGGAACGACCGAGGCCCAGCAAGACGGGGCATTCGGTCCGGGCGTAGCACTCGGTAGACTCGACTGCCAGGACCATGATGGCGAACCGGACCAAGCGCGCCGAGCCCGATGAGGACGCCACCCGTGCCTCGAGGCAGACGGCGAAGCCCGTAGCGCGCCGGGGCGCGCCCGACGGCGACCACGCCGAAACCGAGAGCGACACCCGGCTCGATCACCGCAAGGCCGCCATCTTGAACGCGGTCGTTTCGGAGTACATCGAGACCGCCCAACCGGTCGGTTCGGCCCACATCACCGGCAATCCCGGCGTCGAGGTGTCCTCGGCGACGGTGCGGAGCGAGATGGCCGCCCTCGAACGCGACGGCTATCTCGCGCAGCCCCACACCAGTGCGGGACGGATCCCCACCGACAAGGGGTACCGGTTCTTCGTGGACCACCTCGGACGGCCCGGGACCCTCGGCCCGCACGAGCGTCACGAGGTGCGGAAGTTCTTCGCGCACGTGCACGGTGAGGTCGAGGACCTGCTCGGTCGGACCAGTGGGCTCCTGGCCGGGCTCACCGACTACGCGGCGGTGGTCGTCGGTCCCCGCCACGAGTCGGCCACGATCCGCTCGGTGCAACTCGTCGGGCTCTCGCCGCGATTGGCTCTTTTGGTCGTCGTGTTGTCGGACGGGGCCGTCGAGAAGCGAACGCTCGACCTTCCCTCTGACACCTCTGACGACTTGCTCGCCGAGGCGGCCACCCACCTCAACAGCTGTGTGCGGGGTGGGACCCTGGCCAGCCCCGGCATCGTCCCCGAGCTGCGTGACGTCCCCGCGCTCAACGCAGTGATCGGCTGCGGAGTCGCCGCCCTCGGCGAGCTCGGCGCCGCGGGCGAGCCCGACCACGTCTTCGTGGGAGGGTCGTCGCGCATGGCGTCGGCGTTCGACGCCGTGGAGACGGTCCGGTCCGTGCTCTCGATCCTCGAGCAACAGCTCGTCGTGGTGGAGCTCATCGAAGACATCCTCGACCGGGGGTTGTCGGTGGCCATCGGTGCCGAGCACGGATTCGAACCTCTCTCCGCCTGTGCGCTCGTGTTGGCGCCCGTGGCCATCGAGGGCGAGGTGGCCGGCACCATCGGTGTCGTCGGCCCCACCCGGATGCACTATCCGCGCGCCCTGGCCGCGGTGGAGCTCGTCGGCGAGCAGCTCGGTGAGCACCTCGGGGCCAGCACGTCGACGGGACGTTCCGGTTCGGGCCGGTCGAAGAGCGCGGGCAGTCCGCCCCAGCGACGGAGGGGCGGCGGCGGTGGCGACTGACTACTACGCACTGCTCGGTGTGACCCCCCAAGCGTCGGACGACGACATCAAGCGGGCCTATCGGCGCATGGCCCGGGAGCTGCACCCCGACAGCACCGGGGGCGATGCCGCCGCTGAGACTCGATTCAAAGAGGTGACGCGCGCCTACGAGGTGCTTCGCGACCCCGAACGGCGGGCCCGCTACGACCGGTTCGGTCCCGACGGGGTGGATGGCACCCTGCCCGGGGCGGGCGATTTGTTCGGCGGCGGTCTCGGGGACCTGTTCGACGCGTTCTTCAGTGGCTCCGGCGCTGCGCCCCGGCGCCGGGGAGGCCCGGTCCGAGGCGATGACACCGAGATCGTCCTCGAGCTGGCGTTCAGAGAAGCGGTGTTCGGAACGTCGCGAGAGCTCACGTTGGACACACCGGTGGGTTGTACGACCTGTCAGGGCACCGGGGCCCGGGCCGGCACGACCGCCATGCGATGCCCCGAATGCCAGGGCGCGGGCGAATTGCACCGGGTGCGCCAGTCGATTCTGGGCCAAGTGGTGACGGCGATGCCGTGCCGCCGCTGTGGTGGGAACGGTGAGGTGATCTCGAGCCCGTGTTCGGACTGCCGCGGTGACGGGCGGGTCACCGAGGAACGCACCTTCACTGTCGACGTTCCCGCCGGGGTCGATCATGCGTCGACACTGCGTCTGTCGGGCCGGGGACCCGCGGGGCCCCGCGGCGGGCCGCCCGGCGATCTGTACGTGCACCTGGCGGTGCGACCCGACGACGTCTTCGTGCGCTCGGGCGTAGACCTCCAAGCCGACCTGCACGTGTCGATCGCCCAGGCCGCGTTGGGAGCCACCCCGGAATTCGAGACGCTCGACGGCACCGAGACCCTGGCCGTCCATCCCGGGACCCAGTCAGGTCACCTGATCCGTCTGCGCGGGCGGGGTGTGCCCCACGTCCGTGGTCGTGGGCGCGGCGATCTCGTCGTCCAGGTCGTGGTGGACACGCCCACCCAGTTGTCGAAGGCGCAGGAGGATCTCCTCCGTCGGTTTGCGGCGGAGAGTGGGGAGGACGTCGGCCCTCCCGACGAGGGCCTCATGTCTCGCCTGCGCTCCGCGTTCGGCTGAACGCCGGCGCCTTGCGCACCACAGACGACTCGGCGGACCGTCGGTCGGATGACGACGCGGTGACACCGGCCGCGCTCGGTGCGGTCGCCCAGGTCTTCGTGCCCGACCTCGACGGGCTCGTCGTGTCGCCCGACGACGAGCGCCATCTCGCGTCGGTGTTGCGATTGCGTCCCGGCGAGACGGTGGTGGCGTCGGACGGGGCGGGTCGGTGGCGCGCCTGTCAGTTCACAGGCACCGCGGCGCGAGGTGCTCCTCATTCGCCGGTTCTCGAGCCCGACGGGCCGGTCATGACGTCGACGCGTGTCGAGCCCGAGGTGACCGTCGCCTTCGTGCCGGTGAAGGGGGAGCGGCCCGAGTGGGTGGTGCAGAAGCTCACCGAGTCCGGCGTCGACCGCATCGTCGTGCTCGAGTCGCTACGCGCCGTCGTGCGTTGGGAGGGCGAGCGACGCGTCCGGGCCCTCGAACGGCTACGGCGGGTGGCGCGCGAAGCCGCCGCACAGAGCCGGCGCTCCTGGCTCCCCGATGTCGTCGGCGTGGCCGGGCTCGACGATCTGTCCCGACGAGTCGCCCCGTTGCCCCTGGCCCTGGCCCAACTCGGGGGCGAACCGCCCAGTGTCTCGACGCCGGCCGTGGCGGTGGGCCCGGAAGGGGGCTGGGACTCCTCGGAGATCAACGGGCACCCCCTCGTTGCACTGGGCCCCAACGTGCTGCGGGCCGAAACCGCCGCAGTGTCCGCTGGCCTGCTCCTTTGTGCCCTACGCCAGGGTCTCGTGGCGCCTTCCCCCGGTCTCGGGCATGGGCGGTCCCCCGGCTCCGACAACCGGTGACCGGTTGCGGGCGCAGGCCATCTCGGGGTCTCAGGGGAGGCTCCGCACGAGGTCGGGGGCCCTGAGACGGGGTCGCAGGCCTCGGCACGGGTGGGGACCGGCGGGCGGCGGAGCGGCCGGGGATGGCTCTGTCGAGAGAACCGGTTCTTGCAATCACCACGCTGAGTGAGGGACACTGGCAGGGATTATCCGCGCATGTGCCCGACGGTGGGGATCAGGCACGGTTGTCAAGCTCTCGCGGGGTTCGCACGGGGGCCGTCGGCAGGTACGGGGACGAGCGCAGCGAGGATCTCGATTGTCATGGTGAACACGGTGTTGCCCGAAGAGGACGAGCAGGAAGAGTCCGCGCGGGCGGCATACGCCCGAGCCGTCGGTTCTCGTCTGCGCGCGGTCCGCAAGCAGATGCGGCTCTCGCTCCAGGCCGTCGAGGCCATGTCGGACCAAGAGTTCAAGGCGTCGGTACTGGGGGCCTACGAACGAGGTGAGCGGGCCATCTCGGTGCCCAGGCTGCAGCGTCTGGCCAAGCTCTATGACGTTCCCGTCGACCAGCTCCTGCCTCAGGACGACGACGCCACGCGCTGGGGGCCCAACGGCGAGGGGAACGGCAACGGTGAGAGCCCGGGCCGAGCACGGCGCCAGCTCCGTCCCTGGGACGGTCACGACAAGGTCACGATCGACCTCACCAAACTGAACTCGGTGAGTGGGCCCGAGCGCGACCTTCTGCGCCGGTTCCTGTCGATGATCCAGGTCCAGCGCCAGGACTTCAACGGGCGCATGATCACGATTCGAGCCGAGGACCTGCGGGCGATCGCCTGTCTCTTCGGGGTCACCCCCGACGCGATGAGCCGGCGCCTCGACGAACTGGGCCTGCGCGTCATCGCCTGACGATCACCTTGGATCCCGTCCGCGCCGTCTGGGACGGGGAGATCAGGGCCTGCCCGGACGGGCAGCGACGCCCCCTTTCTCGGGCCTGACGCGCACAGCGCCGCGGTCGGTTCGCGAAGAGCACCGGATAGCATGACGAAGCACGGTGCGATACGGAGCGCCGGGCTCTGGAGATGCGGTGAGCGAACAGATCCGGTGGATGAGCACCAAAGAGGCGGCCGAACACCTTGGCGTGACCTTGCGCAGCCTGTACCGATTCATCGACGAGGGAGGGCTGGCCGCCTTCAAGTTCGGGCGCGTCATCCGGCTCAAAGCCGACGACGTGGACGCCTACATCGAGAATTGTCGGATCGCTCCGGGCAGCCTCGAACACCTTTATCCCGAAGTGAAGGGCTCCAGCGCGGTCCACGGCCGCGCCGAGACCCTCTAGGAGACGGGCATCGGGCCGGTGAGCGAGGACGCCGACTGTCTCTTCTGCCGAATCGTCGCCGGTGAGATCCCCGCCGAGATCGTGCACAGCTCCGAGCTCGCCGTGGCTTTTCGAGACCTCAACCCCCAGGCTCCGGTGCACGTGCTCGTCGTGCCCCGCCGGCACATCGACAACGCCGGCGTCCTCGAGGCCGGTGACGCCGAAGCGCTGGCGGGGGTGCTCGTGGCCGCCCGCCGGGTGGCCGAAGCCGAAGGAGTGGCCGAGCGCGGCTACCGGCTCGTCTTCAACGTCGGGGAGGACGCCTCGAATTCCGTGGCCCATCTCCACCTGCACGTCCTCGGGGGGCGTCGCCTGGCGTGGCCGCCGGGATGAGGCCGGTGGGGATCGCCAGATCCTCGCCCACATGACGAGGACACACGGCGGCACGCCGCCGACCTACTGGTAGCCTCGCGATCGAGAGCCAGTGTCGTCGACCCAGGTCAAGATCCTCGTCCCCGGAAACCACCTCATGGTCGGTCTTCTCGGACAGAGAGACGAACTGCTGCGCCTGATCGAAGAGGCGTTCGACGGATCTCGCATCGTGGTGCGGGGCAACGAGATCACCATCGACGGCGAGGAAGCCGAACGGGTGGGCCGGTTGTTCGACGAGCTCGTCACCCTGATCGAGCAGGGCCAACGCCTCGACGCCGCCGACGTGGGCCGGACGATCACCATGGTCAAGGACGACGTGAGCCCGGCCGAGGTGCTCACCACCGAACTGCTGCGTTCGGCACGGGGTCGAACCGTCCGGCCCAAGACCGCCGGGCAGAAGCGCTACACCGACGCCATCGCCACCCATGTGGTGACCTTCGGCATCGGCCCGGCCGGCACGGGGAAGTCGTATCTCGCCGTGGCGCTGGCGGTCCAGGCGCTCCAGGCGCGCGACGCGGACCGCATCATCCTCACCCGACCCGCTGTCGAGGCGGGGGAGCGCCTCGGGTTCCTGCCCGGCGACATCATGGCGAAGGTCGACCCCTATCTGCGCCCGCTCTACGACGCCCTGTACGACCTGCTCGGACCCGAGGGTGCGCAACGTCTCCTCGAGCGCGGCACCATCGAGGTCGCCCCCCTGGCCTTCATGCGGGGCCGGACCCTCAACCGGAGCTTCATCATCCTCGACGAGGCCCAGAACACCACACCCGAACAGATGAAGATGTTCCTGACTCGCATCGGGTTCGGGTCGAAGGTGGTCGTCACCGGTGACGTGACGCAGATCGACGTGCCCGGGGCCCGCTCGGGGCTCCCCGGCCTCGAAGCGGTACTCGGATCGGTGCCGGGACTGGCGTTCGTGCACCTGACCCAGCGCGACGTCGTGCGGGCGCGCATCGTGGCCGACATCGTGTCCGCTTACGAGCGTGCCGACGAGGCCAACGGATCGGGGCCCGGTGCGGTCAGTCGCACCAATCGCGCCGGCGCCGGCCGTGTCCCACCCGCCACCCAAGCCAAGAAGGGAATGCCTCCCGGTGGCGGTTGACGTCTTCGCCGCCGACGAGCAGTCCGAAACCGAGGTCGACATCATGCGGTGGGTGAAGCTCGCCCGCGACGTCCTCGACGCGCAAGGGGTCAAAGAGGACGTCGAGGTGTCGCTGCTCTTCGTCGACGAGCCCACCATCGCCGAGCTTCACGAGAGGTTCCTGGGCGAGCCCGGCCCCACCGATGTGCTCGCCTTTCCCATCGACGAGGAGCCCGAGCTCGGCGGGCGGTCCCCGGACGAGGGCGGCACCGGGCCCGGCGGCGGCTTGCCGAGCGACGAGTTCGACGTGCCGACACTGCTCGGGGACGTGTTGGTGTGTCCGTCGGTGGCGGCGCGCAACGCTGTCGAGCACGGCGTGAGCCTCGAGGACGAAGTGGCGCTGTTGGTGGTGCACGGTTTGTTGCACCTCCTCGGGATGGACCACGCAGAAGACGAAGAGGCCGAGACAATGGAGCGCCGCGAGCGGGAGCTGTTGGCCCGCTTCCACCGGGCTGCGTCGTAGCGAGGACATCGTGTCCTCGGCTCTGTTCGCGTCCGAGCACTTCGGGACGACCGACGTCATCCTGGTGGTGGTGGTGGTGGTGCTGCTCGTCGGCTCCGCCCTCCTCGCGCTGGCAGAGACCGCACTGGTGCGTACCAGCAAGGCCAAAGCCCTGTCACTGCGCGACGAGCGCCGACGGGGGTCGGGCCGGCTCGTGCGCCTGGTCGAGCATCCCCAGGCCTTCTTGAACCCGATCCTTCTGCTGGTCCTGATCTGCCAACTGGTGACGGCCACGCTCGTGGGCATCCTGGCCGAACGGTTCTTCGGCGCCCTGGGGGTGTTGGCCGCCACCTTCTTCGAGGTCGTGGTGATCTTCGTCCTGGCCGAGGCGCTGCCCAAGAACTGGGCCGTCTACAACCCCGAACGGTCGGCGCTGTTCGTGGCCCCCATCATCTCGGCCCTGGTCGGGTTCCCCCCGGTGCGGATGCTCTCCAACGGCCTCAACGGCCTGGCGAACCTCCTCATGCGCCCCCGCAACCGCGAGTCGCGGGGGATGCGCGAGTCGGAGCTGTTGGCCATGGCTGATGTCGCCATGGAGGAGGAGGTCATCGAAACCCAGGAACGTGAGCTCATCCACTCCATCATCGGGTTCGGCGACACCATCGTGCGCGAGGTCATGGTGCCGCGCCCTGACATGCGAACGGTGGAAGCCGACGTGGCGGTGTCCCAGGCCCTCGACGTGGCCATCGAGGCGGGGTTCTCGCGACTGCCCGTTCACGCCGGCAACCTCGACGACGTGGTGGGGATCGCCTTCACCAAGGACCTCATCCGGGCCGAGCGCGAGGGACACGGTGGCCGGCCCGTGCGCGACTTCGTGCGCCCCGCCCACTTCGTGCCCGAGACCAAGCGTGTGTCGCGGCTCATGCGCGAAATGCAAGAGCGCCAGTTCCATCTGACGATCGCGGTCGACGAGTACGGTGGCACGGCCGGATTGGTCACCCTCGAGGACCTCATCGAGGAGTTGGTGGGTGAGATCGTCGACGAGTACGACATCGAGGAACCACCTGTCCGGACACTGGCCGGGGGCGAGGTGTCGGTGACGGCCCGGTTCCCCGTGGACGAGCTCAACGCGCTGATCGACGCCGAGCTGCCCGAAGGTGACTGGGACACGGTTGGAGGCCTGTTGTTCAACGTCTTGGGCCGCGTCCCGGTCGAGGGTGAGTCCGTCGATGTCGACGGCGTCCGGCTCATCGCCGAGACGGTCCAGGGACACCGCATCGGCCGTATCCGCATCTCGCCGTTGCACGCGCCCGGCCCGCACGGCTCGGAACCCGCCGCACCGCAGCACCGGGAGTGAGCGGTCCTGTGACCGAGGGCCCCGGTCCCCGAAGAGCCCAGGACGTCCCCGACGAGCTTCGCTCGGGATTCGTGACGGTGGTGGGCCGACCCAACGTCGGCAAGTCCACCCTCGTCAACCGCATCCTGGGCACGAAGGTCACCATCACCTCGCCCCGGCCCAACACCACGCGCCGGGCCGTGCGCGGCGTGCTGCACCGACCGGGACTCCAGGCGGTGTTCGTGGACACGCCGGGACTGCACCGACCCCGTACCGCCCTCGGGACGAGACTCAACGAGCAGGTGGCCGAAGCGCTCGACGACATCGACGTGGTTGTCCCCGTGCTCGATGCCACCGGCCCCATCGGTCCCGGTGACCGGTTCGTCCTCGAACGAGCCGCGTCCACGTGTAAAGGACAGGCCGCCTCGGGTTCGACGGGGTCGCTCTCGCGCGTGCTCGTCGTGGTCAACAAGGTCGACCGCGCCACCAAGGCGCAGATTCTCGAACGACTCAACGGGGCGCATCGAGTCCTCGAGGGCGAGGGTGCCGATGCGGGGGTGGAGTACTTCCCGGTCTCCGCCGTCTCGGGCCAGGGGATCGAGCCTCTCGTCGACGCGGTGCTGGCCCGGTTGCCCGTGGGACCACCGTATTTCCCCGAAGGCATGGTGACCGATGTGCCCGAGGCTTTCTGGGTCGCCGAGCTCGTCCGTGAGCAGCTCCTGGCGCACGTCCGCGAGGAGCTTCCCCACTCGATCGCATGTCGCGTCACGGAGTGGGAATGGCCGCGCGTGCGCATCGAGATCATCGTCGAGCGCGAGTCCCAGAAGGGAATGGTCATCGGCAAGGGCGGAGCCATGCTCAAAGATGTCGGGACCGCCGTGCGTGCCCAGCTGCCCCCCGGGGCGTTCGTCGAGTTGCGGGTCCGGGTCGAGAAGCATTGGCAGCAACGCCCCGACATGATCGAACGGCTCGGGTACTGAACCACGGCCCGGGACGTCGCGCTTGATCCCTCGCCAGTGATCCTCCGCTAATGATCCAGGGAAGAGCCCGGGACCGACGACGAGCCCGGGGCGTCGCCGGCACGTCGGGCGATGCCCTCGAGAAAGGCGACGACCTCGTCGTGGTCGATGGTGCGCCGCATCGGCGGTAGGCCCGCCAGGAGGGCGTGACGGTAGTTGGCGGTGGCCAGGCGCGAGTCGAGCACGGCCACCACCCCGTTGTCGGTGGAGGACCGGATGAGCCGTCCCGCCCCCTGGGCCAACAAGGTGGCGGCTCGGGGCAGGTCGACGTCCCGGAACGCCGCCGCGCCGGCGCGGTCGCGGCGTGCCTGGAGGAGCGGGTCGTCGGGCCGAGAGAACGGGAGACGGTCAAGGGTCACGAGCGAGAGCGTGGGCCCCGGGACGTCGACCCCTTGCCAGAACGACATGGTGGCGAAGAGGCACGCGGCGTGGTCCGACGAGAAGGCGTCGAGAAGCTTCGCCTTGGGCTTGTCACCCTGGGCGAGGACCTCGAAGGGCAGCGTGAGGCGCAGTGCATCAGCGGCGTCGTGCATGGCGCGCCAACTCGTGAACAGGGCCAGCGTGCGCCCTCCCGCCGCGGCGATGAGCGAGCCCAGCTCCGCGTGCAGGGCCTCGCGGGCCCCGGGCCGGCGGGGGTCGGGGAGATGCTTGGCGCAGTAGAGCAGCGCGCAGGTCTCGAACGGGAACGGACTCCCCACCTCCAGATGGTCGGTGTTCTTCGGAGGAAGGCCGAGGCGGGCCTCGAGCTGGGGCGGCACGGTCGCCGAGGTGAGCACGGCCGTGACGTTGGGCCACAGCCGCTGGGCGAGCATGGGCCCGACGTCGATCGGCGCCACCCGCAGGGTCGGGGTGCGACCCGAGGGCCCGGCGGCTTCGACCCACGCCACCTGCCCGTCGCCGAGGCCGATGACCCTCGACAGCTCCTCTCCGAGGTGCCCGACGCTCAACAGGGCGCGGTTGCGCCGCGCCGTGTCGTCCTCGCCGGCGCCGACACCTCCCGCGCCCAGAGTGCCGGTGCCCGCAGATCCGCCCCCGCCCCCGCCGACCCCGGCCGTCTCGGCGCTGGCCCGACGCAGCGCACCGTTGAGCGCGCCGAGCCGTCCCCCCGCCAGCTCGAGCACCGCGGCGAGCTCCTGGGACTCCGGAGCCGGGTCGCTGGCGCCCACGGTGAGCACGCGCCGGCCCACCAGTGCGCTCAGCACGGCGTCGAGCCGGTCGGCCACCTCGGCCACGCCGTCGACGACGCGCCCGTCGTCGGCACCGACGAGCCCGCGCGTGGCCTGGGCCACGGCGCGCAGGCGTCCGGGCGTGATCTCGACGCCGAGTGCCTCGGTCATCACGTCCTCGACGGCATGCGCTTCGTCGAGCACCACGATGTCGTGCTCGGGCAGGACCGCACCGTCGCTGGCGACGTGGGTGGCGTACAGATGGGTGTTGACGACGACGATGTCGGCGGCGGCGGCGCGCTCGCGCGCCTTCTCGGCGAAACAGATCGTTCCGGACGGACACCTGTAGGCCCCGGGACACTCCCGTGCCGACACCGACACCGCCGCCCAGGCGCGGGGATTGGGCTCGAACTCGAGCTCGGCGCGATCGCCCGTGGGGGAGGTCTCGGCCCAGGCGATGAGCTGGCGGAGCTGGCCACCGAGACGACCGATGTCGATCGTCTCGGTGGCGCGACGCGACCCGGCTGCGCCGGGGTCGGCGTCGTCCTCGAAGAGCGCCATGCTCGACACCCCCGCCTCCTCGGCCCCGCCGACTTCGGTGGCGCGCTGGCGACAGAGGTAGTTCGACCGGCCCTTCAAGACTGCGAACTGCACCGTCCGTCGTGTCCGCAGCGCCTCGGCCACCAGCGGCAGGTCCTTGGTGGCGAGCTGGTCCTGAAGGGCGCGGGTGGCCGTCGCCACCACGACGGAGCGACCCGACAACACCGCCGGGACGAGATAGGCGAGCGACTTCCCGGTGCCTGTGCCCGCGCCCACCACCAGGTGGCGCTGCTCCTCGATGGCGCGCCCGACCGCCTCGGCCATGGCCAGCTGGCCGGGCCGGTCCTCTCCGCCGCCGGGGAGCGCGGCGGTCACCGTGGCCAGGACCTGGGCGACGTCGGGGGGGCCTGGCACCGGTTCGACGGTAGCGGAGCCGGGGTGTGAAAAACGCGTGAACGACCCTCGAAATGAGCACCCGATCCCTGCGCCGCTCGGTACCATGGGCGCACCAGAGAAGGGAGGTGGTCCAACTGAGTGGATATCAACTAGGGACCCTGGAGGTGGCTGGCCGCTAAGGCGGCTCGCTGGACCACCTGGCGAATTCCAGCCAGTTACCCGCTGAGCACCCCGGTCGGGAAGTCGTCCCACCCGACGAGGTACGGGGCCTCGGTGCCTTTCCAGCTACAACTCGATCGAGGGGCGTCCGCAAGGGCGCCCCTCGATCATTTTCCTCGAGCAAATTCCCTGTCGGCCCAACCCCGACGTCTTGCCAGAGAGACCCGACCCCACCCCCGGGTGCGGGCTCAGGAGCGGGCCGGCGCCACGCCGCGCACCCCCCGATACTCGACGCCGCCGGGGGGTCGGCTGCTACGATCTTTCGAGCGTTCGGTGGATCACGCAGGCCGTTCGTCGTTGTCGGTTGACGTTCGTGTCTCCCGCAAGTGTTCGTGCGTGGAGAAGCGAGGTACGGCAATGGCCGAGGGCACGGTGAAGTGGTTCAACGCAACGAAGGGGTACGGGTTCGTCACGCCTGACGACGGTTCGCCCGACGTCTTCGTCCACTTCTCGGCAATCGATGGCACCGGCTACCGCGAGCTCATCGAAGGCGAGCGCGTGGAATTCGAGCAGACCCAGGGCCAGAAGGGCCCGCAGGCCACCAAGGTCCGCAAGCTCTAGCAAAGCCGAAGCCGACGCGGGGCAGCCATCGGCTGCCCCGCGTTGTCGCGTCCGGGGTCACGTGCGGTGGGGGGGACCGCGTGCGACGCCGGCCCCGGCCTGCCGGCCGGGTGCCCCCGGCGGCGGAGCCACGAGCGCCAGCAAGTAGGTTCGGTGCGTGGTGTTGCCCCCCAACGGACGAGTGCCGGAGGGCATCGACCCCTCCGACATCCCCGCCCACGTGGCGTGTGTCATGGACGGCAACGGTCGCTGGGCGAGCCAACGTGGCCTCCCCCGCACCGAGGGCCACGCCGCGGGGGAAGAGGCACTCCTCGACACCGTCAACGGGGCCCTCGACCTCGGGATCAGGTGGCTCACCATGTTCGCCTTCTCGACCGAGAACTGGCGTCGTCCGGCCGATGAGGTCCGGTACCTCATGGGGTTCAACGAGTCACTCCTGATGCGCCGGCGCGACGAGTTGAACGACAAGGGCGTCCAGATCCTCTTCGCGGGGCGCCGGGACTGGCGCGTCCCGCGCCGCGTCCTGCGGCGCATGGACGAGTCGATCGCACTCACCCGGGACAACCGCCGCATGACGCTCACCATGGCGTTCAACTACGGAGGGCGGGCCGAGATCGTGGACGCGGTGCGAGCCCTCGTGACCGAGGGCGTGGTCGCCAACAAGATCGACGAGCGGGCCATCCGATCGCATCTGTACTACCCCGACCAGCCCGATCCCGACCTCGTCATCCGGACGTCGGGCGAGTACCGCATCTCGAACTTCCTGTTGTGGCAGCTGGCCTATTCGGAGCTGGTGTTCACCGACGTCTTGTGGCCCGACTTCCGTCGTGAGCAGCTGTTCGAGGCCGTGGCCGAGTACCAACGCCGCGAGCGTCGATTCGGCCGGGTGAAGCAGTGAGGATCGCGGCTGTCGTCCTCGGCCTCGTCCTGTTCGGGGGTTTGGTCGTGCTGGCCGTGGCGGGGGTGACGGCCGCCACGGCCGTGATCGTCACGGCCGCCGCGGTCGTCGTCATGATCGGTCTCGGCAACGCCGTGGGCGGGCGCCACACCCCGAACGGCTCCCCCTATCCGCCCGAGCCCGACCCGACTGACGCCGCGGCGGGCGGGGCCGAGGGCGCCGCCGACGCCGAGCGATGAGCCTCTATCGCGACGAGGGGGTCGTCCTGCGCACGATCCGGCTGGGCGAGGCCGATCGGATCGTCACGATGATCACCAAGGCCCACGGCAAGGTGCGCGCCGTGGCCAAAGGGGTGCGGCGGACCAAGTCGAAGTTCGGGGCCCGTCTCGAGCCGCTCAGTCACGTCTCGCTGCTGTGCTGGCAGGGTCGCGAGCTCGACATCGTGAACCAGGCCGAGGTGACCGACACCTTCCGGGCCGTGCGAGAGGATCTCGGCCGGGTGGCCAAGGCCTACACCGTGCTCGAGGTCACCGACCAGCTCTCCCAGGAGCGTCACGCCAATCCCCGTCTCTACGACATGGTGGTGGGAGCCCTGCGCGCCCTCGACGCCCGGGACGCCCCGCTGCTCGTGCCCGCCTTCTGCCTCAAGGTCCTCGCCCTCGAAGGATCGTCACCCGTCGTCGACGAGTGCGTGTCGTGCGGCGAGCGCGAAGGCCTCGTGGCCTTCGACATCATCGAGGGCGGCGTGCTGTGCCGGTCGTGTCGGCGCGGTCGGTCCATCTCGCCGGCGGCACTGGAATTGGTGCGGCGCATTCTCGGTGGGGGCCTCACCTCGGCGTTGGCCGAGCCCGACGGCCCGCTCGCCGGTGAGGTCACCGATCTGGCCACCGAGGCCATGGAGGCCCACTTGGACCGGCGACTGCGCAGCGTGCGTTCGAGCCCGACGGCCTAAGTGGACCCGACGGCGTCAGTGGACCCGACGGCGTCAG
>JADGOL010000223.1 GCA_017882995.1 Acidimicrobiales bacterium | reverse complement strand
GGGGAGGGCGACGTTCACGACCGTGATGTCGAGGAGGAGCATGAAGGTGGCCGTGCACACGGCGATGAGGGTCCACCACTTGCGCTCGAGTGCTGGCACGTCGGGCTCACTTTCGGACGGATGAGTATCGATCCAAGTCGGATCGTATTTAATCTGTCAGCGGTGTGTCAACAGATCGGGCGCCGGAGTCGGGGCCGAGCGGCCCCGCCACCGTGCGAAGGTAGTGCCGCCCGCCGGAGCGGGACACTGCCTTCCTTGTGCACCTTCTTCTTCTCGCCCCTTCTCGACACGCCGATCCGCCACCCACCCCCCGCCTGAAAGGAACGCCGATGCGCGCTGGCATCCACTTCGTCAACTTCACCCTGCCGGGAGCTCCCGAGACCCTCGGCCCGACGCTCGCCACCTCAGCCCGTATCGCCGAGGAAAGCGGCGTGTCGGTGTTCACCCTCATGGACCACTGGTTCCAGATGGAGATGATGGCGACCTCCGAGGATCCGATGCTCGAGGGCTACACATCCTTGGGATTCCTGGCCGGACAGACGAGCACCATGACGCTCGGGCTGTTGGTCACGGGGGTCACCTACCGACACCCGGGCCTGCTGGCGAAGATCGTCACGACGCTCGACGTCTTGTCGGGAGGCCGAGCGCAGCTCGGGATCGGCGCGGCGTGGTACGAACGCGAGCACCGGGGTCTCGGCGTGCCGTTCCCGCCTCTGTCGGAGCGTTTCGAGCGTCTCGAGGAGACCCTCCAGATCTGCCTGCAGATGTGGAGCGACGACGTCGGCCCCTTCCAGGGCCGCCACTACCAGCTCGCCGAGACGATCTGCTCACCACCACCGATCAGCTCGCCACGTCCGCGAGTGTTGATCGGGGGCAGCGGCGAGCGCAAGACGCTTCGGCTCGTGGCCCGCTACGCCGATGCCTGCAACCTGTTCGCCATCTCCCCAGATGAGATCGCGCACAAGCTCGAGGTCCTCGACCAGCATTGCGACGCCGAGGGGCGCGACCCGGGCTCGATCGACAGGACGATCCTCGCCCTGAGCAATCCGCTCGACGACGTCGACGCCTTTCTCGCCCTCATGGCCCAGTACGCGGCGCTCGGGGTCGATGCCGTCGAGATGATGCCGGTCGGCGACCCGGTCGCCTTCGTCACCGAGGTCGGGGAGCGCATCGTCCCCGCCTTGGCCCAACTGGGACCGTGATCACGTCCTGAGAAGGCGTCGGTAGGAGTGGATCAGGGCGTCGGCTCGGAACCTCGCGTCGCGTCTCCGGGACTGTAGGAGTGTGCGCCGGCCCCGGCGAGGCGCCCGCCGTCGACGATCAGGTAGTCGTCGCGAATGGGACGGCGTTCGAACCAACACTCAAGGATCTCGCGCACCCCGGCGGCGTAGCGCGCCTGGGCCGAAAGCGTCGTGCCCGACACGTGCGGGGTCATGCCGTGATGGGCCATCGTCCGCCACGGGTGGTCCGACGGCGCCGGCTGGGGAAACCAGACGTCACCGGCGTACCCGGCCAGCTGTCCGCTCTCGAGGGCTCGGACAATGGCGTCGCGGTCACAGATCTTGCCCCGGGCCGTGTTGACGATGTACGACCCGCGCTTCATCGAGCCGATCAGGTCGTCGTCGAACATCCCCTCGGTCTCGGGATGGAGCGGAGCGTTGATCGTGACGACGTCACACACCGCGACCAGGGACTGGACCGAATCGTGATAGGTGAGCCCGAGATCGGTCTCCACGTCGTCGGGGAGCCGATGGCGATCGGTGTAGTGCAGATCCACGTCGAAGGGCTTGAGTCGTCGGAGCACGGCGGACCCGATGCGCCCCGCGCCCACGGTACCGACGGTCATCCCCTCGACGTCATAGGCACGAGAAACACAGTCGGCGATGTTCCAGCCCCCTCGCACCACCCACTGGTATGAGGGGATGTAGTTGCGGACGAGCGAGAGGATCATCATGACGACGTGTTCGGACACGCTGATGCTGTTGGAGAAGGTCACTTCGGCCACCGTGATGCCGCCGTCGATGGCGGCCTGGAGGTCGACGTGGTCCGAACCGATGCCGGCGGTGATGGCGAGCTTCAGGTTCGGAGCCTTGGCCACGCGGTCCGCGGTGAGGTAGGCGGGCCAGAACGGTTGGGAGATGACGATCTCGGCATCGACCAATTCGCGTTCGAACGTGGAGCTCGGACCGTCCTTGTCGGCCGTGACGACCAGGACGTGGCCGAGGCCTTCGAGAAACGCACGGAGACCGAGCTCTCCCGACACGCTGCCCAGGAGCTGGCCCGGGGTGAAGTCGAGGGCGTGTGGTGTCGGCAGGGACTGGCCACCGGGATAGGTGTCGAGCACCGGGACGTCGTCTCGGGGATAGATGGTCGGTTGTCCGTCGACGGGATCGGGATAGAGCACGCACACGATCTTGGCCATCTGACCTCCTGGGATTGTTCGTCTGCTCGCGATCTCGGGCCCCTTGGCCCGACACCGTATAGCCCCAGTGCACTCCCCCGAGTTGCCGGCCGATGACGAGAAGCTGCTCGCCGATGCCATCGACGCAACCGGGAGTGCCCCCCGTCCGGTCGGGGCCTGAGCCCGAAAGGTCTACGTCGACCCCCGCCGGGTGAGAGCGCGGCGGGTCGTGACCACGACCGCCAGCGGCCACAGGGACTGGGCGCCGGCCGCGGCGCGCTCGGCGAGTCCACGCTGGCCGCCGTGGAGCTCGGCCGCGAACCACACGACGAGGCCCAGGAGCGCGCCTGAGGCTCCCACCGGTACCCAACGTCTGAGCAGGGGAGCGTCACTGGCGCGGTCCGCGCTCAGCGCGGGCCATCCGCCGAGGGCGATGAACGCGACGGTGGCGGCGACGGTGTGGACCACGGAGTTGCCATGAGCAGGCTGCGAGAACGCGGCGACGAGCACCGTGGCGGCGCCCCCCATCCCCAGGACCACCCGGGCGCGAATTCGGACCGGTCGTAGGCCCGCAGCGGTGATCACGTGACAGGCTCCCAACCCGGCCAGCGCCGATGTCATGACCCAGCGATCGGTGGCCCCGAGCGCGGCGAGGGCGCTGATGGTGTCGCGTATCGGGTCGTACCCCGACGGTTGCCGTGTCTGGGCGAGCGTGAAACCGCCGATGAGCAGCACCGGTGCGGCGCCGGCGGACGCAAGAGCCCACCACGGGATGCGTCTCACCGCCTGATCCTATGACCTGCAAATACCGAGGAGCCCGGGGCAGGCCGTTAGGGGTGCCCTGGCCCCGGGAGCGTGCTGCTCCAGTCGCGCGAACCCTGATCGGAACAACGACGTTCGCTCACGGAATCTTCACAGTGCGGCCCCACACTGCTCCTTGTCACGATCCATCTCGTGTAGGAGCTCACATGAAGAAGATGTTCGCCACCGTCACCGTCGGTATTGTCCTTTCAGGATTGGTCGGTGTGGGCCTGAGCGCGGGGCTGGCCTCGCCCGCCGGAGCGGCCACCCCGCCATCGGTAGCTACTGCTCCCGCCTCCCCGTCGACTGCGAATCATCCGTTGCGGGCGTGGCGGCGAGCGCACCGCAAGGCCGTTGCCCGTCACACCGCGGCGATAAGCGCCAAGACCATCGGGATCTCGCCGAAGGCTCTGGTGAGCGAGCTCCACTCGGGGCAGTCGATCGCCGAGACCGCTTCCTCCCACGGCGTCGACGTCCAGAGTGTGGTGAACGCCCTGGTGCAGGCCGGTGACACACGGGTCGGCCGAGCGGTGGACAGCCACAAGCTGACCCAGGTCCAGGGAGCCAAGATCGAAGCG
>JADGOL010000029.1 GCA_017882995.1 Acidimicrobiales bacterium | reverse complement strand
TCTTCGCGGCGGGCCTCGACGTCTACGAGGACGAGCCCACCGTCCACCCCCGCCTCCTGAGCGCCCCGCGCACGGTCCTTCTCCCCCACATCGCCAGCGCCAGTCGCGCCACCCGGACCCAGATGGCCCGCGTCGCCTGTCAGGGCGTCTGCGACGTCCTCGCCGGGCGCCGGCCCGAGAATCTCGTCACCGCCTGAGGATCAGGCCCCCTCGACCGGCGACGCGTCAAGACCCAGAAGCTCGAGGGTCGTCTTGCCCTCCCGCAGCGCGCCGAAGATGGCCTCTTCCTTGTCGACGCGCGCCCGGCCCGCCCTCAGCACGTCCTCGATAGCTGGCCCGCTCACCACCGCCACGCCGTCGGCGTCGCCGACGAGCCAGTCCCCCGCCGCCACCGACACGCCACCCACATCGACGGTGGCACCGACGATCCCGGGCCGGTTCTTCGAGGCGCCGCGCAATGCCACGGTGGTCGAGAACACCGGGAAGCCGTGCTCGGCGAGGGCGCTCGCGTCCCGGACGCCGCCGTCGATCACGAGCCCGGCCACGCCCCGGGTTTCGGCCGCGGTGGTGAGCACCTCGCCCCAGTACCCGAACTCCTCCTCGTCGCCGACGTCGACCGCCAGCGCGCTCCCCCGCGGCGCGCTCGCCACGGCCACATGGATCGCCAGGTTGTCGCCGGGGCTGCACCGCACGGGAAAGGCGGGGGCGGCCAGCCTGGCCCCGGGCCACGCGGCGCGGATGCGGGGGCTCATGGGGCGACCCCCCGACTCGCCCACCGTGGCGGCGCCGAGCGCCAGGAGCTCTGCGGCGGTGTCGCCGGCATGGATGTCGGGCATGGGCGCTCTTCTCTCGATCGGAGGTCAAGGGGAAGCTATGCACACACCGCGTCGTCGTCCACTCACCGACCCGTCATCCACTCACCGACGATCCACAGCAGCGGACAGCTCCCCCATGGCCTCGAGCTGTTCGATGTAGTGGGCGCGCGAGTCATGTCGGAATCGCAGCGCCAGGCCCGTGGCCCCGATGTCGCGGTACCGCCGCAGTGTGGTGGCAGTCGAGTCGGGATCGCCGGCAGGGTCGAGGGGTGGCTCGGGGGCGAGCACGATGTCGAGGTCCCCGGGGCGCGATGCGAAGTCCCTCACCACGTCGTCGGCGCGCAGGATGGTCTCGAGGTCCTCGAAGGGCAGACCGAAGGGGATCCACCCGTCTCCGAGCTCGAGGGCGCGCTGCAACGAGCGACGGCTGCGGCCTCCCACCCAGATGGGCACGTCTGACTGCACACCGCTGGGCTCGACGACGAACCCCGAGTACTCGAAGTCGGTCCCTGCGTAGCTCGGGGTCCGCTGAGAGAACGACGCCCGGATGGCGCGCAGGGCGTCGTCGGCGCGCGCCCCGCGCCCGGCGAAGGGCGCGCCGAGAAGATCGAACTCGGCTTCCAACGAGCCCACGCCGACTCCGAGGATGACCCGCCCCCCGCTGGCGACGTCGAGCGTGCCGTAGCGCTTCACCACCTCCAGGGGGTGGTGGTAGCCGAGCACCACCACGTGAGTGAGCAGCCCGATGGTGTGGGTCGACGCGGCCACGAAACTCAAGGTGGCGAGCGGGTCCCAGTACCGCCCGCCCCGGGTGGCGGCGGTGGATGTCGGGATGGCGACGTGCTCGGGGCACGACACCCACCCATATCCCAGCCGCTCGGCGGCGCGGGCCACCTCGACGATGTCGTCGATCCCCCCGCGACGCTCCCATTCGGGGGGATCGAAGCGCGGATTCAGGTTCACCACCGGAGTCACGATGCCCAGGCGCACCGGTGCCCTCCTCCTCCATCTGTATGGAGCCTCGTCGGACCCTTGGTGGCGCCCATCATGGCGGTTCCCGGGTCGCCCCTACCCCGTCGCCGGCCGGGCGTCTACCGTGGGCCGTCGCCGACACCGGCATCTCGAGGAGAGCCCATGGCCAAGTACCTGGTCCAAGTCACCTACACCGCCCAAGGACTCCAAGGCGTCGCCGCCAAGGGCGGGACGGTCCGAGAGAAGGCGGCCCGAGCGGCCGTCGAGAGCCTGGGGGGCTCGGTCGACGGCTTCTACTTCGCCTTCGGTGACAGCGACGTGATCGTCATCGCCGACTTCCCCGACAACGTCTCGGCGGCGGCATTGGCCCTGGCGGTGGGTTCGAGTGGCGGCGCCTCGGTGCGTACCACCGTGCTCATGACCTCCGCCGACGCCGACGAGGCCGCCAAGAAGCAGGTCTCCTACCAACCACCGGGGAGCTGACCGCGACGGAGCGGCTCGGGTCGCCGCGCCGAGCCGATCACACCAGCAGGGCGATGGCCGCGATGACGCCCACCACGATGATCACGGCGCGCAACAACGGCGCCGGGAACCGCCGACCCAGCGCGCCCCCGACCTGACCTCCCACGATCGAACCGGCGGCCAACAGTCCCGCCGCCTCCCACGCCACATGCGCGAACACGATGAACAGGAGCCCGGCCACGCCGTTGACGAGAAAGGCGAGCACGTTCTTGGTGGCGTTGAGCTTCTGCAGGTGATCGCTCAGGAAGATGCCGAGCAGCGACAGGAGGATGACGCCCTGGGCGGCACCGAAGTATCCTCCGTACACGCCGGTGAGGAACACCGACCCGAACAGCACGGGACCACCGTGGGTGGGCCGGTCGGCTCGTAACGCCAAGCGCGCCGAGAGCCGCGGTTGGAACGCAACCAACACGCAGGCGATCAGGATGAGCACGGGCACCACGTGACGGAACACGCTGCCGGGCAGCGCCAGGAGCAGCACGGCTCCGGTCACGCCGCCGGCCACCGACGCGATGCCCAGCACCATCAACCGGGGCCGCTGACCTTGCAGCTCCGAGCGGTAGGCGATGGCACCGCTGAGCGACCCGGGCACGAGGCCGACGGTGTTGCTCACGTTGGCCACGACCGGCGAGAACCCGAACGCCAGCAAGGTGGGAAAGGTGATCAATGATCCCGACCCGACGATGGTGTTGATCGTCCCGGCCACGAGGCCCGCGCCCATGATGGCCAGGGCTTCGAGCACGGACATGGACAGGGTCTACCGGAGTGGACCCGGTGGCTCAACACGGTGCGTGAAGACACCGGGCTGTCACAATGCACGGCGATGCCCGACGCGCCCCCACCCGACGACGCCGGGACGCCTGATCGCCACGACTCCGACCCCGGTCGCCCGAGCCCCGGTGACACGCCGCCCGGCCCCGGATCGGACCTCCCCCCACCACCGCCACCTTCCCCGCCGCCGTTCCCGCCGCCACCCCCACCACCGGGATATCCCCCGCCATATCCAGGGAGCCCTGCGCCACCGGGATACGGGCCGCCGGGATACGGGCCACCGGGATACGGGCCACCGAGCTCCGGGCCCCAGAGTTGGAACCCGGCACCGGCGCGGTCGCCCTACGCCAACTTCGGCGCCCGGGTGGGCGGGTGGCTCATCGACTGGGTGCTCGCCAGTGTCGTCGGTTCGATCGCGCTGCTGCCGCTCCACGCGGTGAAGCACGCGAGCTCCACCGTCGCGAGCGGGACGTCGAAGCCCCTCTTCAACGTCACCATCACCAATCAAGGGGCGATTCTCTTCGCCCTTCTCGTGATCATCTACACCACCGCGTTCACCGGCTCGTCGCGAGGACAGACCATCGGCATGATGGTGGTACGGGCCAAGGCCGTCGACGCCGTGACCGGCGCACCCATCGGACATGCGCGCGCCTTGGCCCGAGTGCTCTTCGAATACCTCATGGTCATTCTTCTGTTCGCGCCCTGGGCGATCGACATGTTGTTCCCGCTGTGGGACGCGCGCCGACAGACTTTGCACGACAAGGTGACCAACACCGTTGTCATCCGGACGTGACGGACTTGATCCGGATCTAACACGCTGATCGGGATATCGAAGAAAATTTCTCGGCCGCCACTGCAGTTTTTCTCGACCCGCACCTGTGAACGCGGCCGCTGCGGCGACATGTTCAACAAGTCGACAGGACCTATGTCGATCGGTAAGGTCGCCTCCGCATGGGCAATTTGTCGATTGCTTGCCCAAAACCCAATCCCGTGAGGGTCTTTCGGCGCGCACGCGAGAGACCGTGACGGGCGGGGGACGAGCGCGATTTGGTGCACGAGCAACACATGTGACACACGTTCACAGGGAGCTGCTTTGTTCAGCCTGATCCGATTCTCACCACCACGCCACGGCATCCGACGCGAACGGCTCGGCGTGATCCATCATCCCGCCACCAAAGTCGTGGCCGCGCCCCTGGTGACGGCCACCGCCGTGGTGGCGGTCGACTCCGTCGAAGTGGCGCCGCCACCGCAGACCCATCTGGCCGACGCGAGCGCTACCGAGCCCACCGCGCCCGCACAGCACGTCCAACCGGCCCCACCGACAACGACGATCCCCGTCGCTCCCACCACGCTCCCCCTCCCGCCCACCACCTCGAGCACCACGAGCACCACGACGCACTTGTGGCCAACGAGCCCGCCCCGGCACTCGAGCCCGGCGAGGATCGCCGCCAAAGCCCTCAAGGCCCCGGTCAAGGCCCCGGCCAAGGCTCTGGCCTCTCCGGCGAACCCCTTGACCGCGGCCATCGTCGGCCCCCATACCGCCAAATCGACCCTGCTGGGCGACTACGCCGGCTCGGGTGATCCCGGGGCGCTGGCCAATTTCGCCTCGATCACCGGGACCCATCCGGTGATCTCCTCGGACTACCTGTTGCGCACGAGCGGCTGGGACGGCATGGACGGCGCGGGAGGATCCGAGGACTGGATGCTCAACCAGTGGCGCAACAGCGGCTACCGCCTGGTGCTCGGCGTCCCCATCCTCCCCGGGGGCTCGGGCGGAACCCTCGCCGAGGGCGCGGCGGGTGCCTACAACCAGTACTTCACCATCCTGGCCCAGACGTTGGTCAAAGACGGCGCCGCCAATGCCATCTTGCGGCTCGGGTGGGAGTTCAACGGCAACTGGTACCCGTGGAGCGTGGCCAGCAACACCGACGCCCAGAACTTCGCGCAGTTCTGGCGACAGATCGTCAACACCATGCGGGCGGTCCCGGGCCAACAATTCAGGTTCCTCTGGAACCCCAACGGGGGCGGATCCTCGAGCTGGAATCTCGAGCTCGCCTATCCCGGCTCGGCATACGTGGACTACATCGGCACCGACGTCTACGACGAGTACTGGGGCAGCTCGTTCACTCCCCAGGCCTCATGGAGCAACGCCGTCACCCAGACCTGGGGCCTCAACTGGCTGACGACCTTCGCCGCCGCCCAGGGCAAGACCATCGCCATTCCGGAGTGGTCGGTCGACTACCGAAGTGACGGCCACGGCCTCGGCGACGATCCCTACTTCATCAGCCAGTTCGCCAACTGGATCGCGGGGAACAACGTCGCCTTCACGTGCATCTTCTCGTTCAACGACACCGCCGGCGGCCAGGACAACGACATCACCGACGGCAGTTTCGCCAACGCGCTGGCCGCCTTTCGGGCCGACTTCGGCTGATCCACTCGTCCGGGCGTCGACGGTTCACCGAACAATCTCGTTCAGTCCTCGAGCTCGACGACGATCTCGGCGACACCGGGCCCGAACAAGGACCGTGACACTCGGACCGGGTTCCCTGGTGTTGTGCTCGGGCATGATCCGACGCGACGTCACCTTCCGCGAACGACCCACAGTGACGCCGAGACGCGCGCCATGCTCGACGACCACGGCCTCGTCGTGGCCGAAGTCGACCCGGCCTGGTGGTGGACACCGGGGGCCGCCGAGGTCGACCGCAGCCTGATCGAAGTCGACCCTCTCGACGCGGCGCGGTGGTCCGGTGATGTATAGGGTCCGATGATGCCTAGGGTCCGATGATGACGTCTGCCATCGGGGGGGACGTGCCGCTCGGCGTGATCGTGGTGGGGACCGGCTTCGGGTGCTACACCCATGTCCGGGCGCTGCGCCACGCCGGATTCGAGGTCCGAGCCCTGGTGGGTCGGGACCCGGACCGGACCGCGGCGCGCGCCGCGATGTTCGAGGTGCCCCTGGCCTGTCGCACCCTCACCGAGGCGCTGGCGCTCCCCGGGATCGACGCCGTCACCATCGCCACACCGCCCCACACCCACGCCGAGCTCGCCGTCGAGGCCATCGGAGCTGCCCGGCACGTCCTGTGCGAGAAGCCCTTCGCCCGCGACGCGGCGGAGGGACGGGCCGTGCTCGAGGCGGCGGAGCGGGCCGGGATCGTGCATCTCCTGGGGACGGAGTTCCGCTTCGACGCCGGCCAGGCCCTGCTGGCGGAAGCCGTCGCCACCGGTCTCATCGGTGCGCCCCGCATGGCCATGTGGTTGATGCACGTGCCGATGTTGGCGGATCGCGACGCGGTGGTGCCCGAGTGGTGGGCCGACACCTCGGCGGGGGGTGGCTGGCTCGGGGCGCACGGATCACAACTGATCGACCAGATCCGGGCCACGCTCGGGGACTTCGCCGGGGTGAGCGCGTCACTGGCCCACATCGTCGACCGGCCCATGACCGCGGATGACGGCTTCGTCGTGCACTTCCGCATGCGAAACGGTTGCGTAGGGGTGCTCCAGAGCACGGCGTCAGATCGCGGCATCGTGGTCGAGACCAGGGTGACCGGCTCCACCGGCACAGCGTGGATCGAAGGCGTGGGCGACAAGGTGCGCGTCGCCGACGCGTCGGGCGTGCGCAGCATGGTCGTCCCCGACAACTTGCCCAACGTCCCCGCCCCTGCGCTGCCCGAGGGTGCGGTCACGACCACGTACGAGCAGATGACCACCTTCGGCGTCGAGTACGGGCCTTACACGCGCCTCGCGGCGACGTTTCGCGACAGGATCCTCGGTGTCGACACCGTGGGACCCGAACCGGCCACGTTCGTCGACGGCGTCGCCCAGATGGCGGTGCTCGACGCGGCGCGCCGTTCGGCGGGGCGCGGCGGCGAGTGGATCGACATCGAGCCCACCGTCTCAGCGTCGGTCTCGCCCTCGCCGTAGTCGACCGCACCCTCAGCGCGCCGCCGACTCCGCATTCGACCGTCGGATCCGCGCCCGACCACCAGCCGCGATGTACCTTGACCACTATGGCCGTGGCGCGGCTGGGCGGATGTGGAGGAGGACCGGTGAACCGCCGTGGACCTCCGTCTCCAACGCGACTCGGTACACCGTCGGCTTGCCATGACGGCGCGTCGTTCCTTTACCGTGCGAGTGAGCACCACGGACAGTGACTCCTTCAAGTTCGCCGGGGCTCATGACGACTGTTCATGGCATGGCCTTCGGCGGGCGTACCGGTGAAGGCCTCCCCCGGCACCGCATGGAGGTGTTCCCGTGAGCATCGTCGACGCAGTCACGGCCAAGCAGCCCGGCAACATTGGCGCTTCCCCCTCGTCGCCGGCATCCCCCTCTTCCGCCGCGTCCCCCGGGTCCGACTCGTCTGATGTCGGGATGAAAGTGGCGGTGCGCAACCGCTATCTGGGCACCTGGAGCGCGGGCTTCGAAGTCGTGGCCCTGCACCTCGACGGGTACTCCATCCGAAGGACCTCGGACGGCGCCGTGCTGCCTGAGGTCATCCCCTTCAGCGACGTGCGCGAGCCGTGGGGCCCTCCCACCGACGAGATGGACTGACTCACCGCCGCACTGGGCCCGCGTGGTCCGGTTAGTCCGGTGACCGTTATACTGCTTGACGGTATATCGGTAGCCGATGTAGTTTGTCCGCATGCGACACAGTGCGGACATCTGGCCTCAGGCGATGTGGGCGACCGACCGGTACGACGAGGTGTGGGTGCCCGACCGGCGCGCCTCGTCGTGGTTCAGCGTGGCGGTCCTCGTCGGCCTGGTGGCGGCGGCCATCGGCACCATCGTGTTCCTCGCACTGGCGGTGGCACCCTCGGCCGGGGCGGCGGGAGGCTGCGGTGGAGGGTGAGCCGCACAGGGGGAGAACGCCTCGCGTCTGGCTGTGGCTGACGGTCATCCTCACGGGAGGTGCGATCGTGGCCGGGGTGACGCTGGCCCCTCCCGCTTCGGCCGCGCCGACGCGGGCGTTGACGTGGCTGTTGTTCCTCGGCTCGTCCGTGCACGTCGCGTCGACGGGGTGGCTCTACACGCTCGCCGATGTCCGCGCCTACGCGGCGGAGCGCCCGCTGCGGTATCGCTGGGTACCGGTGG
>JADGOL010000222.1 GCA_017882995.1 Acidimicrobiales bacterium | reverse complement strand
GCGTCCCGGTCGACGAGCCCGGCCGCTTCCTGTACCTGCGCGATGACGACGGCGCGGGCCCGGTCCCGGCGGGCGACTACTGGTCCGCCTCCTGGCAGCCGGTCGGCAAGCCGCTCGACCAGTACACATCGACTGTCCGGCACGGCCTGGGCTACTCGGTCTTCGAGGCCGAGTACGCCGGGATCAGCTCGGAGGTGACCTGTTTCATCCCGACAGGCCAGGCCTTTGAGTACTGGTCCCTGAAAGTCACTAACCCGGGGCCGACCGACCGGACCATCTCGGTCTTCTCCTACGCCGAGCTGGCCAACGAGTGGAACTACCGGATGGACCTGGAGAACCTCCAGTACAGCCAGTACGTGGTCAGCGCCACGTGCTCCGACGGCATGATCCACCGGGTCAACTCTACGCGCGACGCTCGCTCCGAGCTGTGGTTCGGCGTCGCGGGCGCCGAGGTCACGAGCTTCGACACCGACCGGGACGTCTTCCTCGGCGGATACCGGACCCAGGCCAACCCGATCGCCGTAGAGCGCGGCCAGTGCTCGGGCAGCCAGACCGTCGGGGACAACTCCTGCGCCTCGCTGCACATCCGGCTGGAGCTGGCCCCGGGCGAGACCCGGCAGGTCATCTTCTGCCTCGGCATCGGCGCACCGGACACGCCGTGGTCCGACGACTACGGCACGCTGCCGGCGGGGCGAGACGTGATGGCGCACTTCGCGACACCGGAGCGGGTCGAGGCCGAGCTCGAAGCGATCCGGGCCGAGTGGGCCGCCCACCTGGCACCGCTCCAGGTGCACACCCCGGACCCCGAGCTCGACTCGATGATCAACGTCTGGCACGCATACCAGACGCACGTGACGTTCAACTGGTCACGCGGTGTGAGCCTTGTCGAGGCCGGCGACCGGGACGGACTCGGCTACCGGGACACGGTCCAGGACATGCTCGCCGTCACGCACGCCATCCCCGAGGCCGTCCAGGAGCGCCTCGACCTTATCCTGACCGGCCAGACGGCCGAGGGCGGGGCGATGTCCCTGGTCGATCCGCTGACCCACCGGCCGGGTCACGAGGCGACACCGCCGCTCGAGAAGTACCGGTCCGACGACGCGCTGTGGTTGCCGATCACGGTCGCCAACTTCGTGCACGAGACCGGCGAACTGAGCTACTTGGACCAAGTCCTTCCGTACGCCGACCGCGGGCAGGCGAGCGTCTTCGACCACCTCGTGCAGGCAATGACCTTCTCCCTCGCGCACCTAGGCCGCAACGGGCTCGTCCAGGGCCTGGCCGCCGACTGGAACGACTGCATCCAGTTCGGCACGGCCGGCGAGTCGATGCTCTCGACGTTCCTGCTGGCCAACGGTCTGCGGGTGACCCGCGACCTGGCCCGCGAGTCGGGTCGGGAAGCCGCGGCCGCGTGGGCGACCGCGCAGCTCGAAGCGCTCCAGCCGGCGATCGATGCCGCATGGGACGGCGACTGGTTCATCCGCGGCATCTCGGGCACCGGGGCGGCCCTGGGCTCGCACCTGGCGGACGAGGGGCAGATCTACCTCGAGCCCAACGTTTGGGCTGTGATCTCGGGCGCGACGTCGGACCAGCGCGCGCACGCCGCGATGGACTCCGTGAACACCCACCTGGCCAGCGAGCACGGCGTGGCCCTGTGCCATCCGCCGCACACCAAGCCCATAGAGGGCATCGGGCTGTCCCTGCTCGTCTTTCCGGTCGGCCACAAGGAGAACGGCGGCATCTTCTGCCACGCAAACTCCTGGGCGATCGTCGCCGAGGCGATGCTGGGCCGAGGCGACCGGGCCTACGAGTACTACCGCTCCTACCTGCCGGCCCGGTACAACGACTCCGCCGAGGTGCACCAGGTCGAGCCGTACGTGTACGCCCAGTTCACGCACGGCCCGACGTCGCCCCGGTTCGGGCAGTCTCGCAACCCGTGGCTGACCGGGACAGCGAGCTGGACCTACATCGGCGTGACACAGTACATCCTCGGCATCCGGCCCGTACTGGCCGGTCTGCAGGTCGACCCGTGCCTGCCGACGGCGTGGGACGGCTTCGGCGTCGAGTGGCTGTTCCGGGGCTCGCGCGTGACGATCTCGGTGACGAACCCGCACCACGTGAGCCGTGGGGTCGCCTCGCTCGAGGTGGACGGTGTGCCGGTCGCCGGGACGGTCGCTCCCGTCGAGCTGTTGCACGACGGGGCAGTCGTCTCGGTCCGGATGGGCTGAGGCCGATGCTCGTCATCGCCAACGACCACTGGCAGATCGGAATCCTGCCCGGCACGGGCGCGTCGCTCGCGTTCGGGCGGATCAGGCTCGCCGACGGTGGCTGGCACGACGTGCTGCGCCCCACCCGCACAGCAGGCCTCGAGCGCTACTCGCAGTGCTCGAGCTACGTGCTCGTCCCGTTCTGCAACCGGGTGCGCGACGGCCTGCTGCGGTTCGGCGACCGCACCTGGCAGCTGCGCCGCAATGCCCGGGACGGCACCGCGATGCACGGAGCGGCGCACGAGTTCCCGTGGGAGGTCGTCGAGCAGTCCGACACCGCGGTGACACTGGCCTTCCGCTCGGCCGACGTGGTCGGTGCCAACTTCCCGTGGGGCTTCAGTGCTCAGGTCACGTACGCGCTGGACGGTACGCGGTTCAGCGTGCGCACCGAGCTCGCCAACAGCTCGGCCGAGGCGTTCCCGGCCGGGTTCGGTCACCACCCGTACTTCCAGCGCGGTGTGCTCGACCCCGAGGCATCCGAGGTGCAGGTCGAGGTCCCGTGCGAGCTGAGTTACCCGCTCGAGCGCGGGATGGCCGTCGGCTCACCGGGGCCGGTGCCCGCACATGCGGACTACCGCCGGATGCGACCGCTCGACCGCCCCTTCGTCGATGTCTGCCTGACCGGGCAACCTGCCGATCGGCCGGTCCGGCTGGAGTGGCCGGCGTCGGGCGTCGCGGTCTCGCTCCGGGCCGACGACGTGTTCTCGCATACGGTCTTCTACGTGCCGCGGCGCAAGCGGTACTTCGCCGTCGAGCCCGTGACCCATGCCAACGACGGTTTCAACCTGATGGCAGCGGGGGTGGATGGGCATGGCGTCTTCGTGCTCGACCCAGGGGAGTCCCGCCGCGGCGAGTTCCACCTCGACGTCGAGGTGCTCGCGCAGGAGCACTCCGAGCGATGATCGCGCCGTCGTCCCCGTCCGTCGGCGCCGCGACCGGTCACCGACCCGCCGCGTCAGTTCCGCCCGGCTTCGTCTGGGGCGTCGCGACGGCCTCGTACCAGATCGAGGGCGCCGCCAACGAGGACGGCCGCGGCGAGTCGATCTGGGATCGCTTCTGCGCGACGCCCGGCAAGGTCTGGAACGGCCACGACGGCTCGGTGGCGTGCGACTTCTATCACCGCTACCCGGCCGACATCGCGCTCCAACGCGATCTCGGCAACGACGCCTTCCGCTTCTCGATCGCCTGGCCGCGGATCCTGCCCGAAGGGCGTGGACGTGTGAACACGGCCGGCCTGGACTTCTACGATCGGCTCGTCGACGATCTGCTTGCGAACGGGATCGAGCCGTTCCCGACGCTTTACCACTGGGATCTGCCGCAGGCGCTCGAGGATGGGGGCGGTTGGACGACTCGCGCCACGGCCGAGGCATTCGCCGAGTACGCCGAAGTGGTGGTCGGGCGGCTCGGCGACCGGATCCAACATTGGGCGACCCACAACGAGCCGTGGTGCGCCGCTTGGGAGGGCTACGGGTGGGGTCACCATGCTCCCGGACGCATATCCCAGCGCGACGCGCTCGCAGCGGCACACCACCTGCTCCTTTCACACGCCTTCGCCACCGAGGTGATCCGCCGCGACGCACCCGAGGCCCAGGTGGGTATCGTCCTCAACATCGACCATGTCGACCCGGCGTCCGGCTCGGCTGCCGACCACGCCGCCGCTCGCCATGTCGATGGCAACCTCAACCGCTGGTTTCTCGATCCGCTCTTCCACGGCGCTTACCCGGCGGACATGCTCGAGCACTACGGTACCGACGCCCCGCCGGTCGAGACTGGCGACCTCAAACTGATCGCTCGCCCGATCGACTTCCTCGGCGTGAACAACTACAAGCGGCAGATCGTCCGTGACAACCCGGACGGGGGGCCTCCGGTGGGCGTCTACGCGGAAGGAGCCCAGCACACTGAGAAGGGATGGGAGGTCTATCCGAACGGCCTGTACCATGTGCTCATGCGGCTCCACCGCGACTATGCGCCGAGAGCCCTCTACGTGACCGAGAACGGGGCGGCCTTCGGCGACGTCCGGCAGCACGACGGAACCGTTCGCGACCCGGAGCGTTGTGCCTACCTGGAGCGACACATAGGTGCAGCCCTCCGCGCGATCGAGGCGGGCGCGCCGCTCAAGGGCTACTTC
>JADGOL010000028.1 GCA_017882995.1 Acidimicrobiales bacterium | reverse complement strand
GGCCTCCCCGTGGGCGCCTTCGGGGGCAGGCGCGACGTCCTGGCCGTGCTCGCGCCCGACGGGCCCGTCTACCAGGCGGGCACCTTGTCGGGGAACCCCCTCGCCACCGCGGCGGGACTGGCCGTGCTCGAGACCGTTGCCGCCGCGGACTACGACGAGTTGTCGGCGCGGGCCGCGCTCCTGTCCGCCGGTCTCGAGGCCGCCATTTCGGCGGCCGGGATCCCGGTCCGGGTCCCAGTGGTGGGCCCCCTGGTGGGCCTGTTCTTCGGAGCCGAGCCCGTCACCGACTACGCGTCGGCGCGCGCCTCGGTGGCCGGCGGTGTCTACTCGCGATTCTTCTCGGCCATGCTCGAGCGCGGGGTCGCTCTGGCGCCGGGGCCGTACGAGGCCATGTTTCCCGGTCTCGCCCACCTCGAGGTCCATCTCGACGCAGTGGTCGAGGCGGCTGCAGAGGCGGCAGCCGGGATCAGAGCCCATCCTCGTTCGTCGGCTGACCTCTGACCGCCGAGGTTCAGCGCGAGATCCCTGGTCACAGTGCTTATGACGGGCGCCCTGTCACGGGGCCGGGCCGTGGTGTCGTTTACCATGCGACAGATGGACGGGCTCCAGGCGCCACCGGCAGAGCCCGGCACCACACCCCCGAGCGCCCTCACCACCACCGCGCGCACCACCTCGCCGGTGTCGCGACCTCAGGCGACCGATGCAGCGGGCGACCGCGCCGGTGCCGACGCTCGGGGTGACGCCACCGATCTCGAGGGTCGGGTGCTCTCGCCGGGAATGACTCGGCTCTTGTTCGTCGGGGCCGTGGTCGTCGTGGCCTTCGGCATCGCCCTTCGCTTCGTGGCCAGCTCCGACATGTGGCTCGACGAGGCGTTGACCCTCAACATCTCCCGTCTGCCCCTCGGGCAGATCCACGGGGCCCTGCGCCGTGACGGGGCGCCGCCTCTGTACTACTACCTCCTCCATTTCTGGAGCGGCGCCTTCGGCTCCTCCGACACCGCCGTGCGAGCCCTGTCGGGGGTGCTCAGCTGCGCCACGCTCCCGTTCATCTGGCTGGCCGGGCGTCGACTGGGCGGCAAGACGGTAGCGGCCGGGGGGCTCGTCCTCGTGGCGACATCACCCTTCGCCGTGCGCTATGCGACCGAGAACCGCATGTACGCGCTGGTCGGATTTCTCACCGCGGCCGGTCTCGTGGCCCTGCAACAGGTCTTTCGCCGTCGCACCGTCGCCAATCTCGTGGCGCTTGGTCTGCTCACCGGGCTGCTCCTCTACACGCACTACTGGGCGCTCTATCTGGTGGGGGTGATGGGGCTGTGGTTGGCCTTCCAGGCGTGGCGCGGACCCGAAGCGCGCCGCCCCGGGGCGCGCGCGTCGTTGGCGGCCGTGTTCGTCGGTTGTGTCACCTTCCTCCCCTGGGTGCCGACCTTCCTCTATCAGGTGCATCACACCGGGACCCCATGGGCCAAGCCGGCCGACTTCGCCGCCATGGTCAACGCCGTGACCTCCTTCGCAGGGGGGGCCACCAACCAGGGCCGCGCCCTCGCCCTCGTCTACTTCGCGTTGGTCGGACTGGGGCTCTTCGGCGTGGCGCGGGGCTCGTTCCACGTCGACCTCGACCTGCGAACCCGGCCCCGGGGCAGGGGGCTGGCGCTCGTGCTCACCGGGACGCTGGCCGCGGCCGTGGTGGGGGGCTACATCAGCCGCAGCGCGTTCCAGGCCCGCTACGCCTCGGTGGTCTTCGTGCCGCTCGTGCTCCTCGTTGCCCTCGGCCTCGTGACCTTCGCGGACGGCCGTATCAGGGCCGGGGTCCTTACCGCGACGGTCGCGTTCGGCCTGGCCAGCGGCCTTCCGAGTGCTTGGACGAGTCGGACCCAGGCCGGCCAGGTGGCCACCACGCTCGCTCAGCTGGGTCGTCCCGGCGACATCGTGGCGTACTGCCCGGACCAGATCGGCCCCTCCGTGAACCGCCTGTTGCCCCCCGGCCGGTACCGCCAGATCACCTTTCCGCGCGGGACCAGCCCGGAATTCGTCAACTGGGTCGACTATGCGACCGCCTCAGCCCGGGGCCAACCCGGATCCTTCGCCACCCGGCTCGAGCACCTGAGCGCGCCCGCCCACCAGATCTGGTTCGTCTGGTCCCCGGGGTACCAGACGTTCGGGACGAAGTGCGAAGAGCTCGAGGCCGCCCTCCTCGGCGACACCTCGCTGGGTGCACACGAGATGTTCCCGTACCAACAGGTGTCGGACTCCTGGATCACCTACGAGAGCATGGAGTTGGTCCGCTTCGTCCACGTCGGCTGACCGTCGACGACCCACCGCGCGCGACCCGCTCGACCCGGTCGCGACGGCGACCTCCGAGTCGCTCATGTTGCGAGCCCTTCGTGCCGAAACAAGAGCAGAGGAAGCGGTCCCAAACAGCGCGCATGGTCGGTGGAGGTCAGCGTGGTTGTGGCTCGGTTGCGTCGGCTGACGAACAAGCCGGCGATAGTGCCCACGGTCGGGGCGACAGTGGGAGCCGACGCGCCCCCTCGCTCCTGGCCTCCGAGCCGAGTCCCGCCACCGCCCTCGATCCTCGAGCCGCTTCGCCCTCGCGGGGCCGCGCCCGGATCACACCTCGGTGAAGAACTCGAAGCAGAAGCGGCGGGCTGAAGAGCCGACTCGGAGGAGGGCATGCGATGGGATCACTCGGGCTCGGGAACGGGAGCCTCCGAATGGACGACGTCTATCTGGAGGGCGCCACCCCCGACGGACCGGCTGTCGTCGGTCACCTGTCGGTGATCGTCGACACCGACGGGATCACGTTCCTCGGCCCGGAGCCGGGGGAGCGGCGCACGGTCGGATGGGAGCGCACGTCTCCGCTCGAATTCGGCGCTCCTGCCGCGCTGCCCGACGGTGAACAGGCCACCTCCCTGGAGTTCGTTGTCGACGGTCGGCCGTTGCGGCTGCTCGTGCCGTCCCAGAAAGGCTCGCACGGCGCAGGCGGGGAGGTCGCGCCCGTCGACCACGCCCCCGTCGCACCCGCGTCGACGATCCACATGGCCGAGCCCTTGATACCGGTGCTCACCGAGCCCCTGGTCCCACCCGCGTCGACGATCCATCTGGCCGAGCCGCCCGCCCCCGCGTTGGCGGTATCACCCGCACCGGTCCACGCGACACCACCCGCATCCGTCCTGGCCGAACCACTCAGGCTGGCCTATGTCGAACCCCCCTCTCCCATCGGCGTCATCGAGGACACCTTCGTGGGCGTCGAGACCGAGCACGAGGACTGGTCGACAGACGACGATTCGGCCCCACCGCGACTCCCGGCGTGGTTCAAGTACGTGTCGCGCCAACCGAAGCGGGCCCGGAAGCCCGCGGCGACACCGAAGCAGAACCTGGTGAGGCTCGTCCTCTTCACGGTGCTCGCCGGGCTCATCCCGATCGCGGCGGGCGTTCGGTACTTCCAGATGCAGTCGACGTCGGGACACATCGTCGGAGTCCCCTTGTCCGACACCCTCATCGCGGCGCGCGTCGGGATCCAAGCCGGGGACCTTCCGGGCTGGAGTGCGAGCACTTCCAACCCGGGGAACGTCTTCGCGGCCGGGGCCACCACGCATGGGTCGGTCGCACTGAGCGCGGCCGAGCAGGCTTCGACCGTGATGGCGCGCTGTCTGCACGTCCCGGTGTCGGCCGTCGACGGGGCCATGGGCATGGGCGATGCCATCTCGCAGCTCTCGGCCGAGGTGCCGTCGCCCTCCTACGCGGATCCGGCCGGCAACGGAGGCTCGGTGAGCTCGGTGGCGGACGTGGTCAAGAGCACGAACGCCCAAGCGGCCGACGCCAGTGTCTTCCAGGACCCGGCGTTGTTCGCGACGTGTTACCAACCCTTCGTCCAGGCGATGCTGCCCTATTCCCCGGTCGGCGGGGGTGCGGGTTTCGCCACCGCCACGGTGCAGCCCCTGGTCGTCCCCGTGCCCGAAGGTCCCGGCGCCGTGACGGTGGCCGGGTTCCAGATCGCGCGCATCGCCAACGACAGGGGTCAGACCAAGACCGTCATATCCACGGCGACGGCGGTGTTCGACGGGCGCGTACAGGTCACGGTGGGAACGGTGAGCAATCTGGTCTTCTCCATCGATGCCCAGAACCAGCTCGTCCGCAACATCGAGATCAGGACGATCGGCGTCAGTCAGCTCTGACGCACCGCGAAGACCAGGTTCAGCCCGGTGTGAGGCGTCCGATGGTGCACAGCGCCCGGTAGGCCGCCTCGGCCGGACCGATCTCCTCGGGGCGTACCAGGTTGGCCATGATGCGCAGCAGCCACTCCATGATGCTCCGGGAGTGCATGCCGGTGCTCACACAGACCTTCATCAGCTCGGGCCGGCTGATCAAGCGGACGAACTCCCGGGCCATGCGGTAATAGAGGCCGTAGGCGTCTTGGAGTTGGGACTCGTAGTCGACCAGCGCATGGACCCCCTCGCCCGACAAGGCCCGCCCCACGCAGGCGGCGGCCAGCCGCCCCGTCTCGTAGCCGTAGGCGATGCCCTCGCCGTTGAAGGGATTGATCGATCCGGCGGCATCGCCGATGGCGAGCACGTTGGGGCCGATGCGCGGTCGGACCGACAGGCCCATGGGGAGCTTCCCGCCGGTGGGCGGTCCGCACAGTGACGTCTTGGAGAGGCCCCAGGAGGCGGGCGCCCAGTCGATGAAGGCATCCATGAGCTGGGTGGTGTTGGCACCCTTCCACCGCCCCTCGATGGAGAGGAGTCCCACCCCCGCGTTGACACGCCCGTCACCGAGGGGGAACACCCACCCGTACCCCGGCACGACCGTTCCCGAGGCGTCTCTGATGTCGAGATGCGACTCGATGAACGGCTCGTCGTGTCGTGGAGAGCGGAAGTATCCCCGCAGGGCCATGCCGAGGGGGTAGTCCCGGTCTCTCGACGTGCCCAGCGCCCGGCCGAAGCGCGAGTTCGCCCCGTCGGCCACCACCGTGTACCGGGCCCGGACCTCGTGGTGTCGTCCGGCGTCGCGATCGAGCACATTGGCCCCGGCACAGCTGGGAAGCACCTCGGCGCTCGTCCCCGCCCCGCCCACGTGGCCTGCCGTGGCCCGATCGAGGATGGGCCCGATGGCTTCGGCTCCCTCCCACACGATGGCCCCGGCCTTGGCGGCCCGCTCCGCGACGATCTGGTCGAGGTCGTGGCGGGTGATCACGTACCCCACCGACGGGAACGAAGGGTGATCGGGCCAGGGCATCTCGAGGCTCATCCCGTAGGCGCACGCCCGCAGGCCGTCGTAGCGGTGCGCTCCGGCCAGGGCGCCGGAGAGCCCCAGGTCGTTGAGTTGGCGCACCGCCCGTGGGGTGAGCCCGTCACCGCAGGTCTTCACGCGCGGGAAGTGCTTCTTCTCGACCACCACGACGTCCCAGCCGGCGTCGGCCAGCCAGTAGGCGCACGCCGCGCCCGAGGGACCGCCGCCGACGACGACGACGTCGTGGACACGGGAGTCGTCGATCGCCTCGGGACGGCCGGGCGAGGTCGACGAAGCGGAGGTTCCGGGGCGGGTCACCGGGTAGATCGTAGGGGGACGGGGGCCGCGTCGGCACCCTTGTCCGATCCCGACCCGGCGGCTGCTGAGGCCGGATTCTCAATGTGCTCGTGCGCAGGGTGCCGTGGTAGAACCGCATTCGGTCATGAGCGACTACCTGCCGATCGTCGTGCTCTTCGTGCTGGGCGTGCTCTTCGCGGGCCTGTCCTTCCTGGCGTCGGGCCTTCTGGCCCCCCGGAAGCGACCGACCGCGGCCAAGCTCGCGCCCTACGAATGCGGGATCGTCCCCGATCGCGAGCCCCCGCAGCGCTTTCCGGTGCGCTTCTACCTCGTCGCCATGATCTTCATCATCTTCGACATCGAGATCGTGTTCCTCTACCCCTGGGCCGTCGTCTTCCGCTCCGATCTTCACACCTTCGGGCTCATCGAGGTGTTGGTGTTCGCGGCTGCCGTGTTCTTCTCGTTCCTCTATCTCGTGAGCAACGGCGCGCTCAATTGGGGACCGGCCAAGCACCTCCGCCCGGCCATGCCCGAGCGCACCACCGAGTCGACCATCGCCCGTGTCGGGCCCGGTCAGGGGCCGGGCGCCGGACAGGCTGCGTAAGCGGGCGAGGGAGTCATGGGCCTCGAGGAGCTCCAGCACAACTTTCTGACCGGGCGGGTCGAAGACCTGGTGAAGTGGGCGCGGCGCAACAGCGTCTGGCCCGTCACTTTCGGATTGGCGTGCTGCGCGATCGAGATGATGTCGGTCGGGGCCGCCGACTTCGACATCAGCCGCTTCGGGATGGAGGTGTTTCGGGGGTCACCGCGCCAGGCTGACCTCATGATCGTCGCCGGCAGGGTGTCGCAGAAGATGGCTCCCGTCCTCCGCCAGGTCTACGACCAGATGATGGAGCCCAAGTGGGTCATCTCCATGGGAGTGTGTGCGTCGACCGGTGGCATGTTCAACAACTACGCCATCGTCCAGGGTGTCGACCAGATCGTGCCGGTGGACGTGTACGCCCCGGGATGTCCGCCCAGCCCCGAGATGCTCCTGCACGCCATCCTCACCCTGCACGAGAAGATCCGGACCGGCGAGATCACCCGCCGGCGGGGCCCGGCCTCGCAGCGTCCCGAGGAGCTCGCCGGCTGGGTGCCCGAGCGCCCCGATGCGGTCCGGCTGGGAACCCCGCGGTGACGCCGGAGACGTCGCCCCTCGAACTGTCGCTCCCCGACGTGCCCCGATCGACGTCGGCCGACGGCCATGACCTCCTCTTCCCCGACCGCCACCGGTACCACGATGTAGTCGCCGCGCACCGCGAGGCGGGGTTCGAGATGCTCGCCGACCTCACCGCCGTGGACTATCTCGGACACCCCGGTCGCGCACTGCCCGAAGGGGTCGCACCCGAGCGCTTCGAGCTGGTGGTGATGTTGCTGTCATTGGCGCACGTCCACCGGGTGCGCATCCGGGTGCAGGTTCCCGAGGACGCCGCCGAGGTGCCGTCGCTGTGGGACCTCTACCGCGGCGCCGAGGCCATGGAGCGCGAGGCGTACGACATGTACGGCATCACCTTCACCGGGCACCCCGACCTGACCCGGATCCTCATGCCCGAGGACTGGGAGGGCCATCCCCTGCGCAAGGACTTCGGCGTCGGCCGCGTCCCGGTGCAGTTCAAGCACGCCCCAGGGCCCCGATGAGCGGTCCCGACACGTCGTCGCCGTTCGTCCGCGAGACCTTCGAGGGTGCTCAGGAGCTCGCCTCACGCCACGACACGTCGCCTGAGGAACTCGGGCGCGAAGTTGGCTCGGTCCTGCGACTCCCCGAGAGCTACGGCGGCGTCGATGTGTCGGACATCGACATCGAGCGGCCCGACGACGAGACCATGATCATCAACATGGGCCCGCAGCACCCGTCGACACACGGGGTGCTTCGCCTCATGATGGAGCTCGACGGCGAAACGATCCTGCGCACCAAGCCGATCATCGGGTACCTGCACACCGGCATGGAGAAGACGGCGGAGCAGCTCACCTACCAACAGGGCTCCACCAACGTCACGCGCATGGACTACCTGTCGCCGCTCAACAACGAGCTGGTGTTCTCCCTCGCCACCGAGAAGCTGCTCGGCATCGAGCTCCCGCCTCGTGCGGTGTGGATTCGCATGCTCTTGTCGGAGCTCCAGAGGATGTCGTCGCACCTCATGTGGCTGGCCACGAACGGCATGGACCTCGGGTCGACCACCATGATGATCTTCGGCTTCCGAGAGCGCGAGCTCGTGTTGGGCTTCTTCGAGAAGACCACCGGCCTGCGGATGAACCACAACTTCATCCGTCCCGGTGGGACCGCCGCGGATCTCCCCGACGGGTGGGAGGACGACGTCGAGGTGATCCTCGACAACGTCACCTCTCGTCTCAGCGACTACGACGCCCTGCTCACCGGACAGCCCATCTTCCACGAGCGCGTGGAGGGAACGGGGACACTCAGCGCAGAGGAGGCACTCGCCTTGTCGGCGACGGGGCCGATCCTGCGCTCGACCGGGGTCGCCTGGGACCTGCGTCGCACCATGCCCTATCTCGCCTACGACGACGTGGACTTCGACGTCATCATCGGCACCTACGGGGACAACTTCGACCGATACGCCATCCGTATCAACGAGATCCGCGAGTCGGTGCGCATCTTGTGGCAAGTGCTCGACAAGATGCCCTCCGGTGACTACCGGGTGCAGGACAAGAAGGTCACGCCGCCCCCGCGCGCCCGCATCGACGAGTCGATGGAGGCCCTCATCCACCACTTCAAGATCTTCACCGAGGGCTTCAAGGTGCCCGAGGGCGAGGTCTACGTGGCCATCGAGTCGCCGCGCGGTGAGCTCGGCTGTTACATGGTGTCCGACGGGTCGTCCAAGCCGTTCCGGATGCACATCCGCGCCCCGTCGTTCGTGAACCTCCAGAGCCTCCCGGTCATGATGCACGGGGGGCTCGTAGCCGATGCCGTCGCCACCATCTCATCGGTGGACCCGGTCATGGGAGAGGTGGACCGGTGAGCTCGGCGCCGGGTTCGGGACATCTCTCGGCGGACATCGTCACACGGGCGCGCGAGCTCATCGGTCTGTACCCGCACCCGCGTTCGGCGTTGATCCCCATCTGCCACCTGGCCCAGGAGCAGGACGGTTGGCTGTCGCCCGAAGCCATAGACGAGATCGCCGCGTTGGTGGGGCTCACGCCGGCCGAGGTGCTCGGGACGGCTTCGTTCTACGAGATGCTCCACACCGAGCCGGTCGGGACGTACGTGATCTCGGTGTGCACCAACATCGCCTGCATGCTGCGCGGCGCGTACGAGCTCCTCGATCACATCCAAGACACCCTCGACGTGCGGGCCGGAGCCACCACGGCCGACGGGATGTTCACGCTCGAGGAGGCCGAGTGCATCGCGGATTGCGGTCGGGCCCCGTGTCTGGCGGTGAACCACCGTTTCGTCGGCGACGTGACCCCGCAGTCGTTCGACAGCCTCGTCGACGGGCTGCGGGCGGGAACCATGTCCGACGACATCCCCCGACACGGCACCCTCGTCCGGGTGCGTCGTCAGGGCGGACTGCGCGTCGACGACGCCACCATCCGCGCCGAGCGCGAGACGGCGGCGGCGAAGGCCACCGGGGGCGCGTGATGACGATCACCGAAGCTCCGCGCATCGTGACGTCGCGTCTCGAGCACGAGGACTCCCACACGCTCGAGCGCTACCTCGCCACCGGCGGGTACGAAGGGTTGCGCAAGGCGCTGTCGATGTCCCCCGAGGACGTCGCCCACGAGGTGGACGCCGTCAGCCTGCTCGGACGGGGCGGGGCGGGGTTCCCCGCCGGGCGCAAGTGGTCGATGCTGCGCAAGGCGGCGACGACCTATCTCGTGGTCAACGGCGACGAGAGCGAGCCGGCCACGTTCAAGGACCATCTCCTCGTCGAGCGCGACCCCCATCAGCTCATCGAGGGCGTGCTCATCGCCGCCTATGCCATCCAGGCCACACGCGCCTTCATCTATGTGCGGGGCGAGTTCGCGCTCGGGCTCGAGCGGGTCCAGAGCGCGCTCAACGACGCCTACGAGCACGGCGCGGTGGGTCGTGACATCTTCGGATCGGGATTCTCGATCGACGTGGTGGTGCACCCCGGGGCCGGCGCCTACATCTGTGGGGAGGAGACGGCCCTGCTCGAGAGCCTCGAGGGCAAGCGCGGCTTCCCGCGCATCAAGCCCCCGTACTTCCCCGCCGCCATCGGCCTCTACGGCGAGCCCACCGTGGTCAACAACGTGGAGACGCTGTCCAACCTGCCCTGGGTGATGATCAACGGATCGGAAGCCTTCACCGCGCTCGGTGGGGGTCGTTCCACCGGCACGCGTCTGTTCGCGCTGGCCGGGCACGTTCGCAATCCGGGTGTCTACGAGGTGGAGATGGTGAAGACCACCTTCCGCGACCTCGTGTTCGCGCCGGTCCTCGGCGGCGGCATCCCCGGCGATCGGGAATTGAAGGCGATCATCCCCGGCGGCGTGTCGGCCCCGTGGTTCGGGCCCGAGCACCTCGATCTCCCCCTGGGACAGGACGAGGTTGGCGAAGCCGGGTCCATGCTCGGATCGGGCTCGATCGTCGTGATGGACGACACCACCTGCGTGGTACGCGCCGCGTGGAGGATCACCCGCTTCTTCTGGCGCGAGTCGTGCGGCCAGTGCACGCCGTGTCGCGAGGGGAGCGGGTGGTTGGAGAAGATCCTGCGTCGCATCGAGGACGGCGACGGCCGCGAGGCGGATGTGGACCTGCTCATGGACGTCTGCGACAACCTGGCGCCGGGCGTGTCGTGGCCGCCCCAGCAGACGACGATCTGCGTCTTGGGCTCGTCCATCCCGTCGTCGATCGCATCGGCCATCCGGATGTTCCGCGACGAGTTTCTGGTGCACGTGAAGGACGGGGGGTGTCCCTATGGCTGACCCCGTCGTGACGTCGCACCACGGCATCGCCCCCAGGGTCGACGCCGGCGCGTCGGTCACCTTCACCCTCGACGGCCGCGAGGTGACCGCACCGGCCGGCCAATTCCTGATCGCCGCGGCCGAGCAGGCGGGGACCTTCATCCCGCGCTTCTGCTACCACCCGCGCATGAAGCCGGTGGGCATGTGCCGGATGTGCCTCGTCGAGGTGACCGGCCCGCGCGGCGCCACCCTGCAGCCCGCCTGCTACGTGCCCATCGCCGAGGGGATGGAGGTCGACACGACCTCGGAGAAGGTCAAGAAGGCCCAGGACGGTGTGCTCGAGTTCCTCCTCGTGAACCACCCCCTCGACTGCCCGGTGTGTGACAAGGGTGGCGAGTGCCCGCTCCAGGACCAGGTGCTCGCCTACGGGCCCGGCGAGAGCCGGTTCCTCGAGGAGAAGCGCCACTGGGCCAAGCCCATCCCGATCTCCGAGCTCGTGTTGTTGGACCGCGAGCGGTGCATCCAATGTGGCCGCTGTGTGCGGTTCGCGGCCGAGATCGCGGGCGAGGCGCAGATCGACTTCCTGGGACGCGGTGACGCCATCGAGGTGAACGTCTTCGAGGACCACGTCTTCACGTCGTACTTCAGCGGGAACACCGTGCAGATCTGCCCGGTGGGCGCGCTCACGGCGTCCCCCTACCGTTTCACGGCGCGGCCGTGGGACCTCGACCAGGTCGAGTCGACGTGCACACTGTGCGCCTTCGGCTGTCGCGCCGCCGTCCAGTCCTCCTCCAACCGCGTCACGCGTCTGCTCGGGATCGACAGTGATCCGTTGAACCAGAGCTGGCTGTGTGACAAGGGCCGGTTCGGCTTCGAGGCCGTCAACGCCGAGGACCGACTGGTCGAGCCGCACCTGCGCCGCAGCGGCGAAGGTGCGAACGCCGGTGTGGACGAGCTCGTGCCCGTGTCGTGGAGCGAGGCACTGACCGTTGTCGCCGAGCGCCTGGCCCGAGTGCGCGCCGAGCAGGGCCCCGAGGCCATCGGGGTGCTCGGTGGGGCCCGGCTCTCCAACGAAGATGCCTACGCCTGGGCCAAGCTCGCCAAGTCGGTGATCGGTACCGACTCGGTCGACGCCCAGCTCGGGGACGGCCTGCCCGCCGAGGTCGTGCTCGGCCTGCCCCGGGCCACCATCGACGAGGCGTGCGCGGCGTCGTGTGTGGTGGTGCTGTCCGGCGACCTGCGAGAGGAATTGCCGGTCCTGTTCCTTCGCCTGCGGGGTGCCGCCGTCGACGGGGACGTTCCCGTCGTCGAGCTCGCCCCGCGCGCCGGGGCGCTGAGCGAATTCGCCACCGCGGTCCTGCCGTATCGCCCCGGCGAGGCGGTCGCTCTGGCGCGGGCCCTCGCCGCCCCGGGCGACGGTGGCGAGTATCCGGACTCGGTGGACGGTGACGCCTGGGCCGCGGCCCGCCGTGCCCTGGCGCGCGCCGGCGCTGGTGGGGAAGGTGTCGTCGTCGTGATCGGGCGGCCGTCGCTCGCCGAGGACGGCGCCCTCGTGGCCGAGGCTGCCGCGGCCATGGCCGAAGCGTGGCCCGAGGCCCGGTTCCTCCCCGCGCTTCGCCGGGGCAACGTCATGGGCGCCCTCGACATGGGCCTCGCCCCGGGTCTGCTCCCGGGCCGGGTGAGCCTGGACGAGGGTCGGGCGTGGTACGAAGCGGCCTGGGGAACGGTTCCCGCCACGCGTGGGCGCGACGCGGCGGCCATGCTCCGTGCGCTGGTGGACGGTTCGATGGGAGCGGTCGTGCTGTTGGGATCGGACCCCATCGGCGACTTCCCCGACCGTGCGCTCGCCGAGGAGGCCCTCGGTCGGGCCGGGTTCGTGGTGGCGGTGGACGGCTTCCTCTCGGCGTCGGCGGCCCTTGCCGATGTGGTGCTGCCGGTGGCCATCGCGCACGAGCGGACCGGGACGACGACCAACATCGAAGGTCGGGTCACCCGCCTGGCGCAGAAGCTCGTGTCACCGGGCCAGTGCTGGCCGGACTGGATGGTCGCCGCCGAGCTCGCCGATCGCCTCAGTGGAGGGCTCGGTGTCTCGAGCGCGGCCGAGCTCTGGGACGAGATCGAGCG
>JADGOL010000221.1 GCA_017882995.1 Acidimicrobiales bacterium | reverse complement strand
CGCTGAGCCCTCGCCAGCTCACGCGCCGCCTGCAGGCCCGTCAGGATGCTCACGTCGTGCTCCGGCGAAGGGCCTCCGAAGGCGACGGCGACCTTGGCGGTGGTGACGTTCAACAGTGGCACTCCCGAGCTCGGCGGAACCGCCCGACGCAATGACGACGCGGTCCGGCGGCGCTCAAGGGTAGTGGTCGGGGAGGTCGTTCTCGTACAGAACGATGTCACCACTCTCGAGGTGCTCACGCACCCACTCCGTCGCCTTGGGGCGTGTCCTCACGAGGACGACCCGGGGGGCGCCGATTCCTGGCGGGGGGCGCCGGGCTCCGCGCAGCAGGGCCCGGCGGTTGGTGCGTCCCACGATCACGAGGTCGGTGGCGACACCTGCCATCGCACCGGCGAAGCCGGTGTTCTCCTCGCTCTGCAGAGATCCGAGCTCGACCATCCCCGGTGTGACCACGACGCGCCGCCTCGCGTCGACACCGAGACGCCCGAGTGTGGCCAACGCGGCGCGCGCGCCGGCCGGGTTGGCGTTGTAGGTGTCGTCGAGGACGAGGACACCGCCGGCGCCGAGCGTCTGCTCGAGCCGGTGCGGAGCACCGGGCAGTGTCGACAGACGTCGGACCACGTCAGGGGCGGGAACACCGAGCTCCAATGCCACCGCGACTGCCGCCGCCACGTTGCCGGGTCGGGCGTCCAGCGGTATCTCATGCGCGATCTCGTCGCCTCGGACGGTCACCGAAAGGCGACCACCTTCCTCGATCACACACACGTCCGCGTTCGTGTCGCGGGCCGATGCTCGCCACACTCGGGTCCCCGATCGGGCACGCGCCTCGGCCAACGCCGCCAAGCGGTCGTCATCGATCACGAGCACCGCGCAGGCGGCGTCGTCGAGTATCTCGGCCTTGGCCTCGAGGACACGGTCCTCGGAACGAAAGCGCTCCAGGTGCACGGGGCCGATGGCGGTGATCACCGCGATGTCGGGCCGGATCCACGAGCACAGCTCCGCGATCTCCCCTCGGCCGTAGGTGCCCATCTCCGCCACGAAGACCTCGGTGCCCTCGGCCAGATGCTCGTTCACGGCCCGGGCGAGCCCGGCGCGATTGTTGAAGCTGGCCGGGCTGGCGACCACCGATCGGGTGCCCGAGACGAGGTGGGCGACGTATCCCTTGGTGCTCGTCTTTCCGAACGAGCCGGTGATGGCAACCACTTTGGGTGCCACCCGTCGAAGGCGCGCCGCGGCGCGCGCCACGTGGGACCCGGCGAGACGGCGTTCGATGGGCACCATGACCGCGCACGCCAGGTCCACCAGGGCCGGAAGCGCCAAGGCCGCCGCGGACGCGGCCACGGGGCCTTGCCCGGCGACGACGCCACCCGCCACCGCAGCGGCCTCGAGACCCGCCCACACCAGAGCCAAGGTGCGCAACCGCCGCGTCCACGCCAACGGTGACGTCCGCCCCCGCAACGACAACCCGACAGGGCCCGCGGCGACCACCACCGCCGTGGCGAACGCGCCCGCCGGCCAACGCGACGAGACCAAGAGGCCCGCCACGGCGGCGACGAGCCCGACCAGGTTCACCGGGACAGCCGTCCACCATCGCAGGGCGAAGCGCGTCGTGGCGTCGACGAGATAGTGCTCACGCTGCCCGACGCGCAGCCACCGCGGCCCGGCCACCACGATGGACAACCCGCACGCGGCGACGGCGACGGCGCGAAGGATCACGAGGTCCGGGCCAAGGCTCGCTCGACGGCGCCACGCAGTTCGGCCGGCGCGGTGAGAGGGAGGAGGTGACCGGCGCCGGGGCACAGCGTGAGATGCGCCTGGGGAATGGCCGCCGCCAGGGCTCGGGCGCTCTCCACGGGCACCTCCGCGTCGTCGTCACCCCACACCAACTCGACCGGGCACCGCAACGCCGCCAAAGCGTCGTCGTAGCGTTCGTTGACGAGGCGGACGAGAACGTCGCGCATCACGCCCTGCGCGGCGCGGTAATCGGCAGAGCCGTAGCGCTGACGCGCCCGGTCCATGCCCGCGTCGCCGACCAGATGGGCGCGGTGCATGGCCCGCGCCACCCGGTAGGCGGCAGGGGGACGACGGGCCCGGCCCGCTCTCGGGACGAGCGGCGCCCCGGTCAACACGAGGGACCGCACGAGCTCGGGCCGTGCCGCCGCCAGGCGGACCGCCACCCGACCCCCCAGGGAGTGGCCCACCACGACGAGCCCGGCCCCGGGTTCTGGTCCCTGTGCTTCTTCGAGCAGCCGGGCCACCGCCACGGCGTACTCCGGCGATCCCCAGGGCTCGGTGGGGGCCGGGGTGGCTCCGAAGCCGGGGAGGTCGGGAGCCAGGGTGGACAGCTGCCCCGGAGTGGTGTGGGGGCCCGGGGAGGAGGCCGGGCCGAGGGAGGAGGCGAAGTCGGCATGGGTCCGGCCCCACCCGTGCAGCGCCACCACGGCCGGGGGCCCGTCGCCCCAGGTCTCGCCGTACAACGTCCCACCGGCGAGCGACCGCAGCACCTCGGGGAGGCTACCCCCGGGGTGCCTGGCCTCGGCCCATCCCCCGCGCTGCTACACCTCGCCGATACGGTCGCCTCGGTGCCCAGCTCATCGTCTCGCGTCGCCGGTTCGTCGGAGTTGCTGCTGGGTCTGACCGCAGCACAACAGCAGGCCGTGATGTCTTTGGACACGTCTCTGTGTGTCCTCGCCGCGGCGGGCTCGGGCAAGACGACGGTCCTGGCGCGGCGGGTGGCACGGCGAATTCTCGACGGGTCGGCCCGGGCCGAACACTCCCTGGTGGTGACCTTTACCCGCAAGGCCTCGCGCGAGCTGCGCGATCGCCTCGAACGACTCGGAGTCCCCGGTGCGGTCTCCGCGGGGACGTTCCACGCCCTGGCCTTCGCCCAACTGCGCCGCCACTGGGCGGACCGCGACGTTCGCCCTCCCGTCGTGATGGACGATCCCGCCCGCGTGGTGAGAACGGTGCTCGGCCCCCGGGCCCCGCTCAAGCCGACGCAAGTCGCCGCGGTGCTGGGGGAGATCCACTGGGCCCAGGTGAGCATGCTCGGTCCCGACGACTATGGCGCGGCGGCTCTGGCGGCGGGCCGCGACGCGGTGCTCGGGCGGTCCCATCAGGACGTCGCCGAGGTCTATGCCGCGTACATCGCCGAGAAGGCACGGCGCAACGTGCTCGACCTCGACGATCTCGTCACGCGGTGTGCATCCCTGCTCGAAGAGGACCCTGCCGCGCAAGCGGCCCAGCGGTGGCGCATCCGACACGTCTTCGTCGACGAGTTCCAAGACGTCAACCCGGCCCAATGGCGCCTGCTCAAGGCATGGCTCGGAGACCAGAGCGATCTCTTCGTCGTCGGTGACCCCCGCCAGGCCATCTACGCGTGGAACGGTGCCGACCCCACCCTGCTCGATCGCCTTCCCGAGCTCCTGCCGGGAACCACCGTCCTGCGCCTCGACGACAACCACAGGTCCACACCCCAGGTGATCGGGGCCGCCAGGGCTGTGCTCGGTGCTGACCCCGGCCACGCGTCGCGCCCCGACGGGCCCTGCCCGGTGGTCGACGGGTTCGACGACGACGACGGCGAGGCCGCCGCGGTGGCCCGGTGGCTGCGACGCGCCCATCGACCGGGGCGTCCCTGGTCGCACCTGGCCGTCCTGGCCCGCACCAACGCCCGTCTCGACCCCATCGCCCGCGCCCTGGAGCGAGCCGGGATCCCGCACCGGATGGGCGGGGACGCCAAGGAGGCCGCCACCGCTCGGCGCGCCCTGGCCGAGCTGCGCCGAGCGCCGAAGACCCGGCACCTGCGCAGTGCCCTGGCCGAGCTCGTCATGACCCGTCAGGCTCGAGCCGACGAGGAGGCACCCGCGCCCGGTTCCGACGAAGCTGGGTCGGACCGTGGACTGCCCAGGGCCCTCGCCCAGCTCGCCGACGAGCATGCGATGGAGTTCCCCGATGCCACCGTGGGCGACTTCCTGGACTGGGTCGTGGCCGGTGGGGACTCGAGCATGGAGCTCGACCCTGTGGACGGGGTCGAGCTGTCCACCTTCCACCGCGCCAAAGGACTGGAGTGGCCGGCGGTGGCCGTCGTCGGGCTCGAGGACGGCATGGTTCCCATCGTCTATGCGACGACCCGCCAGGCGATCGCCGAAGAGCGTCGACTCCTCTACGTCGCGCTCACCCGGGCCGAGGACGAACTGTGGTGCTCGTGGGCGCGCACCCGCCGGGTCGGAGATCGGACGTGGCGATGTGACCAGTCCCCGCTCCTCGCGGCTGTGGCCGAGGCGAGCCGCGACAGCGTCACCGTCCCCGACGCGCCGGAGCTCTCCGCACGGATCGCCTCGCTGCGGACGATGCTGCCCGAGCCCACCGACCGCGCCAGCTGAACCTTCTCGGCTAGATGTCGATGTCGACCAGCACCGGCGCGTGGTCGGAGGGCTGTTTCCCTTTGCGGGCGTTGCGGTCGATGACCGCATAGGTGACGCCCTCCGCCAGGGGACGGCTCACCATGACGAGGTCGATGCGCAGTCCCATGTGCTTGTGGAAGTTCCCGGCTCGGTAGTCCCACCACGAGAACAGCTGGTCCTGGGCGTAACACAGGCGGAACGCGTCCACGAGGCCCCACTCCTCGAGGGCCCTGAGGCGGTCTCGCTCGGGTCCGGTCACGTGCGTGGACCCGACCATCGCAGCCGGGTCCCAGACATCACGGTCGTCGGGCGCCACGTTGAAGTCCCCGCACACCGCCACCTTGTCGGTCGGCTTGGACGTGCGCTCCAGGTAGGCGAGCAGCTCGTCGTACCACGCCAACTTGGCGTCGTAGTGCTCGCCCGGCACCTCCCGACCGTTGGGGACGTACACGCTGTGGACCCGCACTCCCCCGCAGGTGGCTGCCACCAGACGCGCCCCCTGGTCGTCGGCCGGTCCCTCGAACCCCCGGGCCACGTCCTCGAGGCCCACACGACTTGCGATCGCCACGCCGTTCCACCGCCCGTCACCGTGTGACGCCACCTCGTATCCCAGTGCCGAGAACGCCATGGACGGGAACGCGGCGTCGGCGAGCTTGGTCTCTTGCATGCACAACACGTCGGGACGGGCGTAGTCGATCCACTCCTCGACACGGGGGAGACGGGCGTTGAGCGAGTTGACGTTCCAGGTGGCGATGCGCACGTCGGTCCCTTCGGGCTCAGCTGTCGACGATGACGAAGAGAAGCTCGGCCTCACAGGCCAGCTGGCCATCCACCGAGGCGCGTCCCCGACCCGTGCCGGCCCGCGCCGAGAGTCTCCCCAGCGTGACCTCCAGGTCCAGGGTCTCCCCGGGCACCACCTGGCGACGGAACCGAGCCTTGTCGATCCCTCCGAACAAGGGGAGCTTGCCCGCGAACCGTTGGTCGGAGAGCACCGCGATGCCGCCCAGCTGGGCGAGCGACTCGACCATCAGCACCCCCGGCAGGGTGGGGCGCCCCGGGAAGTGCCCGGCAAAGAAGGCCTCGTCGCCGGTCAGGTGCCAGCGGCCCCGGGCCCGCTGGCCCGGGTCGAGCTCGGTGACCTCGTCCACCAGCAAGAACGGCTCTCGGTGCGGCAGGACGTCCTCGGGTCGCAGCACGGCCGCCGAGGTTACCAACGTCGAGTTCGGGCCCCGGCGAGGTTGCCGGGCCGGGCGGGAGAAACGGCTTAGGGGTACCCGGTGCAGGCCGCGGTGTTGGGCGACCCCGTGGCGAGCTTGCAGGCGCCCGCGGCCACGGTGAAGGCCGCGAAGCCCCACTGCGAGGTGCCGGGGTTCAGGTAGTACGGCGGCGACAGGTAGATCAGTCGTTGGTCATATTTGTAATTCTTGGCGTAGCCGGTCGCGACGCCACCGCCGCCGTTGTAGGTCCCCACCGGTCCTCGCCAATCCTGGTCGATGGTCCCGTTCAGGTTGATGGTACCGAGCCCATTCCCGGTGTTGTAGTTGTTGACCAGGAACGAGTGGTTGAGCGCCAGGGCCACGGCATCGATGTAGGGGTTCTGAAGGTCACACGTCGGCGTGCCCGCGCCCAGCGTCTGTGAGCAGGTGCTCACGTTGTTGCCGTTGCTGTCGACGGGATGGTTGATCTCGACGTAGTTGTTCGCCACCAGACCCAGCACGTTGGTCGACGGGGCCGCCGGGGCCGCCGTGCACGTGCCCGCGGAGACCGCGTCGGAATAGCAGATGTTGCCGTCGATGACGATGTTGTTGGCCGAGCCGATCGTCATGGGGGAGTTCACGGTTCCCTGCACGATGGCGTCACCGGCCGTGACGCCACCCACACCGGTCTCTCCTGCGTTGACCAGGGGGTTGTAGGTCTGGCCGTTGCACTTGGTGACGCCACCCGTGTTGGTGATCGTCTGGCACGTCTCGACATAGATCACACCGTTGGCCGGGACCGGCACCGTCGTCGCCGGCGACACGGGCAGGCAGCCGTTGGCCACGTTGGCTGCGTCGTTCAGCGCATCGTTGGAGGTCGACGTGCCCGGTGCGCCCGCCGGCTTGCCCGTGGGGGTGTCGGGGCTCGTGACGGTCATGTTGGATCCGTTGATCACGATGGTGGTGGGGCCCTCGTAAAGGCACCCGTTGAGCGCCGCCTGGGTCGAAAGCGACGAGTTGTCCGTCGGGATGGGCTGGACCCCGACGTTGTCGGCCTGTGTCCCGGAGATGGTCGGCGTCCCCGAGCACCCGTTGCCCTCGAGGTACATCTCGGTGGGATCGGCGGTCTGGAGGTTCTGGAACGTCGGGCTCCCGCACACGAAGATCGTGTCGTTCACGAACAGGTTGCCCGTGAGAGAGTCGGCGGTGATGAAGTCGAGTCTCTGGCAGTTGTTCCCCAGCGCGTTGGGGTTCGGGTTCCAGAAGAAGTCACAGGTGGGGGTGCCGTTGTTGCCGTATTGGTTCACTACGGCCGGGTCGATCTGGTCGTAGTTGATCCACAGCACGTTCAGTAGGAAACCGTTGAGCGGCTGCAGGGTGACCACTGCGCTCTGATAATTGTAACTGTTGGCATAGCCGGCCGCGCCCACGATGTCGATACTGAGGTTTCCCGTTGCGGTGTTGATGACGGGGTTGTCGACCAGGAACCAAGCCGGGGGGCCGTTGGCGGCGCCGCTTCCGGGCACCGATATCCACGTCCCGAACGTCAGCGCGCTGCAGACGCTCGATGCCCCGGTGAGCGTCGAATTCCCAATGGCCGTGCCTGAACCATTGACGAACTTGGCGCTGCACGCCGCGAAGTTGGCGTTGGCGTTCACGGCGTACTGGTACTCGTCGAGTCCCGACACCATGGCCCGGTAGGCCTCGTGCTGGATCACGTCCTTGGTCACGATGGGGAATTGCTGGAAGGTGTTCTGGACGAGCACGACCGTGCCCAGCGTGAGCACGAGGATGATGCCCAGGACCAGGGGCATGGTCTGCCCACCCTCACCACGGCGCGACCGCATGCGCAACTTGTGAGCTGCTGTCACCACTGCCCTCCTGGGCTCGAGATGCGGGTGCTTCATCATCCGACCGATACGTTGTATTCAGGCGAGAAGAGATAGGCCAGGGACTGGTACCCGGTGGGCTGGCCACCGGGATTCTTGGTGGCCTGCAGGTTGAGTGCGACGCCCACGATCTGGCCCAGCTGGGTCGCCGAGCACGTGCTGTCGTACACCGACGTACCCGGTGTCACGCTTCCGGACAGGGAGCTGACCGTCATGGTCGTCGTGCCGACGCTGTAGTTGGCGCCCGCGGTCACGGTCTGCGCCGTCGACCCGGTCCCCACCACGATGGTGTCTCCCGTTGCCACCGCGCTCTTGAGTGCGTTGACCTTGAGCGTGGTGCCCGAGCTGGTCGTGCTGACCGTGGTCGGAGAGGAATTGGGCACCGTGGTCAGCGAACTGTCATAGATGGCCGAGCCGTTGGCTGCGGCCGCGGTCAGGGCGCTCACGGTGATGCTCGTCGCATTGGAGGCCGACGCCGCGGTCGCCGTCACGGTCTGGGCGTTGGGACCCGAACCGATGAAGATGGTGTCGCCCACCGAGATCGCCCCGTGGGGTTGGGCCACCTGCAAGGTGGTTGCTCCGGTCACTGCCGCACTGGACATCGTCGTCGTGGCCGATCCCGGCGGGGGGCCGCCGCACACTTCTCCGCCCTGGAGGAAGTAGGTGAAGACGGGGCTCCCGGCGGTGCCGTTGGTGAGGAAGTTGATGAGGAGGAACGACTGCGTCGACGCGCCGTAGGTGCACGTCGTCCCGCTGGACCCGGTCATCGGACACGAGTTCGCATTGGCGACGTACAGGTTGACCTGGAACGTCCGTACCGACCCGGCGGTAGCCACCTGCATGATCACCTTCTCGGGGCCGGTCGCCTTTCCCGTGTTGGCGTAGAACGTGACGTTGTTGGCGTTGGCGGTCAAGAAGGGGTTCGTCGACGAGCTCGGCGAGACCGCCTCATGCACGTACCGGGTCACCACTTCCGAGGCGAGCACCAACTGGTCGACCGACTGGTAGGTGTTCTGCACGATGTTGCTCACCCGGAAGAACACGGGGAGCACGGGGAACGCCGCGGCCAGGACGATCGACACCACCAGGACGGTGAGGAGCGTCTCGACCAACGTGTACCCGCCCTGATCGGGCTCGGTAGCGGACCTGGCGTCGCGAAGTTTGGCCACCATGAGTCTCATGGCGCGGGGTCCCATGGGGCGGGGTTCCATGGCGAGGCGCTTCATGACACGACCACCGGAACCGGCGTCCCGTACGCGTAGAGGGTGGCGTTGTAGGTGACCCCGGTCGTTCCCATCACCATGGCGAACGAGGTGTTGGAGTTGTTGGACGGGTCGTGGACGATCACCGTGTAGGTCTGGTTCATGATGGCGGTCTTGGTCGTATAGCTGGTCGTCGACCCCACCGTCGTCGGGGTGGCACCGGCCAACGTGTAGACCTCGCCTCCGGTCTTGTCGGCCGACGGGCAACCGTCACCGGGTGCAGCCGCGTCGTTGATCGTGGCCGTCGCCGTCGGCGCCGCCGAGAAGGCCGCGCCAGCCGTCCGGGTGGCGGTGATGGCCAGGGTGTTCAGGCCGGCAACCGAGGCCGTGGCCGCGCCCTGGGGCGTCAACGAGAAGGTCGTCGGTGCCGCCGGCTGTTCCTTGGTGACACCGGCCACCGTGGTGCAGTCGCCGTACCAGACCGAGTACGCCGTGGTGTAGGGGAACAGCGGGACCACGGTCGTATTGGCGCCGTACGCCACGATGGTGTTCGTCCCGGTCGGTTGCAGGTTGCCGCCGTTGCTCACCGTGACGGGCAGACCCGTCGCCAACGGTGCTCCTGCGGAGGGGCTCAACGTGACGGTGCCGGACTCGTCGAAGTGGAACGTGGGGGCGAATGCGGGGAGCCCGGCGGTGGCGACGTTGACCGCCGCCGCACTCGGACTGGCGAGCTCCTGCCAGTCGATGAAGGAGGGGCCGCCGGTGGGGCTGGCCAGGCTGACGTTGTACTTCCCGACCGGCTCCTGGAGGTAGACACAACCGTTCTGGTCGGGGTTGTACGCGGTCGTGACCCCGGTCGACTGCGGGGTCACGTTCACGATGACGTTGATGAGGTTGGTCGTGTCGGCCGGAGCCTTGGGAGCGTTGGCGCCGTAGATCTGGATGGACAGGAAGCCGTCGCCGGGGATGACCGTGCCGTAGGGCGGGTCGATGATCGAGGTCTCACCCATCGACTGCCCGTTCCCCCACTTGACCGTCATCGTGGCCCTGATGACCTGGGGCGGGTTGCCCGACGTGCACAGGCTCGGCGTGTTCCCGGTGCCGGCCCACTCGAGGTGTGACCAGACGGAGTAGTTGACGCCTCCGACGGTCACCGGGGTGGCGGTCAGCAGGACGTCGCGTGACACGTTGGCCTGGAGCGACGACAGCGTGGCGTTCGACGTGATCTCGAGGTACTGCTCGGCGAGCTCGGCCGCGGCCACCTTCTGGCGGTTGAAGGCGGCCTGCTTGACGACGGTGTCGACGAGGAACGAGCTCGCCACGAGGACGAGGAGCAAGACGGTGAGCGACATGATGACTTCGAGGAGCCCAAACCCACCTTCGCCTCGCCTGGGCCGTCGCCCCACCCTTGCCATCGTTCGTCCTCCCTGTCCCCTCGCCCCGGCTCGGGGGTGCCGCGGCCCCTCCGTGCGAGGGTTGTGGCTGGATCGGTCGCGACCGTCGATCTCGGGGTCGTCCCCGCCGTCACGACGGTGTTCAGCCATGCACCACCGGCGCCTGGCCCTGGACTTCTGAGATCCCGGGTCGTGGCCGTTCGCCACCCCCGAAAGATCGACACAATCGGCGCCGATCTTGATGACACGTTGGGAAAAAAACGTGCCCCGATCTCCGCTGTCCAGGGCCTCGGCGGGTGCCCTTCTACGCCCGGGTGGGCCAGGGGTCGTCGAACCCGGCGTTGCTGTACCGAGCCTGGGAATTCTTCCAGGACTCTCCGTTGCCGGTGCGGGGCGCCTCCATGATCAAGACGCCCTTGGCACCGTGGCGGGGCAGGTGAAGGCCGATGCGGCCAAGCGTGTGCTTCAGTTGCATGGCGGGTTCCTCGTGTCCTCTTTCGAACCCTCCGGAGCTGGGTGATGGTCCACTCGGCCGTCCCGGCTGGAGGCTCCTCGTCCGCTGCTTTTCCGCCGGAAATGTCGGCACGTAGCGTGACGAATCTTGAGATGCGTAGCCACTTATTGTGGCAATGGAGGGGTCGACCGAATCAGCGAGAGAGTCGTTGCGGTGCGATCTCCGGCACTGCGAGCTCCGCCCCTCGGCGCGCCGGGTCGAGGGCGACGAGCACGAACTGACGCTGTTCCCCGCGCTCGAGGACCTCACGGGCCCGGCGCGGCGCCGGGACGGCCAGCCCGGCGAGCGGCAGGTAACACTGCATGCCCCCCACGTCGACCATGGCACCGTGCGACACGAACGAGGACACGGTCCCCTCGACGGTGGACGCGATCGGGTGTTCGGACACGAAGGTCAAGAACGTGAGGGGATCGTTGACGGCGGGGGGTGGCCCGGATCGGCGCCGGCGACTCGGCTCGGGGGCCTCCGCGTCGGCATCGGCGTCGGGGTCCACCGCTTCGACGGTGGCCACGTCGATGGCGGCGCGCACATCGGGCGCGGTGGCCCGACGGCCGCGGCCCCGCCGGCCTCGAGAACCCGCACCGGGTCGAGGCGGCTCGGCGCCGTCGTCAGCTTCCGGGGAGGGCGTCCTCGGGGCCTTGTCCACTCCGGACGCCTTCTTCGGTTTGTCTGTCTTGAGTGCCGGTTCTGTCGTCTTCTTCGCCTTCTTGGCGGACTTCTCTGCTTTGGTCGCCTTCTCTGCCTTGGTCGCCTTCTCTGCTTTGGCGGCCTTCTCGGTCTTCGAGGCTTTCTCGGTCTTGGCGGGTTTCGTGGTCTTCTTGGCGGCGCGTGTCGAATCGCCCGCGGAAACGACGTCGTCACCGGCCGCGGCCAGCGCGGCCCGGATGGTGGACGACTCCGTCGATCCGCCCGAGGGGCCGTTGGTCGCGCTCTTGGCCACCTTGGCCACCTTGGCCGATTTGGCGGCCTTGGCGGTCTTGGACGAGCCGGCCGCCAGCACGGCCCGGCTCCGAACCCCGCGCACGGGACTCCGGGGGGTGAAGATCCAGCCCACACCCGGCACGGGCTTTCCACCGATGAGGCGATCCTCGTCGAAGAGCCAGGGGTGCTCGGCGTGGAACTCCTGGAAGGAGTCGTTCGACAACACCCGAGCGCCCACTCGCTCGGCCACTCGGAGCAGGAATGCGTCACCACGACCCACAGCACCCGCCGGGGGGGACACGAGCTCGGCATGGGCCACCGCCTCGTCGAAGGCCTTGCGCTCGGAGGGATCGATCCGGTGGCCGAAGGTGGCGTCGACCACGACGATGACTTCGGTCCCGGCGAACTCGGCCTGGAATTGCCGGACGGCGTCGTCGAGCTGGGCCAGGCTCGGAACGGAGCGGCCCTCGGTCGCGATGTTCGATCCGTCCACGACGGCGT
>JADGOL010000220.1 GCA_017882995.1 Acidimicrobiales bacterium | reverse complement strand
TGCAACCGGAAGTTCTCACCCCGTCGGGCTCGGAGGACTTCTTTCAGCTCGAACGGCATCGATGGCTCCCGGGGTGCGCGCGACGCGGCTCAGGATATCGGGGTGCCACCAGCGCTCCGGTCGCGTCGGGGCGTTGTTCACACCCCCGAAACCCTTGATGTGACGTTGCCGTCGGGCCGAGTCGGAGGACTGTCGAACCGTCTACGGGACAGCGTCGGGTTTCGCTCGATCCCCCGTCGTGTCCCCGCGGAGAGCCCGTCGTGCCGTCACGGAGAGAAGGCCCCCTCGCCCCCCAGTGGGTCTCGGGCGAGGCCCCCGTTTCCTGGCTGTGTGGTCAGACCACGCAGCGTGGGAAGGCGACCGGGACCAGGCACGATCCGGAAAGAATCATTGATTCCTTCTGAGTGAGTTAATAAACGCCCTGAGTGTTCCGATATATGGAAGGTGACGAATGACTCGCTGGGGAACGAACGCGTCGCGGCTCCCGCCGCCCCGCGCCGCCATCGTTGGCGCGCCCGGGCCGGCCTGCTCGTGGTGCTGGCACTGACCGTGGCGCTGGCGAGCGCGCTCGCGCCCGGGAACACCAACCGGTCGGCCCTGGCCGCCGCGCCCCAGGGCCTGCCCGCCCCAGTCGCACCGGCGGTCAAGGCCAACAACGGATCGGGCTCGGGCGGCGGTCCCGGGGACCCGCCCGCCAACATCGCCCCGTCTCCGAACTTCCTCAACAGCTGCACGGGCAGCTCCTTCGACAACTCCCTGGGGTGCCAGACGGCGGTGCTGGCGGCGATCGCCAACGCCCGCAACCAAGAAGGCCTCCCCGGCATGGTTCTCCCCACCGACTGGGCCCAGCTCTCCCCCCAACAGCAGCTCTTCACCTCTACCAACCTGGAGCGCACCGTCCGCGGCCTCCCCCCGCTGTCGGGGATGGCGACCGCGCTGGACCAGGCTTCGGCGTCGGCAGCCGCCCAGAACACCGACCCCTCGGCGCCGGCCGGATTCCCGTGGTCGACCTGGGGTGGGAACTGGGCCGGCGCTTTGGGCAGCCCCCTCGAGGACATCTACTTCTGGATGTACGACGACGGACTGGGCTCCTACAACATCGACTGCACCACCCAGAACACCTCGGGGTGCTGGGGACACCGCCACAACATCTTGATGTCGCTCCGCTGCCAGCCCTGTCTGATGGGCACGGGCTACAACGCCACCGCGTACCGGGGCAACCCCAGCTGGACCGAGCTCCTCGTCGACTCCTCGGGATCCCCGGCCCTCGACTTCTCGTGGAACTCGGTGCTGGCGTACCTACCCGGCACACCGGTGGCCGCGGTCCTCGCCGCTCCCGCCGTCGGGATCGCCTCGACACCCGACGGCCAGGGCTACTGGCTCGTGGGCGCCGACGGGGGGGTCTTCGCCTTCGGCACCGCCACCTTCGACGGCTCGATGGGCGGCCGCCACCTGGCCGCGCCCATCGTGGGCATCTCGTCGACCTCCGACGGGCACGGCTACTGGCTCGTCGCCGCCGACGGCGGGCTCTTCGCCTTCGGTGACGCCGGCTTCTACGGCTCGATGGGCGGTGTCGTCCTGGCCCGGAAGGTGGTGGGCCTGGCTTCGACCTCCGACGGGCGCGGCTACTGGGAGGTGGCCGCCGACGGCGGGCTCTTCGCCTTCGGTGACGCCGGCTTCTACGGCTCGATGGGGGGCCGTCCCATCACCAAGCCGGTGGTGGGCATGGCGCCCACCCACGACGGCCGCGGTTACTGGGAGGTCGCCTCCGACGGCGGGATCTTCGCCTTCGGTGACGCGCCCTACCTCGGCTCGATGGGGGGCCGTCCCATCACCAAGCCCGTGGTGGCCATGGCCAAGACCCCCGACGGCCGCGGCTACTGGCTGACGGCGTCCGACGGCGGGATCTTCGCCTTCGGCGACGCCCCCTTCCGCGGATCGACCGGGGCCGTGGCACTCCAGGCTCCGATCGTGTCCATGACCCCGTCGACGACCGCCGGCTACTGGCTCGCCGCCTCGGACGGCGGCATCTTCAGCTTCGGGGTTCCCTTCCACGGCTCCATGGGCTGAGCGTCAGTGGGCTGAGCGTCAGTGGGCTGAGCGGTCGATCAGCTCGCTCGTCGCGCTTCAACCCCGCGCACACGACGCGCCGGTCTCGCGCTCGTGTCCCTGCCACCCCGGCTCGTCGCTCACGGGCCAGAAGTCGCCCGTGTCGGTGTCCTGGACGTAGGGGACCGGCGGTTCCTCGCCCGACCGGGCCTGAGTTGCGATGACCGAGACCGCGTCGAGCAGGGCGTCGACGTCGGACTCGCGGTTCGAGATCCCGCAGCTGGCCCGCACCGCTCCGGGCATGAACCGGTGGTCGCCCGCCCTCACCTGTGCCCGGTAGGCGTCGACGTCGGCCGGCGACAGTCCGAGCAACCGGATGAGATACGGGTGCGCGCAGAAACATCCGTGTCTCACCCCGATGCCCCATTCCGCGCTCAACCGGGCTGCCACCAGGGCGTGGTCCACGCCCTCGACCACGAAAGCGGCGATGGCGAGAGTGTCGGTGTCCAGTGACGGGCCGAGCACCTTCACGCCGTCGATTCCGGCCAGACCACGGCGCAGCCGCGTGGCCAGAGTGTGCTCGTGGGCCGAGATCGTGTCCCACCCGAGCCGCCCGAGCTCCTCGAGCGCGGCCTCGAGGGCGACGGCCCCGATGACGTTGGGCGAGCCCGCCTCCTCGCGTTCGGGGGGCTCGGTCCACCACACCTCGTCGAGGTCGACGAGGTCGACCGCGCCCCCGCCGGCCAGGAAGGGGTCACCGTCGGCGAAGGTGGCGACGGGGCCCACGAGGACGCCCGCACCGAACGGCGCATAGAGCTTGTGACCGCTGAAGGCCACGTAGTCGGCCTGGGCGGGGATGGCCCGGTGCGGCGCGAGCTGTGCGGCGTCGAGGACCACCGGGACGCCGCGGTCGTGGGCGGCGTCGATGATCGAGGAGAGCGGCGGCAACCATCCCGTCACGTTGGAGGCGCCCGTGAGTGTGAGCACGCGGGGCCTCGGGTTCCGGTCGAGGCCGGCGATCACGTCGTCGGTGTCGAAGGTCCCGTCGGCCCCGCACTCGACATAGCGTCGCACCGCCACCCGCCCCCACGGCAGCAGGTTGGCGTGATGCTCGACCACCGTGGTGAGCACCACGTCGTCGGGCTCGAGGCGCAACCGGTAGACGAGATGGTTGAGGGCTTCGGTGGTGTTCCGACACAGGATGGCGATGTCGTCGTCCCGTCGTCCCGTCGTGGTGCCGGAGCCCGTGGTGCCGGTTCCCGTGGGGACGCCCGTGGAGACGCCACCGGCAAAGGCGAGGGCGGTGGCCCGGGCCGATTCGTAGGCGGCGGTGGCCAGTCGTGACTTGTACCCCGCTCCGCGGTGCACGCTCGAGTACATGGGGACGAATTGCTCGACGGCGGCCATGACCGAGGGAAAGGCGCTCGTCGAGGCGGCGGCGTCGAGGTTCACGTAGCGGCGCTCGGTGCCGTCGACACACGGGACGTCCAGGCCGTCGCCCACCAGTCGGGCGGGTGGGTCCACCGGGGGTGTCACGGGCGAAGTCTACGGGGGCACCGTCGCGCCCCTCTGAAGCACCGGCCGGTACCATCGGCGCGGTGGAACACGAGCTCAGCGGACCCGAGGCCACGGGTGACGACCAACCGGTCGTCACCGCGCCCGAGATCGTCATGGCGGGCCCCGATGACCTTCCGGGGGGCCTCTACGACGACGCCACGGGGTTGGCCGACGACGCCACGGACCTCGACGACGACGCCACCGCCGAGCTCGACATCGACGGATCCCTGTTGGACACGATCGAACAGGAGCTGGCCGATGTCGAGCGCGCCCTGGCCCTGCTCGACGAGGGCACCTACGGACAGTGCGAGCACTGCGGTGGCGCCATCGACGACGAGCTGCTGGTCACGTCGCCCACGACCCGCCTCTGCGCAGAGCACCTGCCCCTCTCCCTGCGCTGACGTCGCCGGCCCAGGTGACCGGGTCCTTCGTCTAGGCCTTCTTCGTCTCCCAGAACAGGGTGTCGATCTCCTTGATCTGGTCGAGCAGGCCCTGGGCGACCTTGGGGTCGTTGGTCTTCTTCGACTCGCCCGCCGCCTTGGTGGCCTTCCAGAACAGCTCGTGGAGCTGGGGGTGCTTGGCGAGGTGCTCGGGCTTGAAGTAGTCGGTCCACAGCACCCACAGGTGATGCTTGACGAGGTCGGCCCGCTGCTCCTTGATGGCCACGGCGCGCTCTTTGAACACGGCGTCGTCCGATCCGTTGAACTTCTCCATGCACGCCTTCACCGACTCGGCCTCGATCCTCGCCTGGGCGGGGTCATACACACCACAGGGAAGGTCGCAGTGGGCGTGGGCCGTGAGGGGAGGGCTGATCCGGTCGACGGAACTCAGCAAGCGGTCGAGGATGCGCATGGACGGGACTCCTTCGTGCAGAGTGAGCAGAGTGAAACGATGAGGGTCGCGCTCACCTTACCCACAGAAGGCAAATGGTGAACCTGGGGGGCCGGGCCGCCGCGGTCCTCGTGATGGCGTCGGTGATCGGTGTCGTGGTGGTGCGCCCGCGCCGGGTGGTGGTCGAGGGCGCGAGCATGGAACCGACCCTGGCGCCCGGCGACCGCGTCCTCGTCGTGCGCGCCCGGAGGCTCCACGCGCAAGACGTCGTGGCGGTCCGGGATCCCCGGGACCCGGGCCG
>JADGOL010000219.1 GCA_017882995.1 Acidimicrobiales bacterium | reverse complement strand
TGTGCGAACGCCTGAACGAGCTGACACCGGGCGGTCACGAGAAGCGCAGCTTCCTCATGAACTCCGGCGCCGAGGCCGTCGAGAACGCGGTGAAGGTGGCCCGCTACGCGACCGGTCGCAGCGGTGTCGTCGCCTTCGACCACGGGTTCCACGGGCGGACGCTGCTGGGGATGAGCATGACGGGCAAGGCCATGCCCTACAAGTTGGGGTTCGGCCCCTTCGCACCCGAGGTCTACCGGGCTCCGTACTCCGATCCCTTCCGGGGCACGGGTTCTCTGGCCGAGACCATCGACGTCCTCGAGACCATGGTGGGTGCATCGTCGATCGCGTGCGTGGTGGTCGAGCCCATCGCCGGCGAGGGCGGGTTCGTGGTTCCCGAGCCCGGTTGGCTCCCGGGACTGGCGCAGTGGTGTCAGGCCAACGGCGTGGTATTCGTGGCCGACGAGATCCAGTCGGGATTCGGCCGGACCGGTGCGTGGTTCGCGTGCGAGCACGAGGGCGTCGTGCCCGACATCGTGACCACGGCGAAGAGCCTCGGCGGCGGGCTGCCCATCTCGGCGGTGACCGGGCGCGCCGACCTGATGGACTCGGTCCACCCCGGAGGTCTCGGTGGCACCTTCGGGGGCAACCCCCTGGCCTGTGCGGCGGCGCTGGCCGCGATCGACACCATGGAGCGAGACGGCCTCTTGGAACGCGCCCGGCGAATCGGGGTGGTGATGCTCGAGCGGCTGCGGGGCATGGCGGCATCGAACCCTGCCGTGGGCGACGCCCGCGGGCGCGGTGCGATGGTCGCCATCGAGCTCGTGGGCCCCGACGGCATCACCCCCGACAAGGTGGCCGCGGCCCGCGTGGCAGCCGCGTGTCACGCCCAGGGAGTGCTCGTCCTGAGCGCAGGCACATACGGCAACGTGCTGCGCCTGCTACCCCCGCTCGTGATCCCCGACGACCTGCTCGACGAGGGGCTCGACGTCCTCGAAGCGGCGTTGTCGGCGACCTGAGGGCAGCTGAGCCGGGACTTCTCGTCGTGACGCGTGGTGCGTAACGTGGTGGTGCGTCACCGGTGGGGCGTCAACCGTCGAGCGACGACATGACGTGCTTGATGCGAGTGTAGTCCTCGAACCCGTACAACGACAGGTCCTTGCCGTATCCCGAGTGCCGGAAGCCCCCGTGCGGCATCTCGGCCACGAGCGGGATGTGGGTGTTGATCCACACACACCCGAAGTCGAGACGCTTGGCCATTCGCATGGCGCGCCCGTGGTCGCGGGTCCACACCGAGGACGCCAATCCGTACTCCACGCCGTTGGCCCACGCCACGGCCTGGTCCTCGTCGCTGAAGCGCTGCACCGTGATCACCGGCCCGAAGACCTCTTGCTGGACGATGTCGTCGGACTGCAGGACGTCGCTCACCACGGTGGGCTCGTAGAAATACCCCCGCTCCCCGATCTGATGGCCACCGGTGCGAAGGGCGGCGTGGGCCGGCAACGCGTCGATGAAGCCCCGGACCCGGGCCAGCTGGTCGGTATTGTTGAGCGGGCCGAAATCGGCTCCTTCGACGTCGGGGCCCGCCACGGTCTGTCCCTGGGCGTGTTCGACCAGCGCGGAGGTGAGGTCATCATGGACCCGCCCTCCGGCCAGCACCCGGGTCGCCGCCGTGCAGTCCTGACCGGCGTTGAAGTAACCGGCGATGGCGATGGCCTCGGCCGCCTTCTCCACATCGGCGTCGTCGAAAACCACGACCGGCGCCTTGCCGCCGAGCTCGAGGTGCACCCGCTTGATGTCCTGGGCCGCGGCGATGGCCACCTCGCGCCCGGCACGCACACTGCCGGTGATCGACACCATCTGCGGCACGGGGTGCGACACCAGAGCCCGACCCGTGTCGCGGCCGCCGCACAACACGTTGAGGACCCCGGGCGGCACCAGCTCGGCGACGATCTCGGCCAGGAGCAGTGTCGAGACCGGTGTGGTGGGGGCGGGCTTCAGCACGACGGTGTTCCCCGCCGCGATGGCGGGGGCGAATTTCCAGACGGCCATCATCATCGGGTAGTTCCAGGGTGTGACCTGCGCGCACACCCCGATGGGCTCGCGCCGGACGAACGACGTGAACCCGGTCATGTACTCCCCCGCCGAGCGGCCCTCGAGGAGCCGGGCCGCGCCGGCGAAGAAGCGGATCTGGTCGACCATGGGGGGGATCTCCTCCGACATGGTCAAGGCCTTGGGCTTGCCGGTGTTCTCGCACTCGGCGTCGACGAGCTCCTCGGCGCGCGCCTCGATGGCATCGGCGATGCGGAAGAGGGCCAGGCTGCGCTCCGAGGGGGTGGCATCGCGCCACCCTTCGAAGGCAGTGGCGGCCACCGCGAACGCAGCGTCGACGTCGGCGGAGCCCGAGTCGGGCATGGTTGCGAAGACCTCGCCCGTGGAGGGGTTCACGACATCGGTGGTGGCCCCGTCCTTGGTGTCGGCGTACTCCCCGCCCACGAAGTTCCTCAACACGCGCCGGTCGCCAGTCATCGAAGCTCACTCTCCCCGTCGTCGGCCCGCATTGTGCCCGACGGCCCACAATCGCACTCGCAGCCGCCGCGGACAAGGGCGCAACACCCGACGGGGGCACGGCTCTTGGCCTCGTGATGGTGGGTGTGCGCCGGTAGGGTCGGACCGAACGGGAGGAGACCACCATGCGGGTGCTGTGTGTGGGAGCCGGTGGGGTCGGGACGGCATTTGCCCGGACGGCGGCCCGCCGGGACGTGTTCGAGCACATCGTGGTGGCCGACTACGCACTCGAGCGCGCCCAGCGAGCGGCGGACGCGGCGGACGACCGGTTCGAGGCGGTGGCGCTCGACGCCTCGGACGAGTCCGCCGTCGAGGAACTACTGCGCGCCAAGCGCTGCGACGTCCTCTTCAACGCCGTGGACCCCCGCTTCGTCATGCCCTTGTTCAACGGGGCGCTGCACGCCGGGGTCACCTACCTCGACATGGCCATGTCGCTGTCGCACCCCCATCCCGAACGCCCCTATTCCGAGACCGGGGTCAAGCTCGGAGACGAGCAGTTCTCGCTTGCCGGCGCGTGGGAGGCACGGGGACAGCTCGCCCTGGTGGGCATGGG
>JADGOL010000218.1 GCA_017882995.1 Acidimicrobiales bacterium | reverse complement strand
TCCAGAGACCCCCGGATCAGGGGTTGCGGGTCAGGATGTTGACCACCGAGACGCCCGAGCCCCGGCCGCCCACGTTGTGCTGGAGGGCGAACCCCTGGCGGATCGCCACCTGGCGCTCGCCGGCCTCCTCGCGCAGCTGCCACCAACACTCGGTGAGCTGGGCGATCCCGGTGGCGCCGATGGGATGACCCTTCGCGAGGAGTCCTCCCGAGGGGTTCACGGGAATGCGGCCGTCGAGCGCGGTCTCGCCCTCGAGCGATGCCGGCCCGCCTTTGCCCTTCTCCACGAAGCCCAGGTCCTCGATGTCGAGGATCTCCGTGATGGTGAAGCAGTCGTGGACCTCGGCCATGTCGAGGTCCCGTGGCCCCACCCCGGCCATCTCGTAGGCGCGACCCGATGCCAGCGTGGTGGCGGGAAGGCCGACGAACGACGTCTTCTCGTGGAGATAGGGATGGTCGGTGGCCACCCCGAAGCCGGCCACGTAGACCGGCTTGTCCGTGAACTCGTGGGCCCGCTCGGCGGAGGTGAGGAGGATGGCGGCGGCACCGTCGGTCTGCGGGCAGCAGTCGAGCAACCGCAACGGGCTGCACACCATCGGCGATGCCAGGACCTGCTCGACGGTGATCTCGCTCTGGAAGTGCGCGTAGGGGTCGAGGCATCCGTTGTGGTGGTTCTTCACCGCCACCGACGCCAGCATCTCGGGCGTGGTGCCGAAGTCGTGCATGTGGCGCGTGGCGAACGGGGCGAACAACACCGGTGCGGTCTCACCCCGGTTGTAGAGGGGATGGCCGGCCGCGGCCCGGGCGAGCAGTCCCTCTTGGGTGGACTTGTCGCGCATCTTCTCCACGCCGATGACGAGCACGATGTCGTGGACGCCGCTCGCCACCACCATGGCGCCGATGCGAAAGGCGTCGGATCCCGACGGGCACGCGTTCTCCACCCGGGTGCACGCCACTCCGGACAGGCCGATGGCGCTCGGCACGGTGTTGCCCCCGATCCCCTCCTGACCCCACAGCGAGCCCCGCTGGGTGGCCACGATGACGGCGTCGATGGCGGATTTGTCGAGACCCTTGTCCACACTCCCCAGCGCGGCGGAGAAGGCGCCGGCGGCCATCTGCTCGTAGCTCTGCTCGAAGAGCTCACCCATCTTGATGAGCCCCGCCCCGACGACGGCGACTTTGTTCCAACTCATGAGCCACCCTCCTTCGCGATGGGGCCCTGACCCGAAGCTACCGTGGCGCCGGTCGTAGAACCCGCGGCTGTCTCCGCGCCGGCGACCCGGAACGCCTTGTACCCGTAGACGGGGATGCCCCGCTCGAGCGCGTAGCGACGCAACGACAAGGTGACGACATCGCCTACGGCGAGCTCGGCGGCGTCGGCGGGCGAGCCCTGGACCATGAGCCGGGCGCCGTCCTCGAGGTCGATGACGACCATGGGCAGCGGAGCCTGGAAGGGCGGTGGCATGGTCTGGTTCACGACGAAGGTCTCGACGCGCCCGCGCCGCGCCAGCGAGACGACGTCGAGCTGCCCGCCACCACACCCGGTGCAGGTGGGGTGGATCGACGGCGGGGTCGAGATCGTCCCGCAGTCGCGACAGCGCGCCCCGAGGAGCCCGAGCATCTCGGGGTTGCCCCGGACGAAGGCGGCACCTCCCGGCGGCAGGCCCATCTCGATGGGATCGTCCATGGGCTCGAGCTGGCCTCTGGCCCGGAGAGCCTCGGGGTAGGTGACACGGCGTCCCGCACCGAGCCCGTCGACACCGACCGCGCCCGGCACGGCGCGCACGGCGTCGACGACGATGGCGGTGGCCCGACCTCCCCCGTAGCCGATGACGCCGATCAGGCCGCCGGCCGACCCCGTGTCGGCACAGGCGTGGACGAGGCCGAGCAACGCCGAGGCTGCTCCGGCGTCACCGAGCGCGCCGAACACCGGCGCCGACGCCAGTGGCGCTCCCAATCGCTTGGCCACGGCGGTGGCGAGCCTGCCGTCGGGATCGGCGACGGCCCAGGACCCGACCGGCGACGGGGCCGAGTCGGCGACGGCGGCTCCGGTCTCCGATAGCAGCGGGACGAAGACCTCTTCGCGAAACAGTCGGGCGTCGTAGACATCCCCGGTGGCGCCCTGACCGTCGGCCCGGTAGCGGTCGACGGCGGGCATGGCGCGCGTGGTCCGGGCCACGAGTCGCGCCGCGGGAGACGACCCGTTGGTCGACGGACCGTTCGACGCGTCGGGCAGAGCACCGAGCACCATGGCGGCCGCGCCCGCGCCCGTGGTGGTCTCCCCGGCGGTCCCGAGCCCGGGGACGAGCGCGTCCGATGTCACCACGAGAGCGAGCTGGGCGTGGCCGGCCGCCAGCGCGTCCCAGGCGCCGATGACCGCTTCGATCCCGGCGTGGGGCGAACCACTGGTCAGCCCGCCGCCGACGGCCCGGTCGAGCCCCAACGTGGCGGCCAGAAAGGCGTGGCTGGGGCCCTCGGCGAAGGGCGGCCGGGCCGTGCCCCACCACAGCCCCGACACCTCGCCTGCGGTGATCCCGGCCGCGTCGAGCGCGGCGTTGGCGGCGCGCCATGCCAGGGTGAGGGTGTCTTCGTCCGCGTCGCACACCGCCACGGTTCCCCGCCCTCCGCCCGATCCCCACGCCGCGCCGACATCGGACGCGGCCAGTCGCAGGGACGGCGCGGCGGCGCCCACGCCGAGGATGGCCACCGGCTTGATCGTGGCGGGCTCGAGGGTGGGGCTCATCGGAACCGGCTCATCGGAACTGGCTCATCGGGGTGGGGCCTTCCACCAGGGGCCGGCGGGGACACGCCCGCCCAAGAGGGCGGTGCCGACGAAGTTGCGTTGGATCTCGACGGTGCCCGCCCCGATGCACAGGCCGCGGATGTCGCGATAGGCGCGCTCGACGGGGTACTCACGGCTGTAGCCGTAGCCCCCGAGCAGTTGGATGGCCTCGTCGCAGACGCGCTTGGCGGCGAGGTTGCAGGCGATCTTGGCCATGGCGGACTCGAGCGGTGGCGGGGTGCCGTGACGGCCCGCCAGCACGAGTGCGCGCTGGAGCAGGAACCGGGCCCCTTCGAGCTCGGTGGCGATGTCGGCGATCTTCCACTGCAACCCCTGGAGCTCCGCCAGCAGCTTGGTGCCCACCTTGCGGTCGCGCATGTACGCCATGGCGTACTCGAGCGCGCCCTGGGCGGCGCCGACACACATGGCCGCGTTGCCGCACCGTTCGTGGTTGATATGGGCGAGCAGCGTCTTGAGCCCGCTGTTGTCGGCGGGATCACCCGGCACGAGCACGTCGTCGGGCTCGATGCGCACGCCGTCGAAGGCGAGCTCGGCCTCGGTGCATCCCCGCAACCCCATCTTCCGGTGCGTCCCGGCGACGCTCACACCGTGGCTTGCCAGGTCGACGACGACGGCACCGATGCCCTTGCCCGTGCCGGCCTCGCTGCCGGGGAACCGGCACCACACCAGACAGGCCACGGCCTTGTGGCCACCGGTGACGTAGTTCTTGTAGGCATCGAGCCGCCACCCGTCGCCGTCGGGGGTGAGATGGGCCCGCATGGTCGTGGCGGCCGAGCCGGCATCGGGCTCGGTGATGCCGATGCAGAAGAGCTCACCGGCCGCGGCTTGAGGAAGCCAACGGGAACGCAGGGTTTCGTTGCCGAGGTGCTCGATGGCACGAGGGGGGCCGTTGAACACGAGCTGGCACAAGATCGCGCTCGACACGTCGACGCGGGCGATCTCCTCGAGGACGATGGCGGCCTCGACGTCGCCCATGCCCATGCCGCCGTAGTCCTCGCCCACGGTGACGGTGAACAGCTCGGCGCGCCGCAGGGCCTCGAGCGATGCCTCGGCGAATTCCTCGGTCTCGTCCCACCCCGGCGCATGAGGGGCGATGTCGCGCTCGGCCACGTCGCGGGCCAGCTTGCGCAGCGCGGCTCGGTCGTCGTCCTCGACGAGGTCGATCGCGCTCATGGGAGAGCCGTCCACACCGGCCCGGGCGCGCGCCGGTGGCGTAAGGACACCGGACCTGACACCATCGTCAGTGAACTTACTACACTGGCCGACCAGCCAGGAGGGGGCCGATGAGCACGAACGGGAAGGGCTGACGATGGCCGCGCCGCGCGAAGCAGTCATCGTCGACACGTGTCGGACCGTGTTCGGCAAGCGGGGTGGGGCCTTGGCCAATTGGCACCCCGTCGACCTCCTCGCCTTCGCCCTCACCCATCTCGTGAACCACAGCGGGGTCGACCCGGAACGTATCGACGACGTCATCGGCGGGTGTGTCAGCCAGGTGGGCGAGCAGTCCACCAACGTGGCCCGCAACGGCTGGGTGGCGGCGGGGCTGCCGCAGTCGGTGCCGGCCACCACCGTCGACCGTCAGTGCGGATCGTCCCAACAGGCCGTCCACTTCGCGGCGGCGGGAGTGGTGGCGGGGCACTACGACCTCGCCATCGCCTGTGGCGTGGAGTCCATGAGCCGGGTGCCCCTGGCCTCGAACGCCCGGGGCGGGACGGGACCGTTCCCGAAGTCGTTCATCGACGTCATCGAGGGCCGGTTGTGGATGCAGTTCCGCGTGGCCCAGCTGCTGGCGGAACAGTGGAAGATCTCGCGCCGGGACATGGACGAGTACGCGCTCGAGAGCCACCGGCGCGCCGCGCAGGCCACGGACTCGGGGCACTTCGCCAAGGAGGCCATCGCAGTCCCCATCCGTGACGACGAGGGCACCATCACCGACCAGTTCCTCAGCACAGACGAGGGCATCCGCAGAGACACCACCTTGGAACGTCTCGCCTCGCTCCCCCCCGCGCAGTCCTTCGACCCCGACACCGCGCCCGACATCACCGCCGGGAACTCGTCGCAGATGACCGACGGCGCCGCGGCCATGCTCATCGCCGAGCGGTCAGTGGCCGAGGCGCTGGGGCTCCCGATCCTGGCCCGCTTCCACGCCTTCGCGGTGGCGGCCGAGGACGCGGCGATCGTGCTCTCGGCGCCGGTGCCGGCCACGCGCAAGTTGCTCGAGCGCACCGGGATGAAGGTCGACGACTTCGACGCGGTGGAGTGCAACGAGGCCTTCGCGGCCATCGCGCTGATGTGGGCGCGCGCCTTCTCGCCCGACCCCGACCGTCTCAATCCCCGCGGTGGTGCCATCGCCATCGGCCATCCGCTGGGTGCGAGCGGTGTCCGGCTCATGACGACACTGCTCAACGAGCTCCAGGCGACCGGCGGCCGGTTCGGGTTCCAGACGATGTGCGAGGGCGGCGGCCAGGCCAACGCCACCGTCATCGAGCGGCTGGCCTAGGCCCGAGTCGCTCAGGACCCGGTCCCGTGGACTTCACCTTTTCGGCCCAGCAGGAGGACTTCCGCGCCGCCGTGCGCAGCGCGCTCGCATCCGAGGCACCGCCCGCCTACGTCCGGGCCATGATCGAGGATCCCGTCGGTGTGACGCCGGGATTGTGGCAGACCATGGCCGGGCTCGGATGGTTGGGGGTGCTCGTCCCCGAGTCGGCGGGCGGGCTGGGCCTGGGGCTCGTGGACGTCGTCGTGCTCCAAGAGGAGATGGGCAAGCTCCCCTTCCCCGGGCCCATCGCATCGTCGGCGGTGGCGGCGACCCTCGCCGCGGTCCGCCTCGGTGTCGACGAGGTGCTCGAGGACCTGGCGGCGGGACACCGGCGCGGCACCGTGGCGGTGGAGGAGCCCGGTCACGGCGACCCGCTGGCCACCGTCCGGGCGCGCGCCGTTCGTGAAGGTGATGCAGGGGACGGGGCCCAGTGGGTACTCGAGGGAACCAAGCCCCTGGTCCTCGACGGGGCCAACGCCGACTTCGCGCTGGTCGTCGCCCATGACGGCGACGGTCTCGCCACCTTCCTCCTCGACGCGCCGGCCGGGGACCCGGTGCCGGGACTCGACGTCACCCGCAAGCTTTCCCGTGTCGTCCTGGACGGCCGTCGGGCCCGTCGGGTGGGCCCACCCGGAGACCACGAGGTGTTGTGGCGCCGGATCCTCGACGACGTCAACGTGGCCCTGTGCGCGGAGCTGGTGGGGACGGCCGAGCGTGCCCTCGAGCTGGCGGTCGAGTACGCCAAGGTCCGGGTGCAGTTCGACCGGCCCATCGCCACCTTCCAGGTGATCAAGCACAAGGCGGCCGACATGCTCCATCACCTCGAGCTCGCCCGGGTGGGGACCCACTACGCGGCGTGGGCCTCGGACGCGGACGACCCCGAGCGCGAGCGCGCCGCGGCCATGTGCAAGGGCTACGTGGCCGAGGCCGCCGACTCGGTGACCGCCGAGTGCATCCAGGTGCACGGGGGCGTCGGCTTCACCTGGGACGTCGACTGTCACCTGCTCTACCGTCGGGCCAAGCAGGACGATCTGCTCTTCGGGGCCCAGGGCTTCCAACGCCAACGCCTGGCGGACCTGCTTCTCGGACCGGCGGGCCGCTGAGGCCCAAGGGGCCCGAGAGTAAGGTTTCGGTCCGGAGAGCCGGGAAGCCTGGTCGGCATGTCACCTTTTCGCGCAAGGAGCCGACATGACGATCGGGGCGGCAATAGTCGCATTCGTGGTCGGGGCGGTGGTCTGTCTCGGCACGAGTTGGGTCTTCGTCTCCAAACTGGAGATGGTCGGCGAACGCTTCGGGTACTCCGAGGCGTCCCTCGGACTGCTCGCCGCCCTGGCGGCTGACACCCCCGAGATCACCGCGGCGGTCACCGCCCTCCTCCGTCATGAGCGCGCCGTCGGGGCCGGTGTCGTGATCGGTTCGAACGTGTTCAACCTTGCCGCCCTGCTCGGCCTGGGGGCGGTGGTGGCCGGTCGCCTCCATCTCCACCGCAAGGTCATCGTCCTCGGGGGCGCGGTGGCCGTCTGGATGGCGGCGGTCTGTCTGATCACGGTCACCAGAGTCGTCGACCCCGTGGCCGGGCTCGTTCTCGTGCTCGTCGTGCTCGTGGCCTACATCGTTGTCCTGGCCGGCCGCCGAAATGTGCTGCGACGGATCGGGCTCCCCCGGTCATGGGTGACGTGGTTGTCCACCGCCGTCGACGAGGAGGAGCTCGAGCTCGTCGTCGCCATCCGCCCCGCGCCGGCGAGGCCTCGCGACACGGCCGTGGCGGCGGTCGCGCTCGTCGTCGTGGTGGGCGCGGCGGTGGCCATGGAGCGAGGCGCGTCCACCCTGGGACAGCACTACCACGTGCCCGGTGTCGTGATCGGGGGCCTCGTCCTGGCCGCGGTCACGAGCCTGCCCAATGCCGTGGCGGCCATCTATCTCGCCTCGAAGGGGCGCGGCGCGGCGGCCTTCAGCACGGCACTGAACAGCAACACCTTGAACGTGGTGGCCGGTCTCGTGCTCCCCGCCACCTTCCTCGGACTGACGAGACCGTCGGGACAGACCGTCTTCATCACCGCCGCCTATGTGGGGCTCACCGTGCTCGTGCTCGTGCTCGCGTTTGCCGATCGGGGCCTACGCCGCGGCGCGGGTTGGTTGATCGTGGCGGGCTACGCGGCCTTCGTGGCCGGCCTGGTGGTCGTGTCGTGACGGTCGGACCTCACGATCGGCCCGCCTCAGGAGGCCGGCGGCCTCAAGAAGCCGCCGACCTCGCGAGCAGTTGCCACGAGGTGAGGTCGTCGGCCGGGAAAGCGCCCAGTGAGGCGGCGGGGAGTGGTGTGCCGTAGAGATATCCCTGGGCCAAGAAGCACCCCAGGGACTTGA
>JADGOL010000217.1 GCA_017882995.1 Acidimicrobiales bacterium | reverse complement strand
TGGAGCCCACCTCGATCGTGAGGTTGATCGAGTCCGCGCGGACCGTGACGCGCAGGCGCGTGTCACGGATCGTGATGCGGAAGATCAGGGTCTCCCAGGAGTCGGGCAGTCTCGGGTCGAAGGTGATGGCGCCGCAGTGGTCGCGCATCCCGCCGAAACCGTGGACGAGGGCGCTCCAGACCCCACCGGCGGAGGCGACGTGGACGCCGTCGGCGGTGTTCTCGTGCAGGTTGGCGAGGTCGAGGAACAGGCCCGCGCGGAAGTAGCGCAGGGCGAGCGCGTGATAGCCGACCTCGGCCGCGATGATCGACTGCACCACCCCTGACAGTGAGGAGTCCCCGGTGGTGATGGGGTCGTAGTACTCGAAGTCGGCCAGCTTCTCCGCCGCGGTGAACTCGTCGCCCTGTAGGAAGAGCGCCAGGACGACGTCGGCCTGCTTGAGCACCTGGAACCGGTAGATGACCAGGGGGTGGAAGTGCAGGAGCAGTGGTCTCTTGTCCGCGGGGGTGTTCGGGAGGTCCCAGACCTCTCGTTCGTGGAAGTTGGAGTCCTGGGGATGGATGCCAAGGTTCTCGTCGTAGGGAACGACCATCGACTCGGCGGCCCGGGTCCACTCGGCGACCTCGTCCGGGGCCAGCCCGAGCCGGGCGACCATGCGCGCATGCTCGTACGGCCAGGTGGCCGCCAGGTCCAGAACTGCCTGAGTGGCCCGGCGCAGGTTGAAGCGCGCCATGACGTTGGTGAAGAGGTTGTCGTTGACGACGGTGGTGTACTCGTCGGGGCCGGTCACGCCGTGGATACGGAAGATGTCTTTCACGCCGTTGCTGCGCCAGAAGCCGAGGTCCGCCCACATGCGCGCGGTCTCCACGAGGATGTCGATGCCCTCGGTGACCATGAACTCGTCGTCGCCGCTGGCCTCGACATACTTGCTCACTGCAAAGGAGATGTCCGCGTCGATGTGGTATTGCGCGGTCCCTGCCGCGTAGTAGGCCGACGCCTCCTCGCCGTTGATCGTGCGCCACGGAAACAGGACGCCGTTCTGGGTGAGCTCCTCGGCCCGGCGCCTGGAGGCTGCGAGCATCGTGTACCGGAACCGCAGGGCGTTACGGGCACAGAGCGGGGTGGTGTAGACGAGGTACGGGACCACGTAGATCTCGGTGTCCCAGAAGTAGTGCCCGCCATACCCCGAGCCGGTCACCCCCTTCGCGCAGATGCCGTTGCCCTCCGCGCGGGCGGTGGCCTGCGTGAGCTGGAAGAGGTTCCACCGGATGGCCTGCTGCATCTCGGGCTGGCCCTCGATCTCGACGTCCGAACGCGCCCAGTAGGCGCTCAGCCAGTCCCGCTGGTCCGCAAAGTGCTTCTCCACACCCTCGGCCCGTACCCGGTCCAGGGTTCGCCGGCACCTGGTGACCAGCTCCTGGGCGGGTACGTTGCGTGAGGTGTGGTAGCTCACGGTCTTGGTGATCGTGATCTTCTTTCCCGGCATGGCCAGGACCCGGAAGACGTGCTTGGCGGCATCCTCCTGCACATCGGAGAGCTCCTCGTACTCGTTCTCCGTCTCGATGTGGTGGTCGACCCCGACGGCCAGGGTCATCCCGGAGTTGGCGCACCGGTAGCCGAGCACCGCCCGCTGGTCCCCGCCCCAGTGCTGCACCGGCACCAGGACGCGTCCCTGGGACTCTTCGGCCTTCCGCGGGTCGGCCGCGCCGGGTCTCACAAAGTTCGTGCGGTACTCGTCCAGACCGTCCTGGCGGTTGATGATATGGGAGGAAATCGTGACGGGCACCGAGTCGTCCAGCACAGTCACCTCGAAGGTGAGCACGGCCAGGTGCCGCTCGGTGAAGGACACCATGCGACGCGATCTCACCCGCACGCGCTTGCCGGCGGGGGTTCGCCACAGGATGTCGCGGGTCAACACGCCGTCGGCGAAGTCAATGGTGCGCTCATAGGTGATGATGTCCGCGACCGAAAGCAACAGCGGCTCGTCCTCCACGTAGAGCCGGATGATCTTCGCGTCGGGGGCGTTCACAATCGTCTGCCCCACCCGGGCGAGCCCGAAAGCCTCCTCGGCGTGGCGGATCGGCCACGTCTCGTGGAAGCCGTTGATGAACGTGCCGTGGCTGTGACTATCGTGTCCCTCCTCGACGTTGCCCCGCATCCCGAGGTAGCCGTTGCCGACGGCAAAGAGGGTCTCGATGGTCCCGAGGTCCGCGGCGTCGTAGAAGGACTCGGTCAGTCGCCACGGATCGGCGGGAAAGCGCAGCCGGTCCAGGTACTCGGGAAACTCAACCTCGGGCAAACCAACCTCGGGCAGCTCGCCAAACGCAGCGTCGGCCCCGAGCCCCTGGTCGGTGGTCACCGGGTCATCAGCTCGGCGAGGTCGCGCACCACGACGTCCGCGCCGGCCTCGAGAAGGGGCTGCTCGCCAGCGCCGCGGTCCACCCCGACCACGAGACCGAACGCCCCCGCGCGCCCGGCCGCGACGCCGGAGATCGCGTCCTCGATCACCACGGCCCGACCGACTGGGACGCCGAGCACCTCTGCGGCGTGCTCGAAGGTCTCCGGGGACGGCTTGCCGGCCAGCCTGGCCGCAAACGCCGTCTCACCATCGACGACGACAGTGAAGCGGTCCGCCAGCTTCGCGGCAGCCAGGACCGCGCGCGCGTTACGCGAGCTCGAAACTACGGCGAGGGCGACACCCTGGTCCGCCAACGCGTCGAGCAGCTCGACCGTCCCGGGAAACGCCACCACGCCCTCATGGGTCAGCATCCGGTCGAACAGCACGTTCTTGGTGTTGCCCAGACCACACACCGTCTCGGTGCCGGGCTGATCGCTCGGGTCGCCGTCCGGGAGCTCGACCCCCCGTGAGGCGAGCTCGGCCCGCACACCGTCATACCGCGGCTTGCCGTCGACATAGGCGAAGTAGTCGGCGTCGGTGTACTGCGGCTCGATGTGATGCTCGGCAAAGTAGCTCGAGAACATCTGGTGCCAGACTCGCATGTGCACGTCGGCGGTCGGCGTGAGCACACCGTCGAGATCAAAGAGAACCGCGTCGAGGTTCTTCCAGTCCAAGACATTCGCCATTGAATAAGCCT
>JADGOL010000027.1 GCA_017882995.1 Acidimicrobiales bacterium | reverse complement strand
GAGCTCCGGCTGGTGCCGGCCCGCGCCGGCGACGAGCCGGCTCAGCGAAAGAGATCTTCGGCGGGGGGCCGGAGGATCTCTTCTGACACCGATCCCCGACGCAGCCAGGCGGGGTCGATGCCCCGCACGACGGCCACGGGTACCGAGCTCGCTTTCCCCATGACGAGCTCGGCGGCAGACGCCACCTCGTCGGCTACGCACACCTCGGTCGCCACCAGGTCGCGTCCCATGGCGTCGGCGGTGCCTCGCAGGTCGACCACCGCCGCCAGGCCTGCGCATCCGATGGCCACGTCGACGACGCCTTTTCGCCACGCCCGGCCGAAGGTGTCGGACACGACGACCGCCACCACGCGGCCCGTGGCGGCGCGCAGGCCGTCGCGAATGCGCCGGGCCGAGCGATCGGAGTCCTCGGGGAGAAGCGCCGCCCAGCCGTGCTCGACGTTGGAGAGATCCACACCGGCGTTGGCGCAGACGAAGCCGTGGCGCGTCTCGGAGATCACGAGGTCACCGCGTCGCCGGAGCACGCGCACCGACTCCGACTCGATGATCCGCAGCCGGTCGTCGGGGTCGTCGGGATCGATCCGGACCATGCGACCCTCGGCCTTGGACACGATCTTCTGGGTCACGACGACCACGTCACCGTCGACGAGCGTGACCAGGGCAGCGATGAGCGTGGCGAGGTCGTCGCCGGGTCGGACCTCACCGAGTCCCGTCACGGGGAGGACGGTCAGGCTGGTCGGCGCGGTGGGCGGGGGCGTGGGCGCCGGCGCCGATGGAGTGCCCGAGCCGGTGGCGCTCACCGGCCGCGGCCCGAGGTGGCGCCCGAAGGGCGGCCCGCGTCGAGGAGGAGCGACGCCAACGTGGCGGCGTGATCGGGGCTGTGCATGATGGTCGGGGCCACGACGCAGCGCACGCCGCAGGCTTCGATCGCCTCGGCCGAAGCGGCGTCGATGTCGTCGATCACAAGGGTGCCGACGAAGTTCGCGTAGGCGCGGGCCACGCCCACCACGGTGGGCTCGTGGCCGAGCTCGGCCATCAACCGGTCAGCGGGCCCTTTCAACGCCGCGCCCGCGATGATGGGGGAAACCGCCACCACCTCCGAACGACGGGCCGCCAGCGCGTCGGCGATGCCGGGCACCGCCAGCAGTGGCCCGATCGACACGATCGGATTCGACGGGCACACCACCACGACCTCGGCGTCGGCGATCGCACCCAGCACGCCGGGACCGGGCCGCGCCGTCTGGGCGCCGACGAAGCGAAGTGACTCGACGGCTACGGCGTGACGACGTCCCACGAAGTACTCCTGGAACGACACCTCGGGGCCGGCCACGAGCGTCAGGTGGGTGCGGACGGGATCGTCGGACATGGGCAGGAGCCGGACCGACACGCCGAGGGCTGCGGTGATCTCGGCGGTCACCTGCGACAGCGTCGCCCCCGTCGACAACCGCTGGGTGCGGTAGAGGTGAGTGGCAAGGTCCTGGTCGCCGAGGCGGAACCAGGTCTCGCCGCCGAGTCGTTCGAGGCTCTCCATGACGCTCCAGGTCTCCCCGGCGAGGCCCCAGCCGCGCTCGTCGTCGTTCAACCCGGCCAGGGTGTAGGTCACGGTGTCGAGGTCGGGGCTGATGTGCAGGCCGTGGAGCTCGGTGTCGTCGCCGGTGTTGACCACCGCCGTCACCTCGGTGGGCGCGACGACGCGCACGAGGCCGCGCAGCAGGCGGGCGGCACCCACTCCTCCTGCGAGGGCGGTGATCACGGGCGCAAGGCTAATGGTCCGAGCGCGTCCCCCCGGCTCCCCGTGTGCAAGGCTCGACCAGTGCCGGCGAGAGCGCGACCTCACAGCGAGCGCCTCCGGGTGGCCATCGACGCCACACCCCTGCTCGGCACGAGAACGGGGGTCGGTCGGTTCTGCGAGGGCGCCCTGGGAGCCCTCGCCACCGCCGGCGAGCTCGACATGGACGCGTTCGCCGTCACCTGGCGCCGTCGCCGACGGCTGCCGGCGCTCGTGCCCGCCGAGATCCGTGTCCGTCAGCGGGCCATGCCCGCTCGTCCGCTGCACCTGGCGTGGGCGTATCTGTCCTTCCCTGCCGTGGAGTGGTTCGTGGGGCCCGCCGATGTGGTCCACGGAACCAACTTCGTCGTCCCTCCCACTCGGCGAGCCGCCCGCGTCGTCACCGTGCACGACCTCACTACGGTGCGCTATCCCGAGCTCTGTGACCGCTCCACCCTCGGATTCCCCCGCATGGTCCGGCGGGCCATCTCCGACGGGGCCTGGGTGCACACACCCTCGCGGTTCGTGGCCGACGAAGTGGTGGCGGAGTTCGGCATCGACCCGGGGCGCGTGCGCGTCGTCTACCACGGTGTGCCTCCGGCGTCGGCGGCGTCCTCGGCCGCGCTCGACCGGTCACTGCCCCCCGGGACGTCGCGCTACGTCCTGGCCGTGGGGACGATCGAGCCCCGAAAGGACTACCCCGGGCTCGTGCGTGCCTTCAGCGGCGTCGTCGACGCGCATCCCGACGTCGCGCTCGTGATCGCCGGCGCCGACGGAT
>JADGOL010000216.1 GCA_017882995.1 Acidimicrobiales bacterium | reverse complement strand
GAGGTGGCCCGTCTTCTCGAACTGCTCGACTCCGATTTGCGCATCGTGTTGCTGACGGGCCGCCCCTTGCGCGTGCAACCCCAGACCCTGGCCTGGTTGGCCCACAACCGACTCCGGTGGGACGCGCTCGTGATGCGCGACCGGGGCGACTACGCGCAAGCGTCGCGGTTCAAGCGCGCTGCGGTGGCGGAGTTGCGCGCCTTCGGCTTCGATCCGAGGCTCGCCTTCGAGGACGACCCCAGGAATCGCGACATGTTCCACAGCGAAGGCATCCCGTGCATCTACATCCACTCCGGCTACTACGAATGAGGCGCGATGGCACACGCCCGGAAATTCCGCTTCGCCGCTCAGCTCTCGAAGGCTCCTGACGGCACGGCCCGTTCCTGGGCCGAGCAGGCCAAGAAGGCCGAGGACCTCGGCTATTCGGCGCTGCTCATGCCCGATCACTTCGGGGACCAGTTGGCCCCCGTGCCGGCCCTGATGGCCGCCGCCGACGCGACATCGACGCTGCGCCTCGGCACGCTCGTCTTCGACAACGACTACCGACATCCCGTGGTGTTGGCGAAGGAAGCGGCCACCCTGGACCTGTTGTCGGGTGGCCGTCTCGAGCTCGGTCTCGGTGCCGGCTGGATGCGCACCGACTACGAGGAATCGGGCATTGCCTATGACCCACCGGGGGTCCGGGTGGACCGCTTCGCCGAGGGGGTCGCCGTCGTCGCCGGCCTGCTCGAGTCAGATGGGCCCTTCTCGTTCTCGGGCAATCACTTCGTCGTCACGGACCACACCCTGTTGCCGAGGCCGGTGCAGCGTCCCCGTCCCCCGCTCATCCTGGGCGGGGGCGGACGGCGGGTCCTGACCTTGGCAGGGAAGTTGGGTGACATCGTGAGCATCAACGTCGACCTCCGGGCCGGGACGGGAGGTCCCGAAACCGCTCCCAACGCGTCCCCCGATGCCACCCGTCAGAAGGTGGCGTGGGTGCGGGAGTCCGCCGGGGAACGATTCGACGCCATCGAGCTCAACTGCCTGATCGGCTTCGTCATGATCACCGACGACGCGCGGAGCATCGCCGAAGCCATGGGGCCTACGTTCGGCATCGACCCCGCCGATGCGCTGCATGTGCCGGTGACGCTCATCGGGACCCTCGACGAGATGGTGGAGGAGCTGCGATGGCGGCGCGAGGAGTACGGGATCTCGTACTTCTCCGTCGAAGCCGACGTCTGGGAGGCGCTCGCTCCGGTCGTCTCCCGCCTGGCCGGAACCTGATCCCGCCGACCGGACCCGCTACCGGGTCACCTTGATCCTCGCCGATGCGGTGTTCGACACCGGGATCCCGAGCAGGTTGGCGTTGAGCGAGACGATCACCGCGTGTCGCCCCGTGACCTTGGCGACGAAATACCCAGACAACTTCGGCGGGGTGAATGTGGTCCCGTTGTAGCTCGCCGGTGTCACGACGGCGTTCGAAACCGTCTTGCGGCCCCCGGACTTCACCACCACGGGGATCGGTCCGCTGCTCCCTCCGCCTCCCGAGAGGTTGGCCTCGAGCGATACCAACGTCGCCAACCACCAGTAGGACTGGGCGCCCGGGAAGTCACTCACCGACACGTGCTGGCCCACCGTGGCGCTGTTGGGGGAGAGGTACAGGGTGGGATCGGGCTGGAACACCGGCTGCCCCTTGAAATTGAGCACGAATGTCCCCGTCACCACCGGCTTGAAGCTCTCGAGGTCGATCATCGCCACGGCGCACCCGATCAGACCCGAGTGGAGCTCCACGGTCGTGGGTGGGCAGGTGGCATTGGGATCGGGAGGTTGGGATGACGGGACCTTGTAGTTGTAATTGAGGACCCCGCTCGAGTTCGAAGTGGGGAACGCCACGGACAACGGGTTCAATTCGGGCAGGGCGGCGATGACAGCCAGGAGCCCCGGGACCGATGTGGCCTGCCCGGTGAGCAGGGGCTTGGCGGCGGGGTCGATGGCGACGAGGAGACTCGCCTCCACGAGCAGGTACGGATGGTTGGCGGGGAAATTCTTGCAATTCAGGTTGATGGACTCGCCATAGCTGACGCCGATGACCAGCTGCCCGATCGCCGGGCCGGTGAACACGCACGATGGCGCCGCTGCGGCCGCAGCCCCGGGCAGTCTCGAGCCACCCCCCGTCACGACGACAGCACACGTCACGAGCGCCACAGACCAGGCCACCAGCACACGCCGTGCCCGTCGCCCAGGGTTCCGCACCCGACCTGCGGGCTCACGAGACCCCGGTGATCCGGCGACCGCATTGGTCCGTGCATCCATGGTCTGCTCCTTCTGAGTCGGTGGTTGAGAGGGTTGTGGACTTGGTGTTGTTCAGCGGCGGACGAGGGTGAAGTTCGAGGTGCTCATCCCTCCCGAGGTCCCTGTGGCCTCGATGGTGTGGTTGCCTCGCTTCCCCGACCGACGCCCGCGGGGGATGGTGCCGTGGCAGGTGAAGGTGCCGTTGGTGGCGGCCACGGTGCGACACAACACGGTGCTGGCCCGCTGGTGTGCTTTCAGCCCACTCAGGTACGTGATGGTGATGGCATTCCCGGGAGTGAACCCCGAGCCCCTGGCGAGGACCGGAGCCTTCTTCTTCCCCGAAGCCGGCGTCAACGCCAGTTGGGGGACCTGAGGCGCGGGCGACACCGGTGTCGTCACGGGGGTCACCGTGAGCACTCCGGCGCCCGGGACCGGCGTGCCGGAATCGGTGGCGGTGATCGTCGTCACCCCGTCGGCGACGCCGGTGGCGAGTCCCTGCGATCCCGGAGTGTTCGACACGGTGGCGGTGCCCGACGACGACGAGGACCAAATGACCGAATCGGTGAGGTCTTGCGTGCTCAGGTCGGAGTAGATGCCGGTGGCGGTGAACTGCTCACCGGCGCCCACCGCGATATTGGCCGCCGCCGGTGACACCGTGACCGAGACGAGGACAGCGGGGATCGGGGGGGCGGGCGTCACCGTGAGCACGGCCGTGCCCGACATCAGAGCACCGGGGTCGGTGGCGGTGATCGTCGTCACCCCGTCGGCGACCCCGGTGGCGAGTCCCGTGTTCGACACGGTGGCGGTGGTTGTCAGCGACGAGGACCACGTCACGGAATCGGTCAAGTCCCGAGTGCTCAGGTCCGAGTACGTGCCCGTCGCGGTGAATTGCTCGCCCGCACCCACCGCCACGTTGGCCACCGGCGGGGCCACCGTGACCGAGACGAGGACGGCAGGCGCCGACGGGATCGTCGGAATGGTCGTGGGGATGGTCGGAATGGTCGTGGGGATGGTCGGAACGGTGGTGGGGATGGTCGTAGGGATGGTCGGAACGGTCGTCGTGGGGATCGGCAGGGCGGGGGTGACGGTGAGGGCCGCGGTACCGGGTAACGGTGTGGCCGGGTCAGAAGCCGTGATGGTGGCGACGCCCGTGCCAGCGCCGGTGGCGAGGCCCTGAGAGCCGTGAGCATTCGAGACCGTGGCGGTGCTCGAGGACGATGTCGACCATGTCACCGTGTCAGTCAGGTTCTTCGTGCTCAGGTCGGAGTACGCACCGGTGGCCGTGAATTGTTGTGTGGCTCCCTGGGTGATCGAGGTCACCGCCGGCGCCACCGTGATCGACAAGAGGATCGCCGGTCCGAGCGCTCCGGCCGAATCGGACTGGCTGGCACCGAACAACCCGACGACGAGCGCCAGTGGCAGCGCGCGTGCAGTTACCCGTAGAACACGGCCTCCCAACATCTCCCCGACCCCCAGGCCCACTCGCATCGAAGTGACGCCATGGAGGCGTCCCGGCAGTGAAACCTGTCTCAGTGTTGATCGGGAGTAGGACCGGCGAGAAGCGGGTGATCACTCGGTTGTCACCGAGTGATTCCACCTATGAAGCTCCTACCGGCTCGCGCCCCGGGTCCACTCGACGCCTTGGCCTGGGAGCTCATGTCGGGACATGGTGGCTCCGAAGTACGAGGACGCCAGGGCCTCGGCGTGTCGTCGGTCCATCTCGCGCTTGTCATCGCGGCCGTCGAGGTGTGAGACCCGGGCCACGCCACTGCGACCCCCGAGGCCACCGGGATGCCAGGTGATCGACAACACGTCGCCGGCCTCGAGCCCCATGGTGCACCTCCGATCTGGTTCGGCGAGAGAAGTTTGGTCCCAGGACCCGGGTGTGACCCAAGAGCCGCGATACAAAGAGCGGGGCCCGGAGGCCCCGCTCTTTGTCGGCGAGAGGCTGGCGGGAGCCCCCGTGGTCTGGACTCGGTGAGCTCGGGGCGTTCTCGTGCCTCGGAGCCCAAAGAGCCGTGTGCTGGGCTTTACAGGACGGCGGTGGAGACGCTCGAGTCGATGTCG
>JADGOL010000215.1 GCA_017882995.1 Acidimicrobiales bacterium | reverse complement strand
GCGTCGAAGGGCCGAAGATCGACCAGGATCAGGTGGTTGTCGGTCCCGCCTGAGACCAACCGGAACCCTTCGCCGGCGAGGGCGTTGGCGAGGGCGCGGGCATTGGCGACCACCCTCGTCGCATAGTCGCGGAACGGCGGCAGCGAGGCCTCCCGGAACGCGATCGCCTTGGCCGCGATGACGTGCTCGAGCGGCCCCCCCTGGAGCCCGGGGAAGACGGCCGAGTCGATCGCCTTGGCGAGACCCTGGTCGCACAAGATCGTGCCCCCGCGCGGACCACGCAAGGTCTTGTGGGTGGTGAGTGTCACCACGTCCGCGATGCCGACCGGGTTCGGGTGCGCACCTCCTGCCACCAGTCCGGCCGGATGGGCGATGTCGAACATGAGTCGGGCTCCCACCGCATCGGCGATCTCGCGGAAGGGCTGGGCGTCGATGAGCCGCGGATACGCGGTGGCGCCCGCCACGATCAGCTTGGGGCGTTCGCGCTTGGCCACATCGGCCACCTCGTCGAAGTCGATCGTCTCCCCCGGTGCCTCGGGATCTCCCGATGCGGGCGTGACCCCGTACGCGACGAAGTGCCAGATCTTGCTGGTGATACTGGCCGGAGAACCGTGGGTGAGGTGACCGCCGTGGTCGAGGCTCATGGCGAGCACCGTGTCTCCGGGCTCGAGCAATGCCTGGTAGACGGCGAGGTTTGCGATCGCTCCGGCATGGGGCTGCACGTTGGCGTGCTCGGCTCCGAACAGCGCCTTGGCCCGGTCTCGGGCCAGGTTCTCCACATCGTCGATGACCTGGTTGCCGCCGTAGTACCGGCGGCCCGGGTATCCCTCGGAGTACTTGTTGGTGAGCACCGATCCCGAGGCGGCCAGGACCGCCGGCGACGTGAAGTTCTCCGACGCGATCAGCTGCAGGGTCGTGGACTGCCGGTCGATCTCGGCGCCGAGCAGTGCGGCGACCTCAGGGTCGTCGACGAGCCACTGGTCGAAGGGGGACGACGCCCGACCGGCGCCGTCACGTGCATTGCTCATCTGGGTCCTCTCGGTCCTCTCACTCGTCTATCGCCCAACTCAGCGTGTCTCGAGCACGGCGATCTCCTCGACGCGCTGTTCGTGGCGCCCGCCGATCGGCGCGGTCGACAAGAAGGTGTCGATGGCATCCTTGGCGACCTCGTGCCCGACGGTCCGGCCACCCATGCACACCACGTTCGCATGATTGTGGGCCCGGGCGAGACGCGCCGTGGTGACGTCATGGACGACCGCGGCGCGGACTCCTTGGATCTTGTTGGCGGCGATGGAGATGCCGATCCCGGTACCGCAGGCACACACACCCAGGTCGGCCCGCCCTTCTGTGACCGCCTGACCCACCGCCGCCCCGAACTCCGGGTAGTCCACGGCGCGTTCGGAGTGCGTCCCGAGGTCATCGACGTCATGTCCCAACTCGGCCAGGTGGGCGGAGAGGAACTCCTTCAAGAGGTAGCCGGCGTGGTCGGAGCCGACCGCGATGCGCATGGTCGAAGCATACCGAGGCCCCTGTGGCGCCCCGTGGGCTGCCCGAGCTCCGGCGGGCACGTGTGGGCTCCCCGAACCGAAGGAGCGGAAAGACCCGAAAAGGCCGTAAAGACCAGAAAGCTACGCTCGGCCACTGTGGCCCTCGACCCTCGGACGCCGGTGCTCGTGGGCGTGGGCCAGGTCACCGAGCGGCCGGACCCCGACCTCCCCATCACCGAGCGCCAGGAGCCTGTGCAGCTCATGGCGAGGGCGCTGCACGCCGCGGGCGAGGACAGCGCTGCGCCCGAGGGCGGCCGGGAACTTCTGGCGCGTGCCCAGTCGCTCCGGGTCATCGTCCCTCTGAGCTGGCGATACGTGAACCCGGGCCTCCTCGTGTCGGAGCGACTCGGGATCGTGCCCCGGGAGCTCGCGCTGACGGCGATCGGAGGAAACAACCCTCAGACCGTCGTGAACACCACGGCACTGCAGATCGCCAAGGGGGAGCTCGACGTCGCCCTCGTCACCGGGGCCGAGTGCATCTTCACGCGCCGGGCCGCTCGTCGCGACCCCGAGCGTCCGGTCCTGGCGTGGACCACCCAGGGCGACGACACCGCGCTCCCGGTCATGCTCGGAACCGACCGGGACCCGGTCACCGAGGTCGAGGCGGCGCGGGGACTGGACCGACCGCTGCGGGTCTTCCCGTTGTTCGAGAACGCGCTGCGCTTCGCGTCGGGCCAGACCATCGAGGAGCACCAACGGCGGGTGTCAGACCTCTGGGCCCGCTTCTCGTCGGTGGCGGCCTCCAACCCCTACGCCTGGTCACGTCAACCTCGGACGGCGGAGGAAATCAGGTCGCCGGGACCGTCCAACCGGATGGTGTCGTTCCCGTACCCCAAGCTCATGAACGCCAACGACCGGGTCGACCAGGGTGCCGCGTTCATTCTGTGCTCGGTGCGCGCCGCACGGCAGGCGGGAGTACCCGAGGACCGATGGGTCTTTCCCGTCGCGGGAGCAGACGCCCACGACCACTGGTTCCTCTCTGACCGCCAGGACCTCCGGTCGTCCCCGGCCATCCGCATCGCCGGGAACCGAGCACTGTCGCTGGCAGGGATCGGCGTGGACGACGTGGCTCACGTCGACCTGTATTCGTGCTTCCCGTGCGCGGTGCAGATCGCGGCTCGTGAGCTGGGCCTGGCCCTCGACGATCCGGGTCGGTCCCTGACCGTGACCGGAGGGCTCGGGTTCGCCGGAGGCCCGGGCAACAACTACGTGAGCCACTCCATCGCGTCGATGGCCGAACGCCTCCGTGCCGATCCCGGAGCGATCGGACTCGTCACCGGCCTGGGGTGGTATTCGACGAAACACGCCATCGGGCTGTGGTCCACCACTCCACCCGCCGCGGGGTTCCGTCACGAGTCCCCACAGGCCGAGGTGGACGCACTCCCCCGACGCACGCCGGCCCCGGACTACGAGGGCGACGCGACGGTCGAGACCTACACAGTGGTCCACGACCGTGACGGGGAGCCGGAGCTCGCCATCCTCTCCGTGCTCACAGGAGAGGGATCCAGAGCCTGGGGGAACATCACCGATGGCGACGACATGCTGGGGCTGATGGAGCAAGAGGGCTGCGGGCGCAAGGTGCGCCTGGCGGCGGGCGGGCGAGCCGAGCTCCGATGACCACTCGCAACAGCACCTCTAGAGGCAGCGGGCCCTCGAGGCAGGGGCCTAGAGGTCGTCCACGCCACTCATGTCGACACCGGCCGCCAGCAGTTGGGCTTCGAGGAGCGACCAGTCGTAGTAGTCGCGCCAGGACTGGATACGTCCGTCGCCGTCGAAATCGAAGAGACCGGCGACGGGCACCGCCATCGGAGTCTCGTTGATCACGAACCGGTCCACGCGCTCGGTGAAGACGGTGTCCCCGACGACTTCGAGTCTCTTGAACTCGAACGAGAAGTCCGAGCCGAAGCCGGTCTGAAGCTCGAAGACGGGGCGGATCTGGTCGTGGCCCTGGGCGGCGTCGCGATTGGCCTCACTCCAGGTGCCGTCGGGTGCGAAGAAGCTCGTGAGGCGGTCCGGATCGCGCTCGACCCAAGCTCCGAAGAAGGCCCGCACTGTCGCCTCGTGGTCCGCTGGCATGTCTGGCTCCCTCTCTCACCGGCCAACCTCGGCCTGACCAAGTCCGGTCGGGCGTGAGCCTGCCACAACCGAGGGAGATGGGGCCTGTCAGTCGACCCCGACCGCGGCCCACACATCGGCCCACGGCAGCGCACCCTCCCGGAGGCACTGCGGGACGTCGTCGACGAGGGAGACCACCGTCGACGGAGCACCGGCACAGCGACCGCCGTCGACCACCACCACCCTCGAACCGAGAGCTCGCCGCAGCTCGCCGGCGTCCGTGCACGGTGGCTCTCCGTGCGCGTTCGCGCTGGTGGTGGCCAGTGGGCCGACCTCGGCACACAGCGCGCGGGCCACGGCGTGGTCGGGGAGGCGCAGGCCGATGGTCTGCGGGTGGGCGCCGAGGGCCCAGTCCAGACCGCGCCGTCGGGGAACGACCATCGTGAGGGCGCCCGGCCAGAACGACCGGGCCAGGTGTCGGGCGGTGCGCGACAAGCCGTCGGGACCGGCCAACGCCTCGGCTTGATCGATCGACCCGACCAGGACAGGGAGGTCGAGCGACGCCGGCCGAGCCTTCAACGCGAACAGGGCGTCTGTCGCACCGGCGCGGGTCGGGTCGACGGCAAGTCCGTACACGGTGTCGGTCGGGATGGCCACCACGTCCCCGACCCGCAGCGCCGCCACTGCAGCGTCGAGTCCCAACCCTCGGACCGACGAGGCGTCGATCCCTGCGTCGCCCTCAGGGCGATGTACGGGGCGACGGCGCCAACGGTCGTTCACGACGCCGGGAGTCGGGCGACCAGGACGCGCGGGCGGCAGGCGAGATCGTTTCGCACCTCGGGCTTCTCATAGCCGAGCTGGGCCGCCTTCTTGCGCACCTCGTCGGCCTGTCCCGGAGCCAGTTCGATAACGAGGCTCCCACCTGGCGTGAGCCATCGGAGCGCGTCGTGCAGGAGACCCTCGATGGCTTCGAGGCCGGTGGGGCCCGGGACGAGAGCAATCATCGGCTCGTGGTCGCGAACCACGGGCTCGAGCGCCTCCCACTCCGCCTCGGACACATAAGGAGGGTTCGACACGATCAGCGCAACGGCCCCGGCGAGAGTGCTGGGCAGCGCATCGAACCACGAGCCCGGCGCCACTCGCACCCGGGCGGCGGCCTCCGGGCTGCGTGGCGCCATGGCGGCGAGATTCTCGTCGAGCACCGCGAGTGCACCGGGAGAGACATCGGTTGCCCACACCTCGATCGAGCCCGACCGGGCCCGCTCAGGCTCGAGCTCCTCGCACTCGACGGCGAGCGACAGTGCGATGGCGCCGGACCCCGCGCCCAGGTCCACGGCGACGAGGCGTGCATCCCGAGCGACGCGACGGGACTGGACGCAGAGCTCGTCGAGGGCGACAGCCACCACCTGCTCGGTCTCGGGACGAGGGATGAGGACACGCGGGTCCACCCGGAGCTCCAGGGTTCGAAACGCCCAGGTTCCGAGTACGTACTGCAGTGGCTCGCCGGCCAGACACCTCTCGACCAGTTCCTTCACTGCGGCCGACACCTGCGGATCAGGCACGTCATCGGGTCTGGCCATCAGGTCTCCGGTGCTCGTGCCGGTGGCGTGGGCCACGATCCATCGCGCCTGGGACGCGGAGCCCAGAGCGGCAGAGGTCGATGCCAGGAGGTCTCGCACGCTCCGGGGTGCAACGGGCACCGTGGCCGGACTCATACGCGGCGATCAGCCGCCCGCGAGATCTCTCGTTCTCGCTCGTCGGCGAGGAGAGTGTCCACGATCTCATCGAGATCGCCCTCGAGCACACGGTCGAGCTTGTGCAACGTGAGCTTGACGCGATGGTCCGTCACGCGGTTCTCCTTGAAGTTGTAGGTCCGAATCTTCTCGGACCTGCTTCCCCCGCCGACCTGGCTGCGGCGTTGCTCGGACTGCTCGGCCGCGACACGGTCCTGCTCGAGCTTGAGCAAGCGCGCCCGCAGTACCTGGAGGGCACGGGCGCGGTTCTGGATCTGGCTCTTCTCGTCCTGCATGGAGACGACGATGCCCGTCGGGAGATGCGTGATACGCACGGCCGAGTCCGTGGTGTTCACCGACTGACCACCGGGGCCCGTCGACCGGAACACGTCGACGCGCAGATCGGAGGGGTCGATGGACACCTCCACCTCGTCGGCTTCGGGGAGCACCATGACCGTGGCCGCCGAGGTGTGGATCCGGCCCTGGGACTCGGTCACGGGCACCCGCTGGACGCGGTGGGTGCCTCCCTCGTGCTTGAGGCGGGTCCAGGCGTCGGGTCCCTTCACCATGAACGTGACTTCGTTCAGGCCGTCGCGGTCAGAGGGATCGGAGGACAGAACCTCGAGTCGCCACCCGTGTTGCTCCGCGTAACGCCGGTACATCTCGAAGAGGTCCTTGGCGAACAGGTTCGCCTCCTCACCACCTTCGGCCCCGCGGATCTCGACGATGACGTTGCGGCCCTCGTTGGGATCCTTCGGCAACAGCATGAGACTGAGCTCGTCGTCGAGCTTGGCCGCCTCCGCCGCGGCTTGGTCGATCTCGGCGTTGGCGAAGTCGCGGTCTTCACCCGACGCGTCGCTCAGCATCTGGCGTGCGGTCTCCAAATCCTGCTCGGCCTGGCTGAGCCGCCGCGCCACGGACAGGAGCGCCTCGAGGTCCTTGTGACGTCGCGACGCGTCGCGCAGGCGCGCCTGGTCCGCTACGACGGCCGGGTCGCCGAGAGAGTCGAGCACCGCCTGGTACTCGTCCTCCCACGCCGCGAGGCGTTCTGGATCCATGGCACCAGGGTACCGACGCCCCCGAGCCCTCCCGCCGTCTCCGGCGAGAGGGAATCGGAATCAGTCGATCACGAGCCTGGCCGCGCCAGGGTCAGGCGTGCTTGGCCTTCGACCGCGAGCCCCGCTGTCCGTAGCGGCGCTGGAAGCGCTCGACCCGACCACCCGAGTCGACCAGCTTCTGCTTGCCCGTGAAGAACGGGTGGCACTCGTTGCACAGCTCCACGTGGAGCTCTGCCTTTGTCGATCGGGTTGCGAACGTGTTGCCACACGAGCAGCGCACGGTGGCGTCGACGTAGGAGGGGTGAATGTCAGCCTTCATGGTTCCTCATTCTAGGGGTGTCGCCGTCGGGGTCGGGCCGGGCCTCATCGGCCTGCCCGTCGCCTCGTCGTGCTCAGACAGGCGGGGCGGGGCCCTTGGCGATCTCCGCCAGGAACTCGTCGTTGCTCTTCGTGCTCCGGATCTTGTCCATGAGCAGCTCGAGCCCGGCTGCCGCGCTCCCATCGGCGGCGAGCGCATTGAGCACCCTGCGTAGCTTCCAGACCTGCTGGAGCTGACCCCGATCGAACAGAAGCTCCTCGTGGCGGGTGGAGCTGGCGTTGACGTCGATGGACGGGTACAGACGGCGCTCGGCCAGGCGCCGGTCGAGGCGGAGCTCCATGTTGCCGGTTCCCTTGAACTCCTCGAAGATCACCTCGTCCATCTTCGAGCCCGTCTCCACTAGGGCGGTGGCGAGAATGGTGAGCGACCCACCCTCCTCGATGTTGCGGGCGGCACCGAAGAAACGCTTCGGGGGGTACAGGGCGCCGGAGTCGACACCACCGGACATGATCCGGCCACTGGCGGGCTGGGCCAAGTTGTAGGCACGGGCCAGTCGCGTGATGCCGTCGAGCACGATCACCACATCCCGACCGAGCTCGACGAGGCGCTTGGCGCGATCGATCGTGAGCTCGGCGATGGCGGTGTGTTCGTCGGAGGGTCGGTCGAAGGTGGACGCCACCACCTCACCCTTGACCGAACGACGCATGTCGGTGACTTCCTCGGGTCGCTCATCGACGAGAAGGACGATGAGGTGCACCTCGGGGTTGTTCGCTTCGATCGAGTGGGCGATCTGCTTCAGGATCGTGGTCTTGCCGGCCTTGGGCGGCGAGACGATCATCCCGCGCTGACCCTTGCCGATCGGCGAGAGCAGGTCGATGATCCGGGTCGTCAACTCCGCCGCGCCGGGGGTCTCGAGGCGAAGCCTCTCATCGGGGAACAGCGGCGTGAGATCCTCGAACCGAGGGCGATTCCGAGCTTCGTCGGGCGTCAGACCGGACACCGAGTCAATGCGGATGAGCGCCGGGAACTTCTCGTTCGACGCCGCGGGTCGACATGCACCCTCGACGAAGTCACCGCGGCGCATGGCGAACCGGCGGGCCTGGCTGATCGAGATGTAGACGTCCTTCGAACTCGGCAGATATCCATCCGCGCGCAGGAAGCCGTACCCCTCGTCGCGCAGGTCGAGCAGACCGCTCACCGGGATCAGCTCACCGGAGTACTGGGCTTCTTGCCCACCTCCTTGCAACTCACGCTCACCACCACCACCGGTGCCGCCACCCGGCGTGCGTTCGCGACCCCGGCGGCGCCGACCCCGGCGATTCCCGGGCTCGTTCGCGTTCCCGCCTTGTCCACCTTGGGGCATGTGCTGGCGATTCTGGTTCTGTCCCTGACCGCCCTGACCGCCGGCGGGACGAGGAGCCGAGGGCGCTCGATCCACCGACGGGCCTGCGCCGTCGCCTTCTGCGGAGCTCTCGTCGCCAGAGGACTGGTCCGAGGCAGCGTCAGATTCGTCGGAATCGGAGAGGGCATCGACCTGGGATCCACCCGAGGAAGACCCAGAGGACCCCGAAGAGGCCGACGTAGATCTCGAGCTGCCGTTGGCGCTCTGGCGACCGGACCCGGTGCCGTTGGTGCCGTCACCGTCGAGCTCGATCTCCTCGGAGTCGCCGTTCGACGCGACACTTCGCGTTCCTCGTGTCCGCGGGGGCGCGTCAGCGCCACCGTTGGTGCTTCCGGCGGACACCTCGACCCCCGCGGCGCGCAGAATCTGGTCGATGATGTCGGCCTTCTTGCTGCGCGAGTTGGTGTCGAGCGACATCGCCTGGGCGATGGCCCGAAGCTCTTCGCGTTCTTTTCGTTCGAGTACGGACCGCTCGAGCTGTTGCTCTGCAGTCATCAGTCACCTCGCTAGGTTGCGTCCCCGTTTTCGGCTCGGTGAGCCCGGACGCCAAGGGACACGGAACAGAGGGTAAAGGCGCCCGGCGCGTCTTACGTCAGGCCCCCGCCTCTCCAACAAGTCACCGTCGGAGCACCGCCTGGCGAATCCGGCTTCGAAAGCCTGTCGCCCGCGACGCCCAGAGGATACTGGGGAGCGGCGGTGGACACATCGTACCGGACACCGAGGCTCCTAGGCAACAACCCCACGGCGACCGGAGTTGTTCCCGACGGGGCTCAGATCATGACCGTCGGCCCGGCCCCCGCTCGCCGCGTCCCGGGCAGGACGGCTCAGAGCCCGAGAGCGGCCAGGACCGCCGAGTAGTCGGCTTCGACCGTGGTGGGCACCGAGATCTGGCTGATCGCCAAGTCGGGGTCCTTCAGGCCGTGGCCGGTCAACACGCACACCACGGTGGACCGACTGGGAGCGCCCATCTTGAGCAGCCCCGCCACCGACGCGGCCGACGCCGCCTCACAGAAGACCGACTCCTCCGACGCCAGGAACCGGTACGCGGCAAGGATTTCTTCATCCGTGACGGCGTCGATGGCGCCTCCGGACTCGCTGGCGGCAGCTGTCGCTCCGTACCAGGACGCGGGGTTCCCGATGCGAATGGCTGTCGCCACGGTCTCGGGGTGCTCGATGGGATGGCCCTCGACGATGGGGGCTGCTCCGGCGGCCTGGAATCCGAACATCCTCGGGAGCTTCGTGGCGTGTCCCGCCTCTCGGTATTCGAGGTAGCCGCGCCAGTAGGCGGTGATGTTGCCGGCGTTTCCGACCGGAATGCAGTGGACGTCGGGGGCGTCGCCCAACACATCCACAATTTCGAACGCTCCGGTCTTCTGGCCCTCGATCCGGAAAGGGTTCACCGAGTTGACCACGGTCACCGGGGCCCTGTCCCCCAGGAGACGGACGATGGCGAGAGCCTCGTCGAAGTTGCCGCGCACCTGGAGCACCTTCGCTCCGTGCACCAGAGCCTGGGCGAGCTTGCCCAGCGCGATGTGTCCCTCGGGGATGAGCACGGCACAGGTCATGCCGGCCCGGGCCGCATAGGCCGCCGCAGATGCAGAGGTGTTGCCCGTCGATGCGCACACGACCGCCTTGGCGCCCTCCTCGAGGGCCTTGGAGATCGCCAAGGTCATCCCGCGATCCTTGAAGGAGCCGGTGGGGTTCTGGCCCTCGAGCTTCAACAGCACCCGGGCACCGACGCGAGCCGACAACCGGGGCGCTTCGAGCAGGGGCGTGCCCCCTTCGAGCAACGTCACCACCGGCGTGGCGCTCGTCACGGGAAGCAACGACCGGTACGTCTCGATGACTCCCGACCAAGCCATGGCGCTAGGCCTCTTCCTCGTCACCCATCACCCGCAGCACTCCGCCGACATGGTCCACCACGTCGAGCCGGCGCAGCCCCGAGAGGGTGCGTTGGACATCCCCCTCACGCGCCACGTGGGTGAGGAAGATCAATCGGGCCTCGTCTCCCAGGCCCACCTGTTCCATCGACCGGATCGACACGCCGTTGTCACCGAACAGCTGAGCGACCGCGGCAAGGACACCGGGGCGATCGGCGACGTCGATATTCAGGTACCAGGCGCAGCGCAGATCGTCGGTGGGCCGGAACGTCGGTCGCACACGCGAGACGAAACGAGCCGGCGCACCGGTACGGCGATGATGGGCGGCGTCGATGAGGTCGCCGAGCACCGCCGACGCCGTCGGCCTGCCACCGGCACCTTGGCCGTAGAGCATGAGCTCGCCGGCATTCTCGCCTTCGACGAACACGGCGTTGAACGCCCCTCGTACGGCCGCGAGCGGATGGGTCCGAGGCAGCATGGCGGGATGGACCCGTACCGAGATCTCGGGAACGCCATCGTCCCCCGCCCCACCCCCGGCCGGCGCGGCGCCACCGACCCCCGCCAACCCCTCGGAGCCGCCCGTCCGTTCGATGACGGCCAACAGCTTCACGACGTAGCCCAACCGATCCGCGAAGGCGATGTCGACGGGGTCGACGGTGGCGATCCCCTCTCGCGGCACGTCGTCGGCGACCACATCGCAGCGAAACGCCAGCGCGGCGAGGATGGCGGCCTTCGATGCAGCGTCGTGTCCGTCGACATCTGCGCTCGGATCGCGCTCGGCATAGCCCAGGCGCTGTGCTTCGGCCAATGCCTGCGCGTACGAGACACCCGCCTCGGACATCATCGTCAGGATGTAGTTCGTGGTGCCGTTGACGATGCCCATGACCCGACGGATTCGTTCCCCGGCCAGCGACTCCCGCAACGGACGGATGAGCGGGATCGCGCCCGCCACGGCAGCTTCGTACAAGAGGTCGACCCCGGCTGTCGCAGCCGTCTCCGCCAACGCCGTTCCGTGAGCGGCCAGCAGCTCCTTGTTGGCCGTCACCACTGATTTCCCCGCCGCCAGTGCTTCTTCGACCAGCCCGCGGGCCGGCTCGACCCCTCCGATGAGCTCGACGACGACATCGACCCGCGGGTCGTTGACCAGTCCTTTGGCGTCCCCGGTGATCAGCTCCGGCGGCACACCCGATCGAGGCCGTGACGGATCGCCGACGGCGACTCCGACGAGCTCGAGGCGCACGCCCGAGCGAGCCGCGATGGCATCGGCATCGGCCAGAAGGAGCGCCACGAGCGCGCCACCGACGTTGCCACAGCCGAGGACGGCCACGCGCACGGCGGCCTGTCCGTCGTCGTCACGGGCTCGGGTTTCGACCCTGCCGTCGTCGGTCCTCGCCATGGGCTCACGCTACCGCCGCCGAGCCATCGACTCCGGACCGATGGGCGCCCCGGATCGCTCACCCGTCAAGACGGGTCAGGTCGTCGTCGGTCTCGCGCCTCACGACGACTCGGGCCTCGCCGTTGGCGACGAAGACGACCGCGGGTCGAGGCACCTTGTTGTAGTTCGAGGCCATGGAGTACCCGTACGCGCCGGTCACCGGCGTGGCCACGACGTCGCCGACCACCACATCACCGGGCAGCCGGGCGTCGGCCACGACGATGTCGCCGGACTCGCAGTGCTTGCCCACCACCCTCGCCGCCTTCGGACGCGCTGCAGCAGCTGCCCGAGGAAGGAAGGCTTCGTATCCGCTCCCGTAGAGCACGGGCCGGGGGTTGTCGCTCATCCCGCCGTCGACGGCGACGTAGGTCCGCAAGCCCGGGAGCTCCTTGATCGTTCCCACTCGATAGAGCGTGATCCCCGCACTGGCCGCGATCGAGCGACCGGGCTCTGCGGTGATCACCGTGTCGGCGGGGATCCCGGCACCCCGACACGCCCGGTGCACCGTCTCGGCCCACTGCGCGATGGACGGTGCGGTCTCGGTTGCCACATAGGGGACACCGAGCCCACCGCCGACGCAGAGCTCGGGCAGCCCCAGGGGGGCGAAGAAGCCCGCCAGCACCTCCACTTCTTCCGCGAACGAATCGACTCGGAAGACCTGGCTCCCGATGTGCGCGTGGATCCCGACGAGGTCGAGCCCCGGAAGCGCCCGCACACAGGTCACCGCGTCGGCTGCCGCCCCCGAGGCGAGGCCGAACCCGAACTTCGAGTCTTCCTGTCCGGTGCGCACGAAGTCGTGGGTATGGGCTTCGATTCCCGGGGTCACCCGAATCATGACGGCCTGGCGCCGGTCGGTGGTCGTCGAGGACAACGGCACGAGGCGGGCCAACCGCTCGATCTCGTCGAAGGAGTCGACGACGATGCGCCCGACCCCCGAGCCCAAGGCACGGGCGAGCTCGCCGTCGGACTTGTTGTTGCCATGCAGGACCAGACGGGCCGCGGGCACGCCCGCTGCCAATGCGACGTGGAGCTCGCCACCGGTCGAGACGTCCAACCACATCCCCTCTTCATGGACCAGCCTGGCCATGGCCAGGCAGAGAAACGCCTTGGTGGCGTAGGCGACGCCGTCACCCCACGCCGCAACGGCTTCTCGACAGCGCGCCCGGAGATGTTCCTCGTCATAGACGAACAGGGGCGTCCCGAACCGCTCTGCCAGCTCGAGGAGCTCGACACCCCCGACCGCCAGGCTCCCCTCTCCATTGACCTCAGCCGTCATCGGAAGCAGCTCGAGACGCACCGGGCCTTCGTCGGGGCTCTGGTCGGAGCCGGGGCCCGAGCCCTGGTCGGAGCCGGGGTCGGCGGTGCTCACGGCGCCGGCGCGCTGTGCCGTCGCGGCGGCACGATCGACCAGGTCATCCATGGGGAAAGGCTACCCAGGCCGCATTGCAACTCGAGCCTGATCCCCGCGCGACGAGAACAAGAGACGAGGAAGGGACGACTACATCGAATCCGGGGCGCTCACGCCGAGGATGTCGAGGCCGATGGCGAGACCGACTCGGGCCGCCTCGACGAGCCAGAGGCGCGCCTGAGTCAGATCGTCGGCGACCGTCTCGGCCAGCACCGGGCAGTCGTGGTAGAAGCCGTGGAAGGTGCCGGCCAGGGTCCTCACCCATGCGGTGACCTTGTGGGGCGCCCGGTCCCGGCCCGCCTCGGCGACCACATCGGGGAGCTCCTCGAGACTGCGGAGCAACTCGAGCTCCCGGTCGTGGACGAGCAGGGACAGGTCCACATCCCCAAGGGGGCGACGGTCGATGCCACGTTCGACTCGCCTGCGCTCGATCGACGCGATGCGGGCATGGGCGTATTGGACGTAATAGACGGGGTTCTCCATCGACTGGCTTCGAACCAGGTCCAAGTCGAGCACCGCGGCCTGGTCGAGCGACGACATGAGCGACAGCAGACGAGTCGCGTCGGCCCCGATATCGTCGATCAACTCGTCGAGCGCCACGAAGTTGCCGGCCCGTCTGGACATCCGGCCCGTCTGGCCGCCCTGGACGAGCGACACCATCTGCCCGAGCTTCACCTCGAGCCGGCCGGGATCGACACCCATGGCTTGGACTCCGAGCGTGAGGCTCTTCACCTGACCGGCGTGGTCGGCGCCGAAGACGTCGATGACACGGTCGAAATGGCGGACGAGGAACTTGTCGCGGTGATAGGCGAGATCGCCCGCCAGATAGGTGGCGTCCCCGTTCGATTTCACGAGCACACGGTCGCGATTGTCTCCGAGTCGAGAGGACCGGAACCACACCGCTCCGTCCTCTTCGTCCACGAGTCCCTTGCTCTTGAGCAGCTCGATGGTCTCGCGTACCGCGCCGCTCTCCTCGACCGAGGCCTGGCTGTACCACTCGTCGAAGATCATGCCCAGGCGGGCGAGGGTCGTCCGGATGTTGTCGAGAATCCGTTGCGCCGCCCAGCGGCCCGCCGCCTCGAGCTCTTCGGGCCCGTCGTAGTCCGTGGCTAGCTCCGCCACGTATTCGCCCTGGTACCCCTCCTCGGGGACGGCGTCGCCGCGCCGCCGGGCAAGGAGACTCTCGCCGAGGGCACGGATCTGCCCACCGGTGTCGTTGACGTAGTACTCGCGATGGACCTGCCATCCGCATCGCGTCATCACCCGACCCATGGCGTCGGTGTACGCACCCCACCACCCGTTCCCGACGTGGACCGGTCCGGTGGGATTGGCGGAGATGAATTCGATCTGAACCTTCTCGCCGGCCCCGATGTCGCTGCGCGCGTATCCCTCCTCGCCTTCACCGACGACCTCGGCCAGCGTGTCGTGAAGCCACCCGGGCGTCAGGTGAAGGTTCACGAACCCGGGCCCGGCCACCTCTACCGATGCGAGGTGCGGAGGAGGGTCGGTGCGGAGATGCTCGGCCAACTCCTCGGCGATCTGGCGGGGAGGGCGTCCGAGGGCCTTCGCGTTGACCAGGGCGGTGTTGGTCGACCAGTCCCCGTGGTCGCGCCGGGCGGGCCGCTCGAGATGAACCGAGGCGGCATCCACGTCGATCCCCATGGCCGACAATGCTCGGCTCACGGCAGCGGCGATTACGGGGCGGGCGGCCATGGTCCCGCCGAGGATGGCGCGCCGGGACCGACGACGCAATTGCCGGGGTCAGCGCTCCGTGACCCGGCGTGAGGTGGTGGGCCCGACACGGCGACGGGTGGCGACCGAACGACGGCTTCAGCGGGGAGGGGGAGCAACCGCTCGGACTACAGTTCGGGATGGCCCCGCTCGACGCGCCCGCGTGAGCGTCCGAGGCCGCCATCTGCCCTCGTAGCTCAGCGGATAGAGCACCGGCCTCCGGAGCCGGTGGCGCAGGTTCGAGTCCTGCCGAGGGCGCTATAGGCCACCCAGGGCGCAAACCGTCGCTGAAGCGTCGCTCCTGACCCGGAACCAGGGGGCAACCTTCTCGCGCCTTTCGACGCGTACTTCATGCACAAGCGCCTGCAGCAACGCCTTGCGGGCCGGGGTGGCGCCGTTTGCCAGTGCGTCGTCGATATGTGCGCGTATGGTCGAAGTTCGGCACCGCTCGGCACCCCTGGCGCTGAATTGGTTCACCTACGTGCCCCACCGGATCCTGGTGGGACCAACAAGGTCGGTCGGGCATCCGATGCTCGGGGATCCCGGTCAGGCTTCACGCGTCAGCTGAGAAGGCCGACCCATCTGGCGAGTCCATCCAGGTAGCGGCGAGTCGTGGCAGATTGAACCCGACGACTGACTGGCGTCCCAAGGCGTGCCAGGGTGGCTGCAGGACGAGAGAAGGCAACAATCTGGAAAATGACACCTGCTTGGTCGTTGTTCTCGATGGTGAAGGCCTCTTCTCCAGACTCGGGATGCCCAGGAAGGGTGCCGTAGGCGAACCCGAAACGACGCGGGTCATCGACCACGGCAACGATTCGGCATGGTGCGATGGCGGTGATCGGCCCCAGGCTGATCGCTGTAACTACGGTCGATCCGACTGAAGGAGCCTTTCGAGGTTGGATGACGAGGCCCGCACCAACGTGTGCTTGCCAGCCTCGCAGGCCGTCGCACGCACGCTGGAAAATCCCGGGGGCATCACCCAGCATCCTCTCGTACCGATCATGGTGTATCCAGACGGGAGCGAACCCGTCAACGTACCGCCGGTCGGGCTATAGGTGACCTCCGACGCCGACAGCGCTTCGGCAATGGCAAGTAGCTTCGCACCCGACACTCGGCCTATTCGAAACACCCACGATCCTGTCACTGACGGGTCGATCCTGCCGGCCACCCAGAGTCGGGGATCTCGTACGCTGAGGCGGATTCAGGCGCTCGAGTCCGAGGATGTCGGACTCACGGAGGACGTGACGTTCGCACCCGCGCCCAGAGCTAGAACTCCGCATCTCCATCGTCGCACGGCACCCGCTCGCGCGTGCGAGGCGGCGGCAGGGAACTCATCGATCCGCCTCAGCCACCAGCTCGGAAAGTCGGCGCCGGGCGCCAGAACCCGCAAGGCCGAGTGTTCGGTAGGCATTCGATAAGTGGGTCTCGATGGTCTTCACGCTGACGTAGAGCTCCTGTGCTATCTCGGGATTCGTGCACCCCTGTGTTGCCAGCCGGACGACCCGCCGTTCACTCGGGGTCAGTGCCGCGAAGCCTGAGCGGACGACCCTGCGAGGACGGGCTCCGGATGCCAGAAGCTCGTCGCGTGCCCGAGCGATGAGTCGTTCGGCGCCGCAGTGGTGAGCAAGCTCGAGCCCCGCCGCCAACGGCTCGCGGGAGTCAGTCCGCCGTCCTGTCCGTCGGAGAAGAGAGCCCAGTTCGACAAGTGACCGCGCGTGCTCGTAGCGCAAGGGGCTGACCGACAGAACCGCCACCGATTCGCGCAACAGCTCGATGCCGTCGTCGTCACCCGACAGGATCCCCTGGGCGCGCAACGCGATCCCGATCGGGCCGGACAATCCTGACGGGACGGCTGCCGCCAGTTCCTCCGCAACCAGCTTCCGTGCCTCCTCTCCGTCCTCAGGCCGGAGGACGAGCGCAAGCGCGGAGCGGAACGGGGCGTGCATAGGCCCGAATCCGAGTGCGTCGAAGATAGATGCTGCCCTCCGGAGGTCAGCCTCCGCTTGTGCTCGCTGGCCACGCACGGCCCGAAGTTGCCCGCGTACCCACAAGACCCAGGCACCTCCGGCGGCGTCGGCAATCACAGGCGGAAGTTCGAGTGACTCCACCAGCCCTGCGAGCTCGCCCTGCGCCGGGCGTTCGATAATGATGTCCGTCATCCACCACATGAGGATCACAAGGTTCAGGGTCATCCCGTTCTGCACCGTCGTGTTCACGAGTGGACTCAGCAGCTCTTCGCCTTCGATCAAGTTGCCCTGGAGCGATGCCATTCGTCCGAAGTTGCCTTTGGCAACGAGCATGTTGGCGATTGAGCCTTGGGATCGGGCTGCAGCATCGAGCTGTCCGGCGAATTTGTTTGCCGCATCGAAGGCCTCGACGGCGATCAGGGCACACAATATGTTGCCCGACGCGTAGGCGCCTGCCCCATGCTCGGCAATGAGGGCTCCGCCGGCCAGCGCGTGCTCGCACAACTCCCGCACCTCGCCGAGGTCCGTGCCACAAAAGGCGCTCATCATCGCCAGGGCAGCCGACAATGCCCGAGCCGGCCACGAGTGTCCCCGGGCGAGCTCTCGAAGGCGGGCGCGTCGCTCCTGGAACAGGTGCACCAGTGCCGGATCGAGCATGCAGACGAGGGCGCGATGGAGCTCGAGTTCGAGCACCAAATCGCTTTCCAGGCCCCTGAGATCGACGAGTGCTCGCTCGGAGAGCTCGGCAGCCGCATCCCAACGACCTTCGAAGACGTCGCTCTCGATGATTCCCAGTGCAGCCAGTGCTCTGTGTCGTGGATCGTCTGACAGAGAGCGCGCCTCTTGCAGAATCTGACCCGCGACGGGATCGCGGCGGGTGACCTCGATCTGGCCAAGCCTGAGGAGAAGAGCAGCACGGGAGGGTTCGGGCGCCCCTTCTTGGAGGGCCCGGCGCAAGAGGGCAACAGCCACATCCGCGGCGTCGCGGGCGAGCGCCTCTTCGGCCGCGGAGAGGAGGCCTGCCACAACGCTCGCCGATGCCGTCGGGCGCAGTGCCGAGAAGTGGGCGGCCACCGCGTGCGGCGGAGCGCCCGATTGGGCCAGAACCTTCGCCGCTCGTGCATGCAGCGAGTCGCGTTCAGTTACGGCGAGGTTGTCGTAGATGGAACGTCGCACGACCGGATGGATCCACTCGAACGGGTCGTCGGACCCGAGAATCTCCGCCCGGCACATGTCCCGGGCGACCTCGGCGGCGTCCTGCTCGCGTAACTCCGCGACTCTCGCCGCATCTCGCAGGCGGCCACGCGCACCGAGCACGGCCATACCCGCAGCAAGACGAGGGGCGTGGGGACCGAGCGATGCCACTCGGCGCGTGACGCGATCGGCCACCGAGGCGACCGCGGCCTGCCTAACGGCGTCGGCGCTGGGAATGCCTCGCCGCCAGTCCACACTGCGGATCAGTTCGCGCACGTATAGGGGATTGCCGGCACTCGACTCATAGAAGGCATGGCAGAGTTCGGCATCCGCCGCCGCATCCGCGGTTCGCACCATGGCGGCCACGCCGGTGGGCCCAAGCCCTAAGAGCTCGAGCCGGCGACCCGTTGGATGCGATTCCAGCTCCGCAACGAGTTCTCCTGCGCCACTCGGCTCGTGCTGACGCAGGGTGACGATCAGCACCACTGGCAGGTCGGCGATCCGACTCGCCAGGTAGTTGAGCGCACGCAGCGAAGGCCCGTCGGCCCATTGGGCATCGTCCACGGCCAACATGAGGGGCTGGTCCACAGCGATGCCGGTGACAAGCCAGTAGATCCCGTGCAAGGTGGCGAAACCGCCATCTCCGCCGTCAGCCGGGTCGATCGGCGCATCGGCGAAGAGACGGGCCGACGCGGCGGCCGCCCCGGAGAGAATCCGCTCACGCTGGTCACCCGGCGCAGATCGCACGACGGGCTCGAAGAGCTGGCGGATCACCCCGAACGAGAACTCCTGTTCGATCTCCGAGCCACGCCCGGAGCGAACGACGAGGCCGAGTGCCCGGGCACGTGCGGTGGCCGCGGCGACAAGTGCGCTCTTCCCTATCCCTGCCGCGCCGGCGAGCACGACGAGCGACCCGTCGCCCTGGGCGGCAGCCTCGAGCGACGCGGTCAGCACGGCCAACTCCGACTCTCGCTCGACCAGGGACAACGCCTTGTCCGCGTCGCTCTCCGTGGCGGGAATCATGCTGAAAGCGAGGATATCGGAGAACGCTCGCCACGTCACCCCGAATATCAGGGGGCCACCCTGAGGCGAAGGCCCGCCTCTCTTCGAGATAGTCGGCCCGGCGATCCCATCTGGAGGGTGCTCGATGAGACAGGTCTTCCGTTCCCGCATGCGACTCCTCGTAATAGCGATCTTGGGAGTCGCCTCGATCCTCGCTCTTGGCGTGTCACGGGCAGTTGCGTCCGGCGATCCGAACGACTACGTGCACTCGGTCCAGTACGTGCACGCCACCAGCTCGTCGACGAAGGGGGCCAGCAAGACAGCGACCGCCACCTGCCCGGGCACCCTGTCAGCGATCGGAGGGGGCGCGGACATCAGCCCCACCGGCGTCGGCGCCTTTTCGATCGTGACCTCCAAGCCGGTCGTGGGCCAGCCAGGGGGGTGGACGGCGACCGCCACAGGCGTGTCCATCAGCGGATGGACTGTCACGGCGTGGGCTGTCTGCGCTGATGTCCACGGACAGGCACCGATAACGGACCAGTCGTCGTCGGGCAGTTCGAGCCAGTCGTCGTCGGGCTGCGAGGGGGCGTCCTGCGGCGGAGGCACACCGGACAGCACCTCGGGCAGCTCGGGCACCTCGGGCAGCTCGGGCGCCTCGTCGGGCACCTCAGGCGTCTCCTCGTCGGGCGCCTCGGGGGGCACCTCAGGCCAGTCCTCCTCGGGTAGCTCGGGTAGCTCGGGCACCTCGGGCACCTCGGGCACCTCGGGCACCTCGGGCACCTCAGGCCAGTCGTCGTCGGGCAGCTCGGGCGGGTACCAGCGGCACCGGTAGCTCGTCGGTCATCGCGTCCCGGGGCCTCGTCAAGCAGGGATCACATTGGTGACTTCACCGGCATCAACGACGACGCGGAGACACCCATCGACATTGGCGTCCGGATGCGCACGCATCCCACCTGATGTATCTCTGCAGCAGATCGGTGCGCCTGAAGACGACAGCTCGGCCGCCGGGGGGGATCTTCAGCAAAGGCTCGAATCAAGTCGCGTTGGACGATGGTTGATCAGTCTCTTTCTCGTCGCGACGGTGAGTGCGGTCGTCATCGAGAACCTCCCATCGGGGGCCATCCAGAAGCACCTGGCATCGGCCGCCCAGCCATATCTCAACGCGACAGGCCTGGACCAGAACTGGAGCATGTTTGCTCCGTATCCGCGGACGGAGATCCTCTACCTCGAGGCGCGCGTCGTCCACGCAGACGGGCGCGTCACAATTTGGAGACCGCCGACCGGTGGGCCACTCGTCGGCGCATACCGCGACGCACACTGGCGCAAGTTCGCCGAGCACGCCGTCATCAGGCCCGGTAACCCTGACGGCTGGCCGCAGCTCTGGAAGCCGCTCGCGCGCTACGTCGCTTCCCTTGACCCGGGGGACCGATCTCCCGCTGTAAGCGTCACTCTCGTCAAGCGAAGCGCTTTCCTACTACCACCAGGCGGCACGGCCGACCACACGCCCTTCCGCCAGCAATCGTATTACACGCTGAGGCTGCGATGAGACGAGCAGCTTCCTTGTGGGAACGGTTCTGGTTCGAGCCACAGCCGACGTCGAGCTTGGCCATCTTCCGCATCGTGATCGGTGGCATCGCATTCGCCTGGGCGCTGACACTGATACCGGACTTCAGCGTGTTCTTCTCGTCTAGGGGTGTCGAGCCGATCCCCCCCATGCACACGCCGCTTGGCATTTGGGGAGTGCTGAACTCCTTCCCTGCTTTTGGCGTGGCCATCGTGCTCTTCGGCGCACTCATCGTGGCGTCGCTCTCCCTTCTCGTGGGCTACCGAACACGGCTGGCCAGTATCGTCGTGTTCGTCGCAGTGCTGTCGTTCGAGCACCGCGCACCGTCGATCTGGAACTCCGGAGACGGGTTACTCCGTATCGCCTGCTTCTTCTTGATGCTTGCTCCTGCGGGAGAATCACTTTCGGTGGACCGGTGGCGGAGGATGCCGGAACGATTCTGGGAATTCCCGGCGCGCTCCCCTTGGGCCCTTCGATTGGTTCAGATCCAAGTGAGCGTGGTCTACCTGAGCGCTGTGTGGCTCAAGCTCCATGGTCCGGATTGGGTGCATGGGACCGCCGTCTCGTACGCCATGAGACTCCAGGACTTCCAGCGCTTCCCGCTGCCCAGCGTGCTCGCGCACTCATTGCTCTTCAGCACAATCGTGACCTATTTGACGCTTGCCATCGAGCTCATGATCGGGGTGCTCGTGTGGAACCGGGGAGCGCGCCCCCTTGTCCTGGCCCTGGGCGTGATCCTGCACACCACCATCGGCCTCAATCTCCGTCTGGGGTTCTTCGGCGAGGTCATGCTCGCCACCTATGTGGCCTTTCTCTCGCCGGAGTGGGCGAAAGCTGGAATCCTCGCCGTCCGCGATCGACTCCGCGTATTCCGCCTGCACATGCGTGCACGCGCTCTTCGGCCCGCTCGCTCGCTCCCCCGGCTGACACCGAGCGAGAGGGCGCAGGCATCCTTGCATCGAGAAGAGCGCTGTTCCTCCCACACGCGGATCGAGGAACACCAACCCGGCGCGACGAGCGGCGAGTGCCCACCATCTGGGCGTAGGCGTGGCGGGGTCGTAACTCCGCCAAGACCCGAGAGTTGACCCCGGCTGGTTGGCTCGCAGTCACAACCGACTTCAATCCGAACCGCGCGCCCCTGGTCGATGGGCCGAGGATCAGTTGGCGTGACGGGCGGCCAGGCTGATGACCTGGCCTTCCACCAATAGACAAAGGTTCGCATTCTAGGAGGCCGGGGGCGCAAGAACTTCCGTCGGCGTCGCAGAAATGACAGGGCGAAAGCACGTCGCGCCTTCCGCCACTACCGGGCGTGGGGAAGTTCGACCGGAGGAGCCGACCGAAATGGCCATCGGAATCCTCCCGCGGTTCGCTTGGCCCCCGAACCTCAGCCGTAGGTCGGGTGCTGGGGCCAGCCCGGAGGCGAGTCCTCCCAATCCTCCTGACGGCCGTAGGGAGCCAGGTCGAGCATGTTGTTGACGAACAACAATCGGTCGACACCCGTCCATTGGTGGCGTAGCATTAAAGACTTGCTCACTGTCGGTAAAGAACAGGTTGAGCAGAAATCCGCTGTTTGCCCCGCAGTCATCGGCGAACGATGTCTTGCGCGAGGACGCAAGCTGGCACCTTCCAACCCTTGCTGACCCAGTAGGACTCCATCTGAGCGAGCGGCATGTTGGCCACCGTTCGCCAACTGACCCCCTGGTCGGCCAGCGTCGCCAGGCTGGTCACGTTGCCGGTGAAGTGAGTGCAACCGGGACAGAAGGCATCAGGACCGTTCTCCATGAACTGGTAGGTGGCCACCTGCTGGCTCCCTTCGAAGAAGTCCAAACAGCCGCTTTGGCCCTTCAGTGGTTTCGAAGAGATACTTCTCGTTGTCGAAGCGGACCATCGGAAGGCGGCGTCTTTGGGCGGCAAGGCCGTCGAGGAGGCGGGTGGCCTCCTTCTCCGCAACGAGGAGCGCGTCACGCTCGCTCTGCCATTCCTGCGCCAACACGACACTCGGCATGCTGACCATGTGAGCCACCTCCATGCTGGTTGATTCGGACGCCTGAGCCAGCGGACAAGGAATTCCTCGGGAGAACATGACCGGCACAGGCTCGGCATTCCCCGCAGCAACGGTCAAGATTATTGCGAACGTCATTGCCGGTCGCGAAGAAACGAAGGGATGCTTGCCGATCAACGCTGACGATCAAATCGGGACCACGGAGCGGGCCGGGGCGCACTGCCTGGATCGAAAGCCCAGCCCAGAGGCACCGAAGCGCACCACGACGACGGAGCGGACAGACCAGAT
>JADGOL010000026.1 GCA_017882995.1 Acidimicrobiales bacterium | reverse complement strand
TGATCCCCCCGCGCTCGGCGAGAGGGCCGGCGAGGTCGATCGCATCTCGAAGAACCCGGCGGATCGCCACCGGCTCCAACAGGAGCTCGAGATTGCCCGACTCGATCCGGGCGATGTCGAGGACCTCGTCGATCAGGTTGAGCAGGTGACGACCGGCACGCATGATGTGGCCGACGGCCTCGCCATGATTGTCGGGCAGGTCGTCCATCTCGAGGAGCTGGGAGAACCCCAGAACACTGTTGAGCGGGGTGCGCAGTTCGTGGCTCATCCGAGAGAGGAAGTCGCTCTTGGCCTTGCTGGCCTGCTCGGCGGCCTCGACCGCCACGTGCATCTCGGCCTCGACCTCGAGCTCGTCGGTCACGTCGCGCGCCACGACCACGGCTCCCACGGTCGTCCCGTCTTCCCCCACCATGGATTGGCCCCGGGTGTCGAGGACGACCCAGCGACCATCCGCGTGCCGGACGCGGTAGGTGAGGTCGAGCTGGGTGTCGGGCACCGAGAAGATCTTGGCCGCCTCTTCATGGACCCGGACGATGTCGTCGGGATGGATGAGGTCCTCGATCTCTTCGTGGACGGGGTCGCGCAGGTCGTAACCCAGGATCCGAGCCGACGCCTCGCTGATCTCTCGGACCCGGCCGTTGCCGTCCAACACGGTGACGATGTCGGGACAGGCCCGGATCACGGTGTCGAGAAGGCGTTGGCGCTCCGCGAGTGCGGCTTGGACCCGGGTCCACTCGGTGATGTCGGTGGCGATGGCCGCCATCCCGGTGATGGCACCCGACGAGTCCGGGAGCGGGAACCGCGTCGTCATCATGGTGTGGACGCCGTCTTCGAGCGCCACGGTGTCGTCGCGGGTGAAGACCTCACCGTGATCGAGGACGCGTCGGTCGGTCTCGTCGACTGGGGCGCCGGGCCAGATCTCGCGCACGGTCTTTCCCAACACGTCCTCGCGCTCGAGCCCGAAGGCGCGCAGGAACACCTCGTTGACCACGACGTAGCGCTCCAGCCTGTCCTTCACGAAGATGGCCGCGGTGGAGTGGTCGAGGATGGCGGCGAGCCACGCTTCGTTGGCCCCGAGGGTGCTCTGGGCGACGTGGTGGTCGGTGACGTCGCGGGCGGCTCCGTAGACGAACCCGGACTCGGGCGAGACCCGGGCCGTCCACTCCAACCAGCGCCAACTGCCGTCCTTGCACCGGTAGCGCGACTGGATCCCGGCCGGCTCGATGGCACCGGTGGGTTGGTCGAACAGGGCGAGTGCCTCGACGAGGTCGTCGGGATGGATGAGGTCGACGAGCGACATCCGTGCCAGTTCCTCCTCGCCGTAGCCGAGGAGGACGGCCGCGGTGCCGTTGCTCCAGACGAGCCCCTGCTCCAGGTCGAAGACGCCGAAGATCTCGTTCGACATCTCGAGGAACACCGCCAGGTCCTCGTCGGCCAACTCCCCGGGCCCCCCGGTCGTGACGGGCGTAACGGGCGTAACGGGCGTGACGGTGGGAACGCCGCCGGGTCGGCGGTCGGTGGCCCCTGTAGGCAGCGAAGGTGCGCTGCTGTGGCGTGCTCGTGCGCTCAACCCCCGCCGTCCTCACCTAGGGCCGGTCCCGAGCGCCGGCCATCCAATTGGGTATCGGCGCGCCACGGGCATCTGTTGAGACAGAGACCACGCAGAGTGGTGGCCGGGGCCGGGCTCGGGTTCGGGGAGGAATTTCCCTGGTCAGACCCAAATTCTCCTACTGAACAGGGCGGGCCAGGCCGACGGGACGATTCTGGGGTCTCCTCCAGGGCGCCCCGGACCGGGCCTCGAGGCTGAATCCGGGCTGATCAGCCCTCGGTGAACCCCAGACGGCGAGCGTCGGCTCGCACCTGCTCGACGGCCTCGGGGGAGTCGGAGTTCTCGGTCACGATGGCCAGGAACTGTTGGGGGACGACCTCGATGAAGATGCCTTCGGCCTCGGCGGTGAGCACGTCACCATGGAAGATCGCACCATAGGTCCGGACCTTTCGGCCGTCTCGCTCGAGGAACCGGGCCTCGAGGCGCAGCGGGGTCCGCAACGGCGTCGGCTTTCGGTATTTGATCGTGAGCGTGCCCGTCATGGCCGGGCTCCCGGCCATGATGTTGGCCGCGCCCAACATCTCGTCGAAGACCATGGCGATGACTCCGCCGTGGACGCACGTGGGCGGGCCCTCGTACTGGTAGTCGAAGAACGCGGTCCCGCGCAGCTCGCCGTCCACGGCCTCGACGACGACGGGAGGGGCCACCGGGTTGGCGAAGCCGATGACGGGGCTCGTCGGGAAGAACTCCTGGGGGTCCCCCACCGGATCGGGTTGGGCCCGAGCCCGCCGGCCCGGTCCCGCGACCCGCTCGAGGTCGTCGGCGACTTCCTTGAGAGCCGCCCCGGCGGCGGTGATGTCGGTGTCGGCGATCGGCAACCCCACCATTGCGCTCGTGACACGTCGCAGTTGGTGGGCCAGCTCGAAGCGGGCGTCTGCCCCGCCGCGGTGAGACTCTCCCGGACCGTGCCCCGCACCACCCAGGGAGATGCCGAAGTCCGAGACACCCAGCTCCGGTTCGGGCATCAGCGCCGCTTGTACTCGGGTGTGCGCTTCTCGGCGAACGCCTTCTGGCCCTCTTTGGCGTCTTCGGTGGCGAAGACGGGCCAGCCGATCTCCAGTTCGATCTTGAGCGCCTCGACCTCGGGGACCGATTCGGTCTCGCGCACCGACCGCTTGATCGCCTCGACCGCCAACGGGCCGTTGCCACAGATGACCTCGGCGATGGCGAGCGCCTCGTCGAGAGCCCGGCCGTCGGGGACGACCCGACCGATGAGCCCGATCTCCTTCGCCTCTTGGGCACTGACCTCGCGCGCGGTGAGCAGGAGGTCCATGGCCACGGTGAACGGGATCTGACGCCGGAGCCGGACGGTCGACCCGCCCAGCGGGAACAACCCTCGACGGGCTTCGAACACACCGAACTTCGCACTCTCACCCGCAACCCGGATGTCGGTCGCCTGGAGGATCTCGGTTCCCCCCGCCACCGCCCATCCCTCGACCGCGGCGATGAGGGGCTTGCGCAATTGGTAATGACGAAGCAACGCCTTCCAGTGCAGATCGGGATCGGCCTCCTGGCGGTGGCGATACGCCTCCGCCTCAGGCGCCGACATCGACTTGAGGTCCATCCCCGAGCAGAAGGTCCCACCCGCGCCAGTCAGCACCGCGCAGCGGATCTCGTCGTTGTTGTCGATCTCCTCCCAGGCGTCCGCCATGCCGACGAGCATGGGAAGGCTGAGGGCGTTCTTGGCTTCGGGCCTGTTCATGGTGACCACCGCGGTGGCCCCGTGCCGCTCGAAGATCAGATTCTCTGTGCCGGGACTGGGCATGACCCTCCTTCGCGTCTCGGCCCGCCGCCTCGGCTGGAGGGGTGCCTGGTGCTTCTGGCTCCTCCCCCGCCGGCTGCGGGACGTCCCGACAATAGAACGGATTCCAGTTCTCCCGGCAGCCGACGCCCCGGAGCAGGTGGAACTCCGAGGTGGTGCTTGGAACCCGGCCCGGTGTTGCCCGTCGGGAACGCCGACGAAGGCCCGGTACGCCGGATGTGATCGTCCTCGGCACGAACAGGTAGACAGTCCGAGGCTCCGGCACGGCAGGTGCGGGAGGACAATGACCACGACAGGAGAGACACGGTGAGCGACGAGGTGCCGGAGAGCTTCCACCCCGCCATCGCGGGCCGGGAACGACCGATGGCGGAGCTCACCGACACCGTCCGCCGTCTCGTCGACCTCGTGGTGACGAATACCGCACCTCCCGATGTCCTCGACACCGTGGTGGCACAGCTGCGAGCGACCGCCGATGTGCTCGGCTCGCACGTCCCGGCCCATCCGGTTCCACGCTTCATCGACCCGCCCGAGGGTCCCGAGCCCCAGAGTGCGAGGGCGTCGATGGACGGGGCCATGCCCTATGACCCGGTCGTCGGCCGCTACAACCCGATCGCGCTCCCGGTGGTGATCTCGCTCCAACCGCCGCTCGCCATCGGCACCGCCGTGTTCACCACCCCGTATGAAGGTGGGCCGGGCTGGGTCCACGGAGCCGCCCTGGCGGCCACCTTCGACATCGTCCTCACCGCCGCCAACCACTTGAGTGGCTCGGCGGGCCCCACGGTGTGGCTCACCATCCGATTCCGACGTCCCACGCTCATCGGCGTCGAGGCCCGGTTCGAGGCCGAGGTGGTGTCCAACGACGGCAGGCGCGTGACGAGCAAGGGACGCCTCGTCCAAGACGGTGTCGTCTGCGTGGAGGCCGAAGGAGAGTTCGCCGTTCTCGATCCGAAACGGATCCGAAAGGTGGCGGAGCGTTCGAGACGCCCGCCGCGCTCTCCCGACGACGACAGCTAGTTGACCAGCGGCGGCGCGGCGATGCCCACCATGGGCGCGGCCAGGCGGGCGCCCCCCTCGGATCCCTCGAAGGGCGCGTCGCCGAAGGTGAAGATCCCACCGTCGGACGCGACCTCCCAGTAGCCCTGACCCGTCGACGTCGGCGTCATGCCCACCACGGGGCGGCTCAGCTTCCGTCCACCCATCGATCCGAAGAAGCCCGCCCCACCGAAGGTGAAGATCCCACCGTCGGACGCGACCATCCAGTACCCACCACCGGCCGCTGCTGCCATCGCCACCACAGGCTGGTCGAGCTGCCTTCCCCCCATGGACCCGAAGAACCGGGCGTCGCCGAAGGCGAACACCCCCCCGTCCGAGGCCACCAACCAGTACCCGCCGCCATCCGCGGTCGAGGCCATTCCGACCACCGGTCGTGTGAGTGCCCTCCCGCCCATGGAACCGAAGTACTTCGCACCGCCGAAGGCGAACACGCCGCCGTCCGAGGCCACGGTCCAGTAGCCGTCGCCGTTGGGCGCGGCGGCCAGCCCCACCATGGGCTTGACCAGGGCCCGGCCGCCCATCGAGCCGAAGTAGCCGGCGTCGCCGAAGGCGAACACCCCCCCGTCCGACGCCACCAACCAGTACCCGCCGCCATCGGTGGTGGCGGTGACGCCCACCACGGGCGCGGCGAGATGTCGGCCGCCCATCGAACCGGCGAACCCGGCCCCACCGAAGCTGAACACTCCCCCGTCCGACGCCGTCGTCCAGTACCCCGACCGCGCCGGTGGGGGCGGTGGCGCGGGCGGGAGACCCGCAGGGCCCACGAAGGCGTGCACCTGGGTCGACGACGCGGCCAACAACAGCCCGTCGGCGACGGTCGGCGTGGGGAAGTGGTTGGCCACGGACCCGAGCGAGAAGCTCTGGACCGCGTGTCCGAGGGAAGGGTCCAACCCGTAGAGCGTGGTTCCCCCGATGGTCCACACGAACCCACCGGCCACGATCGGGGGGCCGCCCGCTCCGGTGTTGGTCTGCCACAGCACGCTCGCGCTGCCGGGCGACGCCGTCGCCACGGCCACGACCCCGGGCTGACAGGGCTCGTAGACCACCGCGCCCGACACCGCCGCGCCGCCGTCGACGTTGCCGGTGCAGAACGAAGGCACGGTCTGGAGCTGCCCGCCGATCCCGCCCAGGTGCGACTGCGAGAGCAGGTAGCCGAGATGCGACTTCCCCGCCTGGAAGGCGAGCCCGTTGGCCGAGACCAGCGCGGGCGGGCTGGATCCGAGGTCGGCGTCACTGCCGTTGTCGCTGAACCACGTGGACGGGGCAAAGGCCTGGACGACCTGCATCGTCGGCGACAATTCGATGACACCGTCGCTGTTGTCGTAGGTGTCACCCGACGACGTCAAGGCGCTGTTGCCGGTGGTGAGCCAGACGTTTCCCTGTCCGTCGACCTCGGGGGCCGCCCCTCCCATCCACACCGCGCCCTGGCTGTCTCCGAGGGCCGACGCCACCTCGAACGACTGTTGGGCCCCACCACCCTCGGGGATCGACACCACCCATCCGTGGTAGTTCCCACAGTCCCCGGCGTTCCCCCCGAAGCCGGCGACGACGTTCCCGTCGTCGAGCGCCAGCCCGGTCCGCTGCAGCTCGGCCAGTTGGTCCGATCCCGCCAACACGATGGGCTGGTGCACAAGCACCGCGCCGGTATAGAGGTCGAGTCCCACCATGAAATGCTGGGCTCCGGACCCCCCGGCCGTCTCGTCGGTGACGGCGAACACCTCTCCGCGCGCCTGGTCGATGACCGGCGTGCCGGTGATGCCGACCAGGGGCGAGATGTCACCGCAGGGAAGGTTCCCCGACGGCACGGCCGTCCCGACATGGGTCGACCACAACACGGCTCCGGTGTCGGCCGCCAACTCGTCGATGGTGTCGTTCTCGGTGGCGACGACGACACGACCGCTCGCCACGAGCGGCTCGCCGAAGATCTGGCCATCGAGACCGGCCGAGGTCCATGCCGCCACCGCCGGACTGAGGTTGGTACCGGTGGGATCCGCACCACTCCCGAGACCGTCGTGGTGGTACACGGGCCAACTCGTCCCGAACACGGTATGGGCCACCGGGCCCGGGGTCGTCACGCGTGGCTGCCCCGACGCGGCCGACGCGGCCGACGCGGCCGACGCGGCCGACGGGAGCACAGCAGCCGCCGTCGCGCTCAGGACGACCAAGACACCCGCCGCCACACCTCTCGACGCTCGACGCGGAGCGGTCCGCCTCGTTCTCCGCGCCATCACCGTCCCATCCTCGCCCCCGTCCTACACCCGGAGGGCACAACCAAGGGACAATTCCTCCCGAAGAGCCATGACCTCGGAGAAGCTGCGAACCGGGAAACGATGGATCAGAGGCGCTCGATGATCGTGCCGGTGGCGAGCGCACCACCGCAGCACATCGAGACCAACGCCAGGTTGGCGTCGCGGCGCTCGAGCTCGTGGAGCGCGGTCGTGATCAACCGGCTGCCCGTCGATCCCACCGGGTGGCCCATGGCAATGGCGCCACCGTTCACGTTCACCTTGTCCCAGTCGATGTTGTGGACCTTCTGCCACGAGCAGACCACCGACGCGAACGCCTCGTTGACCTCGAAGATGTCGATGTCATCGGCGGTCATCCCGGCCTTGGCGAGCACCTTCTCGGTCGCCGCGATAGGCCCGTCGAGGTGGAAGTAGGGGTCCGATCCCAAGAGCACCTGCGCCACGATCCGCGCCCGGGGCCGCAATCCGCCCGCCTTGGCCCGGTCCTCGGACATCCACAGCACTGCGGCGGCGCCGTCGGAGATCTGCGACGAGTTCCCCGCCGTGTGCATCCCGTCGGGAATCACGGGCTTCAACCCTGCCAGCGCCTCGGCCGTGGTGTCGCGCAGACCCTGATCGCGCGCCACGTGCTGGCGCTCCCCGGTCGGCCCGTCCGGGCCCACCACCGGCGCGTCGAGGGCGAACACCTCGCGGTCGAACCGGCCTTCCTCCCACGCCCGGGCCGCCTTCTGCTGCGAGGCGAGCCCGAGAGCGTCGACGTCGTCGCGGGTGATGCCGTACTTCTTCGCGATCCGCTCGGCCGCGCCGAACTGGTCGGGCATGTCCCAGGGGAAGTCCGGTGGACGCGAGCTCCCCGGGCCGTTGATGGCGTTGGCGCCCAGACCCACCCTGCTCATGGCCTCGACCCCGCAGGCGATGCCGACGTCGACGGCACCCGCACCCACGAGATTGGCCACGAAGTGATTGGCCTGCTGCGCGGAGCCGCATTGGCAGTCGATCGTCGTCGCCGCGGTCTCATAGG
>JADGOL010000214.1 GCA_017882995.1 Acidimicrobiales bacterium | reverse complement strand
TCCTCAGCCCACCAGACTCTGGATCGCCCCCACGGACGTGTTCAGGTAGGTGGCGCCCGACGCGATCGAGGCCACCCCCTGGTCGAAGAGATTGGGCGGCAGCGCCTCCGACGATCCCACGCAGTCGCTCGAACCCTGGATCAGATCGTCGAGTGCGGTGGTCCAATAGGTCTGAATCAGACGGTCGGGGATGGGCGCCGACTTCATCGCGCTCTGGGCATCGCTCATGAGCTGCTGCCAGAAGGGAGCGACAGCGGAATAGTCGGACGAGGTTGGGGCTGCGAAGGCCGCGTTCAGCTTGGTGACGTCTGTCTGCAGCGTGCTCACCAGCGCTCCATGGGCTTGGTCCCAGGCTCGGACCTGGGTGCGGGACGGAACCGAGGTCGCCGCCGCCGAGCTCTCGACCGAGGAGACGGCTCCGTCGAACTGCGTCGTCCCGGTCGTGATGAAGGCCGCACCCTGATTGAAGATGGTGGGCGTGAATGCGGCGCCGGCCGGAGTGCCGATCGAGCCGAGAATGCACTCGGTCGCACCTTCACTCAAGTCACCCAGTGCGGTGGCCCATGCGGACTGCGTGCCCCCGTCGGGGATAGGGGGAAGCGAGAGGGCATAGTTGGCATCGATGGAGAGCTCCTGCCAGTACGGATGTATGTCCACGTAGGAGCTGGGCGCTGTCGAGGCGAGGGCTCGATCCAGCTTTTCGATGTCTGTCTGCAAGGTATTGAAGACCGAGCCGTACGCCAGGTACCACTGCTGATCAGCCTGTCCCACGGACGTGGTCATCGTCATCAGCGGAAGCGTGGTGGTGGCGACGATCGACGACACGGCCGGTCCATGCTTGGAGGGCTGTGTCACCGTGGACACCGCGGCCCGGGAAGTCGTCGCGGTTGTTCGTGCCTTGGTCGTCGGGGGCGTCGGGGCCGTGGGTGCGGTCGAGGGGGGTAGCGCCACAAGCGCGCTGTCGAGGGGGCCCGGTGTCGTCGTGGTCGGCACCGCCTCTGATTGGCGCTGCGGTGGGATGACCGTCGTCAGGGGGGGCAGGTGACGGAACATGCTCACGAGCGGGCTCTCCGTCGTTGTCGTCTCGGCGCTCCCGGTCCCTCCGACCCGGGTGATCCCGAGGACACCCACGACCACGCCGGCTGCGATCAGCACCGACGCCAGCGCCACCATGGGCTTGGTGGGACCTGTGACGCCCTGGCGTTTCGTCGAACCACTGTCCACCGAAGGATCGGCCGTGTCGACAGACGCGTCCGCCGCGGCATCTTCGGTCGGTCCCTGCCCCGTTGCCTTGGCGTCGACCTTTGGGTCTGATTCGGTTACCGGGAGTGGGGCAAAGGACCCGATGCCTCGGTTCCGAACCAGCGGGGTGGGCTCGCCGTTCGCGAACAGTCGCTCCTCATGGATCCCATACGGGTCGGGATGCCAACCGTCAACGAACATTGCCCCCCTGCCACATCGAAGGATCGCTTGGCCACCGCGCGACCCAACTTGAGAATGGAATCTAGCTGTGGGCCGGGGTTCTTGGAAATTGCCGCCATGCTCCTCGACATCGATTCTGACCAGGGGAATCGAGCTGAAACCCCTCAATGGGTCAGCCGCATGGTCCCTTCGCACCGCGCCTGCCTGTGGGTTCGTGACCTCGAAGTCCTGCGAGCCGGTCGGCGGTCGCACCCCAGGGCGAATCCCCAGGAATCGAACGATGGACGATGTGGGCAATGCCTCGGCAGGTTGCGCCCCATGTCGCTCTCGACCCGGCGGGCCAGGAATACTGGCCGAGAGCCACCTCGTATCAGACAGGTCCAAGGAGATTCACAGGCATGGGTGTTGTCGTGAGGCGGTTGGCGCGTCGACACGGCGCGGGGCCCGTCGAATGATCACCGTGTCTCACACCGAACGACTGTCGTCGGCGTCTCTGCGGGTAGACCGACCCCGATGGGTGGCGGGAATTGCATTCGTTGCGGGCGCATTCGTCGCCGGCGCGAGGATCCTGGTCGCGGGGCACGGCAACATCGCTTCATTCATCGTCGTCGGAGCACATCACGTTCGGGGTCGTGTCCCACGAGGCATTCCTGTCACATCGGGCCAAGGATACGACGGCCAGTTCTATTACCGGATGGCTCTTGCCCCACTGAACTTCCATCACACGGCGTACGGGATCCAGATGGACACCCTCAGCCGATTCGAGCGCATCGCCTATCCCGCATTCGCATGGTTGGTGGCAGCCGGACGCAGCTCGCTCGTGCCGTGGTCTCTCGTCATCGTGAACGTGCTCGGATTGGGCTGTCTGGGTGCGCTGGGCGCGGTGATCGCCCGGGATGCGGGTCGACATTCGTGCTGGGGGCTCCTGCTCCCGAGCTACTTCGGGTTCGTGTGGGTCTTGTCTCGCGATCTTGCCGAGATCGTGACAGCAACGTTCGTCGTGGCCGGAGTCGTGGCACTTCATCGAAACCGCTCCGTCGTGGCCGGAGTCGCTTTCAGCGTGGGCGTGCTGAGCCGGGAGACGGCCCTGCTCGTGATCGGTCTGCTCGCGGTGGAACGCCCGCTTTCGTGGCTCTACGACCGGCTTGTGGCCAAGATGACGAGATCGGCGCCTGCAGGCGACGCGGGCCTCGAGGAGGGTGCGAAGACGCCGACGATCTCGTGGGTCCTGCCCGGATTCGTCTTCGTGGCATGGCAACTGGTGGCGCGTCTGGCCACCGGCTCGTGGCCCCTGCTCACCTCGGGCCAACGCAACTTGGGCACTCCCTTCGTCGGGATAGTGCAGGGCTTTCGGCACTACCTGGGCCTCTTGCCGTCGAGGTCTGCAACACTGTGGTTCGCGGAGCTGTTCATCCTCGTCGCCGTGATCGTGGCGGCCGCGGTTGCGCTTCGGACGACGACGGCGCGCCTCTATGAACGGGCGGCGTGGCTCGCGTATGGGGTTCTTGCCCTGACCGTGGCACCGGGGATATGGCTGGGCGACGTCGGCTTTCGCAGCCTCGACGACCTCTACCTGTTCAGTTGCATCATCTTGCTGTCGTCACGCCAACGTTTGAGGGTACCGGGAGTGCTCGTCGCAGGAGGGTGGACGGTCGTCGCCATCGAGCTGATCAAATTCGTCTGAGCGGACCGCAAGAACCTCGACGGCACTCGGTCCGCTTGGATCGGTCAGTCGCTGAGCATCGCCCGCCATGGAGCAGTGTCGAGCCGTGGGTAGAGCCGCTGGGTCGCGTCGAGGAGCGCCGCGCTCCAGACAGGGTGACCCGGAAGAGGGAACCCGAACAGCGCGAGCTCGGCGGGGGTCGATCCTTCGACGAAGGCCACCCAGTCCGGCGAGGTGGAGCGCGACTGCATGGTGTGGTAGCCAACCCAGTCCTGTCCGGCGACTTTGTAGCTCGCGTTCAAGAGGAACCGGGCACCGTGGGGCTCGGTGAGGTCGACGGCTCGATGAAAGACATCGGGCCGATAGGCCAGGTACGAACCCCGAAGTCCGGCGGCTCCCTGCTCGGCGCGGTACAGGTCGGGGTCTCGGTCGGGCATCACGAGTGGCGTCGTGGTTCGTCGGTGGGTGGAGTCGCGTACCGACACGAGATGGGTGGGGGCCGTCGTGGGGCCGACGTCGGAGAGGTAGAGGAACCCTTCGAGATGCCACCACGGGGCTTCTCCGATCGCGGGCAGCCATGAATGGTTCCGATCGGTGTGCATGGGCTGTTCGTAATTGGTGATGCCCGCGTACTTGGCCGAGACCTGTGCCTGATACAGACGAAGGTCGGCGCTGTCGAGGGCGCGAGTGGCGAAGTCGACGATCGATGGATGCACGACCAGCCGGTTGAGGGCGCCGGTGCCCGGGAACGGGAACGCGCCCTGCCAGCGGTGCTGGTCATGTCGGAATCCCGGGCCTTCGGTCGGCCAGGGGAATTCGTCGACCGGCGCCGGGCGTCCGAGCCGCCGTTCCGTCTCGCCGGCGGGATCGGCGTGGTACGCCTCGGCCCGAGGAAACTGCAGGTAAAGGTCGTCCACCGCGGCGTCGATCTCTTGGGTTGGGACGAGACCCTCGAGGAGGATCCACCCGTGCTCACGCCAGCGGGCGACTTCGTCATCCCGTGCTCGACGAGCCCCCATTGCTCTCTCCCCGGCGAGGCGTTCGCGTACGCCGTGCCGGGTCCAGAATCGCTCGCTTCGGGGAGAGGCCGCAATCCGGGCGGGACGACGGGGTCGCCTCCGGTGAGCCGTCCGGGGTCCATCGAGGCGTCGGGCCACGGGATCCCGTGCTCGGCCAAGACCGACCATATGCCCCCGACTACGCGCCGGGCGGCTCGGTGACCGAAGATACCGTTCACGTTGCCCACCGGCCCGGTCGATCCGGGCCCCGGACGGGCACGTGGTCGAGAATGGGCACATCACGAAGATGACGAACCCCGAGTCGGTCCAACAGATGGTTCGGCGCCGCGTCCAGCGACGCCGGCTGTGGCGCCGCGTCCGCTTCGGAGCGCTCGTCGTGACGGTGATCGTCGCCGCCGGTGGAGCCGCCTTCGGCATCGATCGGATGGTGGTGGCCTTGCGCAAGTACTACGCGTCGCCGGCGCACAGCACCAAGGTCAACAACACCCCCCTCTCGAGCTCGCCGACGACCACGACCGCGTCAGGACCGCCCAACTGCGTGAGTGGACAGCTCAGCGGCACAGTGTCCAACTGGCGAGCGATCAGTGGGACCACCTACGAGACGGTGTCGCTGACCAACATCTCACTGTCCCCGTGCACGCTGCTGGGCTATCCGGGCCTCGCGGTGAACAGTGCCAACGGGACCGCACTTCCCGCCGCCACCCAGGATGTCGCCACGATGGGGGCCAGCACCGGGTCGGCCCCCGCCGCCCCCGAGCGCGTCGTCGTCGCACCCGAGGGGCGCGCATGGTTCGAGCTCTCATACCCCGACGTCTGCGACATCGTCTTGACGCCGGGCTCGGGTCCGACCGCCTCCCCCAACGCTTGTTACGAGGGCAAGTGGCTCCAGATCACCCCGCCGAGGACCGCGAGCCCCTTGCTCGTGCCCGAGCCGTTGCGCTTCACCTACGGGATCGCCGGCTTCGACGTCGGGCCCTTCAGCACGGGCTCCCCCCCGCCGTTGCCGGGGAATTGACCATCGCTTGGAGACGGGTTGATCCCCGCGCCCCAGGATCAGGTCAGGGGGACGAAGGCGATGGCAACCAGCGAGACCGAATCGAACGGGTACGAACAGGCCTGCCTGGCTGAGGATCTCGGCCAGGACGTGCTCGCCCTGGCCGCGGTGGCCCGATCGGATCGGCCCGCTTCGGTGCTCCGCCGCGTCAACGGCAGGCTCGTGCGGCTGATCGTCGAGGCCGCCTAGATATCACCGTCTGCTCCTCGCCGACTACCCTGGCGACGCGATTTGTGCCGCCCTGGTGGGTGGCGGGCGCGATGGGAGTGGTTCGTGCGGGGGATCCTGACAAAGCGGCTCGCGGCCGCCGTATCGGCCGGCATCGTCACGGCCGCCATGTTCGTGGCAACAAGCTCCACCCCGAGCTTCGCGGCGACGCCGTTTCAGGGTCATGGGTCCATCGGCGAGGCGTACGCCATCGGCGCCACCCCGGGCGAGCACCTCACGCTGATCAACGGATCGGGATCGACCGTCGGCTCCGGGGTCGTCGACAAACTGGGCGGCATCATCGTCCGCAATCTGCGGGCGGGACGTGGACTGCGGTTCGAAGAGACAGGCGCCAAGCACCGCAAGACGGCGTCGTTCGCGGTTCTGTCGACGAGCTCGACTCCCCCGGCAAGCCTGTATTCGGGGCAGCATCTCCACGCCGGGCTCAATTACGTGAAGATGCGTGACGGGATCTCCATCGCCGCCACGGTGCGCCTTCCCCCGGGCAAGACCCTCGCGGATGGCCCCTTCCCCACCGTCATCGAGTACTCCGGGTACGGCACGGCGGCTCCGCACAGCCTGCTCGATTCGCTCTTGGGCAAGGCGCCCTCGAGCGACGCTTTGCTCCCTGACTCCGCCACGATCGTGGGGAGTGTCATCGCGCCGCTTCTGGGATTTGTGACCGTCAGCATGCAGATGCGCGGGACGGGGTGCTCGGGGGGCGCCTTCGACCTCTTCGGCCTGCCCTCTGACTACGACGGCTACGACATGATCCAGACGGTCGGGGCCCAGCCCTGGGCGCTGAACCACAAGGTCGGGATGGTCGGCATCTCCTACTCGGGCATCTCCCAGTTCGAGGTGGCGGGCACCGACCCCCCTGACCTGGCCGCCATCGCACCGCTCAGCTCCACCGACGACCTCTTCTCGACCGGCTACCCGGGCGGGATCTACAACAGCGGTTTCGCCGCCAGCTGGATCGCCCAACGCAAGATCGACGCCGAGGCCGCTCCCAAGGGCGGGCAGCCCTGGGCGACCGCCGAGATCGCCACCGGGGACACCACGTGCCTCGCCAACCAGGTCCTGCACCCCGGGGCCCAGCAACTCGAGTCGTTGGTCGGGCCCGGCCTCAGCCGCGTCCCGTCGCTCTTCGACCAACGTTCGCCCGCGGTGTGGGCCACACACGTCAAGGTGCCGGTGTTTCTCGTGGGAGGCCTCGAGGACGAGCAGACGGGCCCGCAGTGGCCGGTGTTGATCACGGCCCTGAACCACGACAAGAACGTGTACACCACCATGCTCAACGGGACCCACATCGACTCGTTGGGCCCCGACACGTTGTCACGCTGGCTCGAATTCCTCGACATCTATGTGGCGGGCCGGGTGCCCACCCAGAACCCGTTCCTGAACCTGCTCGCACCTGAGGTCTACGCGCAGGCGACCGGGGGGGCGAAGTCCATGGCCCCACCGCCGGTGCGGTTCACGAGCGACACCTCGCTGTCTGCGGCCAAGTCCGATTTCGCCGCGCAGGACCCGCGCGTCAGAGTGCTCTTCGACAACGGAGGCGGGGACCTCGGACCCGGGGCCTTGCAGCCCACCTTCGAAGCCGACTACTCCCAATGGCCGGCACGCGGGACCGTCACCCGCTACTACCTCGGGTCGGGGGGGACGTTGGCGACGGCCAAGGGTTCGGCCGCCCACGTGAGCTTCAGGCCCGACCCGTCAGTCCGCCCCGCCATCGACCTCCCGTCGGGCAACGCATGGGCGGCGCTGCCGCCCTACAACTGGACGACCGTGCCCGCCGCCAACGGGGTGGCCTTCGAGACGCCCGCCTTCGCGTCGCCCACCACGATCGTGGGACCCGCCAGCCTGGACCTGTGGTTGCGTTCCTCGGCTCCCACCACCGATCTCCAGGTGACGGTGACCGAGGTGCGGCCCGGCACAACCCAGGAGGAGTACGTCACCTCGGGGTTCCTCCGCAGCTCCAACCGCACCCTCTCGGCGTCCTCGACGGCCCTCGACCCCGTGCCGACCTACCTCAAGTCGAATCGCCACAACCTGCCGGCGGGGAAAGACACGCTGGTCCGGATCCCGATCGATCCCATCGCTCACTCGTTTCGGGCCGGCACCCGATTGCGCATCGTGATCTCGGCACCGGGCGGCGACCGCCCCGCGTGGGCGTTCGCGACCTCTGGCACCCACGGTTCGGTCACCGACACGCTTTCGCTCGGCGCCGCTACGGCCTCGTCGCTCGTGGTCAATATCGCCCGCGGCGTCGACCCCACCGCGGCCATGCCCGCATGCGGGGCGCTGCGGGGCGAGCCTTGCCGGTCGTACTCGAAGATGGCCAACCAGAACTGAGTCGGCCTCAGACCTCTTCGATGGCGAACTCGGGGCAGTTGGCGATGGCCAGGCGGGCCCGGTCCTCGAGCTCGGGCGGCACCGAGCCATCACCGACCACGGTGGACAGGCCGTAGTCGTCGACCTCGAAGAGCTCGGGTGCGAGCCCATAGCACCGTGCGTGACCCTGACACTTGTCGGGGTCGACCCGGATCTTCATCAGAACACCACCGGGAGCAGCCGCGGGCCCCGCACCTGGCCACCTGCCCAGGTGACCTCCTCACCCTCGGCCAGCGCGAACTCGGGGATCCGGCGCAGCCATTCCTCGAGGGCCACTCGCAATTCCATGCGGGCCAGGTTGGATCCGGCACAGCGGTGGATGCCCGACCCGAACGCCACGTGCCGGTTGTGGGCGCGGTCGAGAATCACTTCGTCGGCGTCCTCGAACACCTCCGGGTCGCGGTTGGCGGCCGGGAAGTTCATGAGGATCTTGTCTCCCGCCTTCATGGGGCACCCCGCGTACTCGACATCGGTGGTCACGATGCGTGCCATGGTCACCGGTGAGTAGGCACGCAGCAATTCCTCGACGGCGAGCGACATGACTTCGGGGTCCTCGACCATGCGCTTGCGGTCAGCCGGATGGGTCGCCAGGTGCCACAGAGACGAACCGATCGCGCTCCAGGTCGTGTCGACGCCGGCGATGAGCACGAGGGCTGCCGCACCCAACACGAGGCTGTCCTCGATCGGGGCGCCGTCGACCTCGGTGCGCAGCAGCTCGCTCAACAGGTCGTCACCGGGCTCGGCCCGCCTCTTGGCCACCTCCTCGATGAAGTACTCCAGCAGGCCCTGGACAGCGTTGACTCGACGGTCGTGATCATCGGCGAATTCGAGGACGTCGCGCACCCACCCCGTGAAGGTGTCCGAGAGGTCAGGACTGACCCCCAGGATGTGGGCGATCACTCGCACCGGGATCTGCTGGGCATAGTCCGACGCGGCATCGGCTCGACCATCGGCGATGAATCCGTCGATCAGTCCCGAGCACAGTCCTCGGGTCATGGCTTCGTAGCTCTCCACGCGGTTGTGGGAGAACCAGGGCAAGAGCAACCGACGCGTCCAGGTGTGCAGGGGCGGATCCGCGGAGATGGGGGGCAGCCCGTAGGGGAGGACGGGCTCCTCGGGCTCCTCACCCTCGAAGGGGATGACGGCGACCTCGAGCGAGCTGAAGTGCTCGATGTCATGCGCGATGGCGGTGACGTCCTCGTACCGGGTGGGCAACCATGTGCTCCCCCGGCGATTGGTGTGCGCGATCGGGCACGTGGTGCGGAGTTGGTCCCAGATCAAGAACGGGTCGGCGACGTACTTGGCGTCGAGCACGTCGAAGTCGCTTCCCCACTGGCTGACCGGCGCTGTCCTTCTCACGACGTCCCTCCCCGGGCGATGGCCCCCGGGCATCGCCGCGTCAACCCGGCGGCCCAGCGTCCATCATGGCATCCGTACCTGGCCGGAGGCGCCCCGGCACCAACTGCGGTACGCCTACCTGGCCGCCTGCTTGGGGGGGACCACCCACAGGGGGGGCTCCTGGGTGAGATGGGTGCGCAGGAAGATGTCGAGCTGGGTCGGCGACAACGGGCGGCCGTAGAGGAAGCCTTGGCCGGTGTCGCACTGCTCGGCGAGGAGCGGGTCCATCTGACCCTCCTCCTCGATCCCCTCGGCGATGGTCTCGAGGCCCAGGGTCTTGCCGAACTGGACGAGGGTGTGGATCAGCATCGACGAGTCTCGCGTCGTCGCCAAGGAGCTGATGAACGAGCGGTCGATCTTCAAGATGTCGACGGGGAATTGACGCAGGTAGGCGAGCGACGAGTATCCCGTCCCGAAGTCGTCGATGGCGATCCGGACACCGAGGCCCTTCAAAGCGATGAGCCGGTCGACCATGAGTGCGGTGTCGCGCATGATCGTCGTCTCGGTGATCTCGAGCACCAACGCGTTGGGCTCGAAGCCCGAAGCGGCCAGCGCGGCGCGGACATCGCCCACCAGGTCTTCCGACTCGAGTTGGCGGGCCGAGATATTCACCGACATGGAGATGAGGTAGCCGCTGCTGTGTAGGGCTGCACCCTGGCGGCATGCCTCTTGGATCACCCAACGACCGAGGGGAATGATCAAGCCGCTCTCCTCGAGCAACGGGAGGAAATGGTCCGGCGGCATGACGCGGCCGGTGGAGTGCTGCCAGCGAAGAAGAGCCTCGACTCCGGTCGTGGTCCGGGTCTCGATGTCGAAGATGGGCTGGTAGCGGAGGAAGAACTGGTCGGTCGCCACCGCACTGCGCAGCTCGTTCTCGAACGCGAGACGGCTTTCGATCGCCTGGGGCATGTCCTGTCCGAAGAGCGCGTACCGGCCCTTGCCCGCCTCTTTGGCCTGGGAGAGGGCGGTGTCGGCATCATGGAGCAGCAGCTCGGCACCGACGCGGGGCCCCAACGCGACACCGACGGACGCCGAGATGATGAAGGGCTCGGGGCGGCTCTCGCCCAGGAAGAACGGCTCGCGCAGCACATCGAGGATCCGCTCGGCGACGAGCTCGGGTCCGGCCGCCAACGAGGCCCCGTCGGTCAAGACGACGAATTCGTCACCGCGCACTCGACCGATGGTGTCGGCCTCGCGCAACACCGCACCCAGGCGATCGGCGACCGCCTTCAGCAACTCGTCCCCGGTCTCGTACCCGTTGGTGTCGTTGAACTCTTTGAACCGGTCGATGCCGAGCGTCAGGGCCGCGCAAGGCAGCTGGCTTCGCCGGCTCCGGATGAGCATCTGCTCGGCACGGTCGACGACGAGCCTCCGGTTGGGCAGCCCCGTCAGAGGGTCGTGCAACGCCATGTGCTGCAGCTCACCGGTCTGCTCGGCCGCCTCCTCGAGAGCACGGCGGCGAGTGACGACCAGAGAACGCAGGACGAAGAACAGGATCAGAGTGGCGAGGGCGATGGCCCCTCCGATGATCAACCCCGTGGTGCCCCCCGTGGCGGAGCCGGCCACGAGCGGCTGACGCACGGTGACGATCCAGTTCCCGTTGGCACTGGTGGGGATGGCGTCGACGAGCCCTCCTGCGGCATTGGAACTGTCGCGGGTGGCCATGACCAGAGGCTTGTTGCCGAGGTTCACCCGAGTCAGGGTCACCTGCAGATTGCTGTTGTTGCCCACTGCGGACCTGAGGATCGGGGCGGCGTCGAAGATGCCTCCGACCCAGCCCTCGAGTGCGTTGACGCGTCCTTGCGCGGTGCTCGGAGTGGGCCCTTCGTAGACAGGTGCGACGACGACGATTGTCGAGTTGAAAGCTTGGTCAAGAGTCTTGAGAGTCTCGATGGCGGCACTTCCGGGTGCGGTGCCGGACTGGGGCTGGATCCCGAGCATCCGACCTTCGTCGGTCCCGAGCAGCTTTGTGACCGCGAGCTGGCCCGAACCACGCGACGACACGAGAGCGTCCTTCGCCGACGTGGAGCACCAGTCGAGTCCGGGGGGCAGGGCCACGTCGCCTGCGCTCTTGAGGGAGGCGCGCAGCGCCAGGAGCCGGGTCAGGCAGTACGGGGCCTGCGCAGTGCTGGGGGTGATGGCGAAGGGTGCACCGCCGCTCAGCGCGCTGGTGGGGTCCGTGGCGATCGCCACCCGGTAGTAGTAGAGCTGAGCCGACGACACCTTCTCGATGTAGGTGATCCCCGACGCATTGGAGGGGCCTGACGGCGCCAGCGCGGAGAACAACGACCCCAACTGCACGTTGGTGATGTTCGGGTTCTGCTCGATCAGGGCCCGGCTCGTCGTGGTGAGGTCGATGTCACGCTGCAGCCCCTTCGTGACCTTGGCGGCCACCCCCGATGCCTGCTGGTGAAACGACTGACGGGCCTGGCGAGCCTCGACGTTCTTCCACTGCCAACTGGCGAAGACCGCGGCGGCCAGACCGACGACGAGGAACAGCGAAAGCAGGACCCGAGCCACTCCTCGGCGAGGACGTCGCGTCGGCACCGGCCGCTCGTCGGGTTCGGACCCGTGCGCCTCGGCGACCTGAACCTGCCCGTGCGCCTCGGCGACCTCGATCTGGTCTTCCGCCTCAGGGGCGTGGATTTTGCGACGTCTCCCCATGCCCAACACCATCGGCACCGGTCGTTGCCCTCATTAGCCCCAAGACCAGGTCACGCCTGCGTCGCCGCCAGGGCGACGGGACCGGTCGCGCCGTCGAGCTTCGGCTCGCTACCCGCCCAAATTGCTATCGGCACTTCGGGGGGCCGACTTGAGGAAACTTCTCTCCCAGGCACGGATCCGATCGACGAGGGAGATTCCTCGCCGTCACGGAGACACCGGCCTGGTCCGCCGTAAACTCCGCGCCATGGAAGACGGAGAGCTCTCGAAACGTCTCGCCGGCCTCGAGCTGGCGGTCGCGCATCTCACCGAAGCCGTCGAGGAACTGGCCAACTCCCTCGACGGTGAGGCGTCGCCGTCGATCACCCGCATCAGGTCGCATCTGCGCGACGTCCGCGAGAACTTCAACCACGTCGCTCCCCGCCCCGGCGGGGCTTGACCGACACCCCACACCGTTCGCGTTATGGGATGTCTCGTCGCCATATTCCTGGTATTGGCCGTGGTGTTCGCCGGTGTCGGGTTCGCTGTCCACTTGCTGTGGATCCTGGCGATCATCTTCTTCGTGTTCTGGATGGCCGGCTTCGCCTTCGCCCGAGGGCAACGCCGCGCTCGACGAAGGCGTTGAACGACCCGGCGCAACAGAGACCGGCGAACGACGCCGGTCGGGATCGGCGCTGCTACGCGTAGATGTTGATGGGGCCGTCGGGTCCGAGCGCGCCGGGATCGGTGCGACCCGTGGCGGCCAACACGAACTCGAGAGCATCGCCGGTGCGCTTCGAACCACCCGCGCCCACGGGTACCTCTTCGATCCCCTCGAAGGCGAGCGTGGCCGGGCCCCAACCCCGAGTGTCGAGCTCGTGGGCGACGTGGTGCACGCTGGCGCGCAGGCCCGGTCCCCGTGACGAAGGCCGACCCAGCGCGGCGCGGACGTCGTCGGCGTGGAGATAGGTGTCGTACCACAGCGCCTCGACCCCCTGACCGAGCGTGCCGTTGTAACCGCCGGGGCCGGGGCCGTCCCAAGTGTCGTCATCGAAGACCGCGGCGAGGTCGGCGGCGAGCTTCGTGACCGCCGCCAACTCCTGGCACAGCTCGGCGGGGCTGCGACCTTTTCGTTCTGCCACCTCGCGCGCCGTGGCCTCGGGAGAGCCGAGACCCTCGAGCTGCCCCGACACCACATCCGCGATGGATCCGACGACATGTCCGGCCACGTCACTCACGGCCCATCCCTGACAGCGCGTGGGACTCCCCCAGGCTGATCCGTCCAGAGCGGCGATGAGCTCCCCGAATGCCTCGAGCTCGCTCAACAGGCCCGGAATCACGACGGTGCGGGGCAGTGTCATCAGATCCTCCTCAGAGATCACTTACATGCGGGTTACACGCATTTATACTTTGGGACAGAATGGGTGTCAACGAGAATTCCGCGAAGGAGCCCGGTCGTCGGACCCAGGCCGAGCGGAGATCGGCAACACGTCGAGCTCTGCTCGACGCGGGTCGCGAGTTGTTCGCCGAGCGCGGCTTCGCCGGTGCAGGACAAGAGGACATCGTCGAACGCGCCGGGGTGACGCGTGGCGCGCTGGCTCACCACTTTGCGACGAAGAAGGGGTTGTTCCGTGCGGTGGTCGAATCGGTCGAGATCGAGCTCACCGGAAATATCGCCACCGCCGCCATGCGCGGCGACGACCCCATGGCGCACCTCCGTCTCGGATGTCTGGCATTCCTCGACGCCGCGTTGGACCCGGCGGTGCGACGCATCGTGCTGCTCGATGCGCCCGCAGTTCTGGGATGGCAGGAATGGCGCGAGATCGATGCCACCTACGGGCTCGGTCTCGTGTCCGAAGTGCTCGAGCACTGCATGGAGGCCGGGATCTTGCCACCGCGCCCGGTCCAACCCCTCGCGCACATCCTGCTGGCCGCGCTGAACGAGGCGGCCATGCTCGTCGCCAACGCGAATGACCCGGTCGCCACTCGGATCGCGGTCGGTGAAGAGATCGAGCATTTTCTGTCCAGCCTCTGATCGCTGAGGAGCGCGGCCAGATCTGTCGGTGTGCCCGAAACATGGGTCACACCAACCACACTGGGCGCTGAACGCTCACTATGCGTGAGAGGACGAACGCCTCTTGTTCTGTTAGTGATGCGGTTCCTACTCTTGGGGCGTGGGACATCCGGCCATGGTCTTCGCACAGGGGATGCCCGATTTGGCGCCCTCGATCTGCCGACAGCGTCTGGTGATCGAAGGGACCTGCGACACGCCGCTCTCCGACGCCGACATTCGCGGCTACCTGGTCGGTTTGTCCGACGTCTGCGACATGAAGATCCTTCTCGATCCGGTGACGCATCGGTCCGATCGTTTCGGTTGGGCGGGATGGGTCCATTGGGAAGGGTCGGGCGCCCATGTCTACGCGTGGGAACGACCGGTTCTGTTCTTCAGCGTCGACGTGTACACGTGCAAGCTGTTCGACATGGAGCGGGCCGTCGAATTCACGCACCGGTTCTTCAGCGCACGCCGGATCGTCGCCAAGGCGTTCTGAGCGTGAACACCGCCACGGTCATGGGCGACGCCGAGTTGCGTCGACTGGCGCGCTCGGTGACCGCACCGGGGACGGCGGCACCGCTCGGCGTCTACCTGTTGCGAGGGAGCGACCCGGCATCGGAGTTGGCGCGCCACGTCGAGCGGGTGGTGTTCATGGAGACCTTCGGCAACACGCCCGAGCTCTTGAACAAGGAGTACGCCCCCTACGACGAGGCCAGCATCTTTCTCTGCGTCGTGGACCACCTTCGGCTCGTCCCGGCCGGGACCATGCGGATCGTGCTCCCGTCAGAGGCCGGCTTCAAGACACTCGACGACACCCCACCGGTGTGGGGAGAGCCCGTCTCCGCCATGGCGGCCCGGACGGGCATCGAGCTCGACCTCGCCCGGACCTGGGACATCGCCACACTGGCGGTCGCACCCGAGTACCGGGGCAAGGCCACGGTCGGGCTCGTGAGCATGGGCCTCTATCAGGCCCTCGCCATGGCCACGACCCGGTGCGGTATCGAATGGTTGCTCGCCATCCTCGACGTCCCGGTGTTCCGCATGATCCGGTGGAAGCTGCGCATGCCCATGGCAGGATTCAAGGGCGTCACCGCACACCCGTACCTGGGCTCGCCCGCCAGCATGCCTGTGTGGTGCAACGTGGGCGACACCGAGCGTCGTCTCGAGGCATCGGACCCCGATCTGCACGCGCTGTACTTCCGCGGTGTCGGGCTGGAGCCCGCACTCAAGCCTCTTGACCTTCGCGGCACCGTCGGGCTCGAGGCGAAACCACGTCCTCTTACGAGGTCGAGCCTTGCAGCACGTTCTCGCTCTGCTTCCAGAGCGAGTTGACCACGTAGGGGAGTCCTTCGGCTCGGACCGGTCGCGAGTAGAGATACCCCTGCAGCGCGTCGCAACCGAGCTCCATCAGTCGGTGCGCCTGGCTCGTCGTCTCCACACCCTCGGCGATGGTCGTGATGCCCAGCGCGTGCGCCATGGCGACGACGGCTGCGATCAGGGTGGCGTCGGAGCTGTCGTCGTCCTCGAGGGTGTCCACGAAGGACTTGTCGATCTTGAGGCTCGTCACCGGGAAGCGCTTCAGATAGGCGAGCGACGAGTATTCGGTCCCGAAGTCGTCGATGGCCAGCCGCACGTCGAGGCCGCGCAGGGCGGTGAGCACCGCTGCCGCCGCCAACGGCTTGTCCATGACGACCGACTCGGTGAGCTCCAGGCAGAGTGCGGTTCCCTCGATCCCGTGCCGTGACAACGCCTCGCGCACGCGTTCGACCAGCCCGCTGTCGTGGAGCTGGGCTCCCGAGAGGTTGACGGCGACGTAGAGGTCCTCGAACCCCGTGGTCTGGTGGCGCCATGCCGCCAGTTGGCGCAGGGCCTCCTCGAGCACCCACTCCCCGATCCCCATGATCAAGCCGCTCTCCTCGGCCAAGGGGATGAACTTGACGGGGGGGATGACACCGAGGGTGGGGTGCGCCCACCGGACCAGCGCCTCGACCCCTTCGATGGGCCCGTGGGGAATACGGACGATCGGCTGGTACACGAGATGGAGCTGACGCAGCTCGACGGCTCGCCGCAGGTCGTGCTCGAGCTCCACGCGTTCGGAGACCTTCGTCCGCATCGACTCGTCGAACACCGCCACGGCGTCGCGGCCGGCGTCTTTGGCCTGGTACATGGCAGTGTCCGCGTCGCGGACGAGAACCTCGGCGTTGGTGTCGGGATCGTCCCCCGATGCGAAGGCCAAGCCGATGCTGGCAGAGACGTAGAACTCCAACTCGTTGACGACGAATGGTGTACGGAGGCTGAAGCGCAGCCGGTTGGCGAGGTCGAGCGCCTGGGACACGCTCACCACCTGGCCGAGGACGATCATGAACTCGTCCCCGCCGATCCGGGTCACGAGGTCCGACGGTCGCACGTGCGCGTTCAACCGACGGGCTACGGCGATCAGCAACTCGTCACCGTGGGTGTGCCCGAGGGTGTCGTTCACGAGTTTGAAGCGGTCGAGGTCGAGGAACAACAGCGCGACGTGGGTGTCGTCGACCGACGCCCGCTGGAGCACGTTCGTCAGGTGCTGGTGCATCATCCGACGGTTGGGCAACCCGGTGAGGCTGTCGTGCATGGCCTGGTACGCCAGGTTGGCCTCGGATCGTTCCGCGATGTGGAGGGCCTGGACGATCCGCAGGACCGCGGCGACGGTCAAGCAGATGATGATCATGAACAGCGCCACCCGGTCTTGGAGCGAGCTCGACGGGTGTTGCAGGGTGATGATGGCGGGCACGAGGAGTGCGATGGCCACCAGCACGATGCGACCGGGCGACGATGCCTGGGGCCGGTTGCCGGCCGGTTCGGTGAGGGCACGCATCGACGGGTGCAGGGCCATCGTGCCCGTCGCCACGAAGGCGAGCGCGTAGGGAAGGTCGAGGACACGCCCCGCCACGCTGATCAGATCGATGTCGGCGAACATGTAGAACGAGTCCCCGACGAACATGCATGTCATGGCGGCCAACAAGAACCAGTACGACGGGACGCGATTCTGCTCCGGGCTGAAGGCGATACGCACCGTCACGACCACGAGGAAGATCGACATGGCCGGGTAGCCCGTGAGCACGAGCCGAATCGCCAGTGGGGTGTGGGTTTGGAACAGGACCGGGTCGATGACATACACCCACGCCACGGCCAGGATGGCCAGTGCGGCGATAACCGCGTCGAGGATCACCCCGAAGTGCCGTTGACGGCCGCGGTCGCGTGCGCGCGAGAACCCCAACAGGCCCGCCGCGCCCAGTCCGTAGCCCGGGAGCGACAACAGGTCCGGAACGAGCGAGCGACTGGTGGTGATGTTGCCCAGGGTGTGGAGGTCGAAACGCAGTGCGCCGCCGACGAGGAAGAAGGCCATCGACGCCGAGATGGCCCACCACGGCCACGTGAGCGCAGGGCGATGGCGACGAACCGACAGGACCAGAGCCACCAGGGTGGTGATGCCGATGGCGAACACCGCCGTGGGCTCCAGGGTGCCGAGAAGCCCCGAGACGGCCACGGCGACGAGCGCAAGCTCCCCGGTGAGGAACCAGGCCCATGCCGGCCACCGGCGAACACTGGTCGCGCCGGGCCGGTCCTTCATTGCGTCCCCTCCGGAAGCTGCCTCGCCGAGCTTCACTCTTAGTGCCCGCGTATGTGGCATCAGTGAGAATACTGTCCACATCCAGACAACAATACAAGAGTCTAAGGCATCTTCACCGCTTGTAGCGATGCTACGAACGTGGATAGTGGTTATTTCCCCGTTTCCCGACCAGGCGGCCCCCGGCGCCGACCAGCACGATGACCAAGCTCGCCAGATCGCCGAAGAACGTCCTGGTGAGAGGCCACGATTGTCGATGAGACCCGATCGGGCCCTGCGACGTCGCCAGCTGGCGTCAGCGCCACCGGTGCCCGAGGACGTCACGAACGCGTCCGGCGAGGCCGATGGTCGGCCGGCGCACGAGGACGTAGAGCGCGGGCAGGATCCTCGGTGATCGCGGCAGGCGCCGGTAATAGGTGCGGAGCCATGCGTCGAGCGCGTGGCCGAGCTCTTCGTCGGCGGCGTCGGGGTGGACTCCGAGACGGTCCACGATGCGGGGGTCCAATGTGGCGAGGGCGAGCACCCGCTCCACCCGGACGAGCGGTGACGGGACGGCCCGGTGGTCGAACCACAGGACTTGGCGCGCCAGGGAACGGCATTCCTCGCTCGTGCCGAGTTCGCTGTCCGAGAGCGCATCGTCGAGATAGCACGAGAACGCCTGGCGATCGGCGGGAAGCAGATCGTCGGGGATGCCGAGAAAGCGCGCGAACAGCCGCATCTCGTCGTAGAAGGCGTTTGCCTCCCCCGCGTCGAAAGGACGGACCCAGCGCGTGAACGCCGTCTCGGTGGTGTCCACCAAGGTGGCCCACACCCACGTCAGCAGCGACGCGTCGTGTGCGCTGTAGTCCTGGTCGCCACCGTCCTGATCGATCTCGGGACGATGTCCCCCTGCCCCCTCGAGACGCCCCGAGACGTGATCGTGGACCCCGTAGATCTGTCGGGCCGCACTGCGCGCCGTGTGCTCGTCACCGAAGACGAGTCGCAGCGCGGCGTCGACGGTGACCCAGGCGCGGCTCAGCGGGCGCCGCTGGAAATGGCTGTGGTGGGCAACCGCGGCGGCAACCTTCGGATGGGCGACGTCCATCACGAGGACACGCTGGACGAGCAGTGCGGTGACAGGCTCGGCCACCGCGGCCCGGACCAGGCTGGCGCGCCCGAACGGGAGCGGGGCGTCGGGGTCGAGCGCACCCGGCACGGGCGGCGGGGCGGTCATCGTGCGATCGTACGGGACGTCACCCGACGACCATCGGCGCCATGGACCACCGCGCCGAAGTCCCCGGACGCGAGAACCCCCACCGAGGTGGTGGGGGTTCTCGACATTGGGGATGCTGGAGTGTGGGGTTGGAACTGAAGGTGTCCGTGAAGAATGATCGGCACCGGCGGGTAGAACTTGAGCGCATTCGCGACCAACAGCCGGACAACAGTGATGGGTTGCCGGCGCCATGAGAAAGCCCTGCACCGGATAGGAGAATCCCGTGGAGCTCGGCGAGCTGAAGGTCACCCGGTACGAGACCACTGACGCGGTCGCCACCATCACCCTCGACCGCCCCGAGCGGCTCAACGCCTGGACGGGACGGATGAACACCGAGTACCGGTCCCTCCTGGCCCGGGCCGCTGCCGATCGCGCCGTCCGGGTGATCGTCGTGACCGGTGCCGGGCGGGGCTTCTGCGCCGGCGCGGATACCCGGGCCCTCGAGGGCCATGTCGAACGAGGCGGGTACGACCCCGGGACCGGGCCGGGCCTCGACCGACCCGGCTACGGGGTGCGGCCGGAGTTCGACGCCGAGTTCGCGTACCACTTCGGCATCCCCAAACCCATCCTCGCCGCGGTGAACGGGCCCGCCGCGGGGGTGGGGTTCGCCTTGGCCTGCTACTGCGATCTTCGCTTCGCCGCCGCGGGCGCCAAGCTCACCACCGCACACGGGCGGCTCGGCCTTCCCGCCGAGTTCGGCTTGTCGTGGTTGCTGCCCCGGCTCGTGGGCCTCACCAGGGCCGCCGACCTGCTGCTGTCGAGCCGGGTGGTGCTCGCCGAAGAGGCCGCCGAGATCGGTCTCGTCAACGAGGTGACGCCCGCCACCGAGCTCACGCCGACGGTGAACGCGTACGCCCGCAGGTTGGCCACCGAGATCTCTCCTGCGTCACTGGCGGCAACCAAGCTCCAGCTCTACACCGACTTCCACCGCGATGTCGCCACCTCGGCCCGCGACGCAGAGGAGAGGCTCCGGATCATGATGCAGGGAGCGGATTTCGCAGAAGGCGTGGCCGCGCTCAGCGCCCGACGGCCCCCTCGGTTCGACGATCCCGTCGGTCTTCCCGAGCCTCCCGGGTCACCGTGAGAGGGCTGGAAAGGTGACGGGCGTGCCGGCACGGGAACGACCGGGGACCGCTCTGGCGGCGCGACTCACCGACCCCGATCTCTACCGGACCGATCCGCACCCCCTGTACGCACGGCTGCGCGCCGAGGCGCCCGTGGCGTGGAACGAGGCGCGGGGGTTCTGGGCGATCGCCACCCACCCCGAGGTCTGCGCCATCGAGAGTGACTACGCCACGTTCTGCGCCGGGCGGGGCATCCTCGTCGAGGAGATCGGGACGACGTACGCGACGCCACCGACGATGATGCACGCCGATCCGCCCGTGCACACCCGGTACCGGCGGCTCGTGCAGCCGGCCTTCAAGCCTTCGGCCGTGCGCGCCCTCGAACCGGTGGTCCGGGCCCGCACCACCGCGCTCGTGCGAGGGATCGAGGGCGGCGTTCCCACCGATGTCGTCTCGGTGCTGAGCGTCCCGCTTCCTCTCCAGATCATCAGCGAGCTCCTGGGCGTGCCCGACGACGAGTGGGAGCGCTGTTACGAGTGGTCCGAGGCCGTGATCCCCGGTGCCACGGACTGGCCCGAGGAGCGGCGCAATGAGTTGATGACCGAGATGATCGAGTACCTCGTGGGGGCGGCCAAGGACCGCCGGGCGCGACCCCGCGACGACGTGCTCACCCAGATCGCGCAGGTGGACCTCGACGGCGAACGGTTGAGCGACGACGAGCTCGCCATGTTCCTCGTCCAACTGCTCGTGGCCGGCAACGAGACCACCCGCGACCTGATCAGCTCGGGCCTGCTCGCCTTCGCCGACCACCCCGGGCAGTGGGAGCGCCTGCGAGGCGACCGGTCCCTCGTCCCGAAGGCGGTGGAAGAGATGCTCCGGTGGTCCTCGCCGGTGGTGTCGTTCATGCGGACCGCCACCCGCGACACGAGCGTGGGTGGCGTCGCCATCGCCGAAGGAGAGCCGCTGCTCATGTTGTTCGCCTCGGCCAACCGAGACGAGTTGGTCTTCGGCCCGAGCGCCTCGTCGTTCGACGTCGGTCGCGACCCCAACCCCCATCTGGCCTTCGGCCAGGGGAACCACTTCTGTCTGGGCGCGGCCCTCGCCCGGCTCGAGGGCAGGGTCGTGCTCGAGGAGCTGCTCGATCGATTCGCCGATATCGGGCGCGTCGGCGCCATCGAACGCAGTCCGTCGTCGGTCGTCACCGGCATCAGGCGGGCCGAGCTTCGCTTCACCGCACCCTGATCCGGCCCTGCCGCGGGCCCGGATCCCGGCGCGCTCCCCGATCCTGACCCTGCGCCGGGGGGATGCCACCCCCACCCGGTGACACCAGCCCTCACCCTTGGGATCGGCCCTCGCACTCGGTACGGTTCGAACAGCGAGTCGAAACGAGGAGCCGCCATGCGCATCGAGTCCTCAGTCACGTCCCTCTCCTGGATCCCCTCCGAGGCCGTCGGGGGCATGACCAAGATGCCGTTCGAAACGGGCTTGGCCCATTACGACCCGCCCCCACCCGACGTCATCGAAGACCTCGGCGAGCTCCAGCGCGAGGGCCGGTTCCGCTTCGCCAATCGGCTCGCGGCGTGGATCGAGGTCGATGGCGGCCGCATCACGGGCCACGGCCAGTCCGGTGGGGGGCTGCTGTGCTCCACGTTGATCCAGGTGGGTAAGAAGCAGGTCGCCTTCGAGGCCGTCGCCCTCCCTGACCTTCACCCCGAGCCCGAGGTGGGCGACGGCGAGGTGACCTTCTTCCAGACCGCGGGCGGCCGCACCGGGGTGCCTGCGCCGCGCCGGGTGCGGCGGGCGCCCTATGTGCAGTTCGCGGCCCCGCTCGCCTGGACGACCCTGGCGTTGACCCTGCGCGCCGACGGGTCGTCGTCGTTCGCCTTGACCGGTGGCAGCAGCTTCCCCCGGCACTGGGTCTACGGCGGGGACAACAAGCTCGCACTCAAGTCGGGGATGATCGACTTCTCGCACTGGTACCGCCGCGCCTTCGGCAAGCACAGTCCCTGGGGCGACCAGGACTCCCAGGCGCTCACCACCGAGGTGGAGACCGCCCTCGAACGCCAGCTCTCGCTCACACTGATGCAGGGTGGGGCCAAGCCCAAGATCCGCACCGTGAAACCGGGCGCGGTCATCACCGAGCAGGGTGCGGCCGAGGACGACCTCTACCTCGTGCTCGACGGCGTGGTCCGCATCGAGGTCGACGGGGAACGGTTGGCGGAGTACGGGCCCGGGTCGATGCACGGGGAGCGGGCCATCCTCGAGGGCGGGCATCGGACCTCGACGATCCGAGCCGTCACGGCGTGCAAGCTGGCGGTGGCCGGAGCCGACCACGTCGATCGCGATGCACTGGCGGAACTGAGCAGCGGGCACCGGCGCGAGGAACAACGCTGAGGTTCGAGTTGCCCTCGCCTGGCGCAAGCGCCTAGGCAGGCCGGCAGTGGACGACGTCGACGCGGTGGTGATCGGGTCGGGGCCCAACGGCCTCGTGGCCGCGGCCCTGTTGGCGCGCGCCGGGTGGCGAGTGACCGTCCTGGAACGATCGGCTGTGGCCGGCGGCGCCGTCCACAGCGGCGAGCTCACCGTGCCCGGCTATGTCCACGACACGTACTCCGCCTTCTACGGGCTCCTGCATTGCTCGCCCGTGCTGGGCGAGCTCGGCCTCGACAAGGACCTGGAGTGGGCGCACTTCCCTTCCCCCGTGGCCGCGGCGGTATCGCCACAAGAGGTGGCGGTGTGTCACCGCGACCCCGAGCAGACCGCGGCCGGACTAGCGCGGCGAGCCACGACCGACGGGCCGGCATGGGCCTCGCTCTACCGGTGGTGGTGCGAGGTCGGCACCTCCTTTCTCACCCAGATGCTCGGGCCCGTGGGCGCACCGGGGCCCGGGCTCGCCTTTGCCCGACGGGCCCGGCGCCAGGGCCTCTTCGACACCACCCAGATGCTCCTGGGCCCACTCGAAGCGCTGTGTGTCGAACGGTTCTCTGACCCGGCCGCCCGGGCGTTGGTGGCCGCCGGTGCCTCGCACGCGGATGTGCCCGTGGACCATCCCGGCAGCGCACCTGCCGCCATCATCCTCGCCCTGGCGGCCCAACAGGTCGGGATGCCCGTGCCCGTCGGTGGCGCCGGTCGTCTCGCCGCCGCGTTGGCCCGGGCGGCCACCGACGCCGGCGCCGTGATCAGGACCGGCACCGAGGTCACGCGGGTGGTGGTGGAGCGCAACCGCGTCACCGGGGTCGAGAGCGCGGATGGGAGCCACGTTCGGGCCCGGCGCGCCGTGCTCGCCGACACCGGTCCGCGCGCCCTGTTCCACGGACTCGTGGGCACCGACCATCTCCCGGCGCGCTTTCTCGACGGGCTGGCACGCTTCCGCTACGGCACGGGCGTGTTCAAAGTCGACCTGGCCCTCGACGGGCCCGCCCCGTGGACCGCACCCGAGCTCGCGCAGACCGGTGTCGTGCATCTCACCGGCGACCTCGACGCCATGGCGCAAGCCGCCCACGAGGCCCGGCGGGGCATCGTCCCGGCACGACCCATGCTCATCGTCGGCCAGCAGACCGTGGCCGACCCCAGTCGCGCCCCGGCCGGGGGCCACACCTTGTGGATCGAGACCCACGTCCCCCCCGTGCCGCGACAGAGCGGGTCGTGGGCGTCGTCCAAAGACGCCTTCCTCGATGTCGTCATGCAGCGGCTCGAGGACCATGCCCCGGGCCTCGGGGCCCGGGTGGTGGGCAGCGCGGTGCGCACCCCCGAGGACCTCGAGCGCGAGAACCCCAACCTCGTGGGCGGCGACCTCGGGGCGGGCTCGAGCTCGCTCGACCAGCAGCTGGTGTTCCGGCCCGTTCCGGGGTGGTTCCGCTACGGCACTCCGGTCAAGGGCCTCTACCTGTGCTCCGCCTCGACGCACCCCGGAGGGGGCGTCCACGGCATGGCGGGGCACAACTGCGCCCGGCGCGTGCTGTCGGACCGGCGCCGGCGCCGGATCTGAGCAGTCCACACACCGAGCCACACGCCGATCCACACGCCGATCCACACGCCGATCCACACGCGGGGCGACACACCGGCTGGCACCCCCTCGTGACCGGGGGGGCGCACCCTTGACCCTCTCCCTTGGAACAGGCCAAATAGGGGCATGCCAGGGGGCACCATCAGTGTGTTTCTCGCCGACGACAACCTCATCGTGCGAGAAGGCGTCCGGGCCTTGCTCGCGCTCGAGCCCGACGTGGAGATCGTGGGCACGGCCGCGGACTACGAGGAGCTCGTGAACGGGGCCGGCAAGCTCGCCCCCCAGGTGGTCGTGACCGACATCCGGATGCCCCCCAGCTTCCAGAACGAGGGCATCGAGGCCGCGCACGAGATCCGCAAGCGCCACCCCGGGACCGGCATCGTCATCCTCTCGCAGTTCGACGACCCCGAGTACGCCATCTCGTTGCTCGACGAGGGCGCCGCGGGGTGTGCCTATCTCCTGAAGGACCACATCGCCGAGGGCGACCAACTGGCCCGGGCGGTGCGGGCCGTCGCCACCGGCGGGTCGGTGCTCGACCCCACCATCGTGGAGTCGATGGTGCACCCGGTCACCGACGCCGGCGACCTGAGCCCGGCCGAGGAGGAGCTGTTGCACCTCGTGGCCGAGGGCCGGCCCATCAAGGCCATCGCCGTGGCCCAGGGCGTTACCGCGGCCGCGGCCGGCGACGCGGTGGAGAAGCTCTTCCTGCGCATCGCCCAACAGGCCAGTGCCGGTGGGCAGAACTCGTTGCGGCGACTTCGGATGCTGCACGAGGCCATCGTCAACCGCGAGGAGCAGGGCGAGACCCTGAGCCGGTTGCTCCCGGGGGGCGTGGCCGATCTCCTCGTCCGCCAGGGTCGCGGTCTCGGCGAGACCGAGGCCGTCGTCGTGAGCGTGCTCATGTCCGACATCCGGGGGTACTCGAGCATCGCCGAGCGGGCCGATCCGAGCGCGCTGGCCGGACAGCTCAACGTGCATCGCGCCGAGATGAACCGGGCCATCATCGACGCCAGCGGCACCGTGATGCAGTTCGTGGGCGACGCCGTGATGGCCGTGTTCGGCGCGCCGGTCCCGGTTCCCGACCACGCCGAGCGCGCCGTCGAGGCCGCGCTCGAGATGCACGCCGCCCAGGCCCGGGTCAACGAGCAGTGGGTGGACACCGGCCTGGCGCCGTTCGAGCTCGGCATCGGAGTCACCACCGGCCCCGCCGCCGCCGCGCTGCTCGGCTCCGAGGAGCGCCTCGAGTACACACTGGTCGGTGACACCGTCAACCTCTCCCAGCGCCTCCAGCAGTGGGCCGATCCGGGAGAGACCGTCCTGAGCGAAACCACCTACCACGCGCTCTCGAACCCCCCGCCGGCCACGGCCATCCCTCCCGCCCTCGTCAAGGGCCGAGAAGCGCCGGTCTCGGCGTGGAAGATCGCGGCGGGCACCATCGCAGGACCAAAAGGGACACCCAAGTCCAGTACCGACAACCGAGACAGGGAGTAATCGATGCACGTCATGGAGGCACGAGGCGTTCGCAAGACCTACGAGGCTGACGGTGCGCCCGTGCGCGCGCTGCGGGGCATCGACGTCACCATGGACGACACCGAGTTCGTGGCCGTCATGGGCCCGTCGGGTTGCGGGAAGTCCACGTTGCTGAACCTGGTGGCAGGGCTCGACACCCCCACCGAGGGAGAGATCATCGTCGCCGGGGAGTCGCTCGCCGACAAGGACGAGAACGCGCTGGCCCGCATGCGCCGGGCCCATATCGGCATCGTCTTCCAGTTCTTCAATCTGCTCGAGGGCATGAGCGTGCTCGAGAACGTCACGCTCCCGGCGGTGATAGCCGGTGCGCGCCGGCGTCAGGCCGAGAGTCGCGCCCGCGACCTCCTCGACATGCTGGGGCTCGCCGACAAGCAGGCGGCCGCGCCCGGTGTCTTGTCCGGTGGGCAACGCCAGCGCCTGGCCATCGCCCGCGCCCTGGCCAACAAGCCGACGCTGTTGCTTGCCGACGAGCCCACCGGCGCCCTCGACTCCGACGGCGGTCTCGAGGTGCTCGAGCTCTTCCGCCGCCTGCACACGGGGGGGCAGGCCATTCTCCTCGTCACCCACGACGACGACGTCGCCGCCGCCGCCACCCGCATCGTGCGCATGCGCGACGGCCGGATCGAGGACGACGGAACAGGCGGCCGGAGCACGGCCGCGGCCGGCGCGTCCTCGCCGACGACCACGGCGTGAGCGTTCAGGTCGCCCCGGGGACGGGGACGGGGACGAGCGCCGGACCGGATACGGGCGCGGGCCGGGTCGCGCCCGAGCCCGTGATCCAGCACCGCCCCGCCACGTCGTTCACCGCGGCCCTCGTGGCGTTGTGCGCGCTGGGCGCGGCTGCCTACGCCCCCATCCTGGGGCGACAGGGCAACCTGGCCACCGAAGCGGTCCGGGCCGGCTTGATCGGCGCCTTCGCGCTGGCGGGCGCGTTTGCGGTGGTGCGCCGACCGTTCGAGCGCCAGGGCCTGCTGGCATTGTGCGGGACCGCGCTGGGGGCCTTCGCCGCCCTCAGCGCCGCCGTGCTCCAGGCGCACGTGCACGGCGGTGGGGTGAGCTCGACGGCGCTGTCGATGGCGCGCTTCGTCGAGCCCGTGACCGTGGCCCTCTTGCCGGTGGCGGTCATGCACCTGTTGCTCGGGTTGCCCGACGGCAGCTGTCGGTTGAGCCGGGCCGCGATCATCGGTGGGTATGTGGTCGGCGCCGCGGTGGGCGTCGGCATCTGGAGCAGACGTCCGGACCTGCCGTTGTGGCCCGTCGCCATCGAAGCCGTCGTGTTCGGGGCGATCGGACTGGTGGGATCCCAGCGGCGCTATGTGCGGTCGCGGGGTGTGGAGCGCCAGCGCATGCAGTGGTTCGGGTGGGCCATGGCCGTCGGGGCCGAGATGCTCGTGGTGGCCCTGGCGCTGCGCGTGCTGTGGGGTTGGCCCACCCGCACGTGGCTCGTGGTCATGGTCTCGAGTCTCCCGTTGGCGGTGGCGCTCGCCATGGGCAGCTCGCGCCGGCTGGCGGGACGCATCGACCGCATCCTGGCCCACACCGTGTCGCTGGCCGGACTCACCGGCATCGTCGTGATCGTGTACCTCGTGATCGTGGTGGGCCTCGGCCACACGCCGACCCACGACCAACGGTCGTTGCTGGCGTTGTCGATGGCCGCCGCCGCCATCGCCGCGCTGGTGTACGGGCCGGCGCGCCAACGCCTCACCCAGTACGCCAACCGCATCGTCTACGGCGAGCGCGAGGCGCCCGACACCGTGTTGCGCACCTTCGGGAGCCGGTTGTCGCGCGCCATCCCCATGGACGAGCTGCTGTTGCAGGTGGCCGAGTCACTGCGCAAGACGCTCGGGTTGGCGGCGGCCGAGGTGTGGACCGGCTCGGGGGGCCACCTCGAGCGCACGGTGTCGGTGCCCGACGTGCCCGTGGAGCGATTGATGCTCAACGACGAGGAGCAGACCGTCGTGGCCCGGGCCGGCGTGACCGGCACGGCCTGGGTGGAGATCTGGCTGCCGAGGCTGCTCGAGGGTCGGGAGGACTCGGTGGTCCGGGTCGCACCCACCACACACTCGGGTCAGGTCCTCGGCCTCATCGTCGCCGTGCGCCCGCCCAACAGCGATCAGTTCACCGCCGACGACGACACCATGCTGACCGAGCTGGCCCGGCAGGTGGGATTGGCCCTGCACAACGTCGAGCTCGACTCCGCGCTCCAGGAGTCCCTCGACGAGGTCCGGCGCCAGGCCGACGAGCTACGGGCCTCGCGGGCGCGCATCGTGGCGGCCTCGGACGCGGCCCGTCGTCAGATCGAGCGCAACCTCCATGACGGCGCCCAACAGCACCTGGTGGCGCTGGCGGTGAACGTCCGACTCGCCCGCCAGCTCGCCGAGCGCGACCCCGAGGCCTCGGGCAAGATCCTCGACCAACTCGGCGAGGGCATCCAAGAGGCCGTCCAGGAGCTGCGCGCCCTGGCGCACGGCATCTACCCGCCCCTGCTGATCGACCGGGGCATCGCCGAGGCGCTGCGCTCCGCGGCGGGGCGCGCCGCCCTACCGACCGAGGTCGACGCCGAGGGACTCGAGCGTTACTCGCCGGAGCGGGAGTCCGCGGTCTACTTCTGCTGTCTCGAGGCGTTGCAGAACGCGGGCAAGCACGCCGGGGAGGGTGCGGCGGCCTTCGTTCGGGTGTGGCAGGACGACACTCACCTCCACTTCGAGGTGCGCGACACCGGCGCAGGGTTCGACTCCAAGGGCACCCTTGCCAGTGGTGCGGGCTTCGTGAACATGAGCGACCGCGTCGGGGCGATCGGCGGCACGGTGAGCGTGACGAGCGCTCCGGGCGAGGGGACGACCATCGAGGGGCACATCCCCCTCAACAGCTGAGCTCCATGGCGCTCAGCTGTTGAAGCAGTCCTTCTGCTCCCCCGACCAGATGTCGATGAGGACGTCGGGTCCGAACTGCTCCTTGTGGACGTATCCGAGCGCGCCGCACGTGCGGGCGTCGGCAGGAAGGTCCTCGGCGTCGTAGGTCGACAGGAGGATGACCTTGGTCTCGGGATGCTCGGCGATGATGCGCCGGGTGGCCTCGATCCCCGAGATGCCGTCCATGTTGATGTCCATGAGTATGAGATCGGGGTGGAGCGCGGCCACCTGTTCGACGGCTTCCTCGCCCGACTTGGCGTCGCCCACGACCTCGAAGCCCGGCGTGACCCCGACCACCGAGCGCGCCGCCATGCGGAACGGCATCTGGTCGTCGACGATCATCACCGTGGTTGCTCGGTCAGCCACGTTCCCATCCTCGCAGTCCGCCGGGACATGGCACAGGCTGACAGCACGAACGGGCCGGTAGTGGCAGCACCCCCCGGGGACGCTGCGGCCGACGAGGCAAGACCGACGGGACGGTCAAGTCTCTTGGACCGACAGAAAGAGGAGCACCGCCTTCACCCGGCGATGGACGTCGGGCTCCTGAGAGAGTGCGAGCTTCGAGAAGATCGAGTTGATGTGCTTCTCCACGGCCCGCTCCGACAAGACGAGCGACGCCGCCACCGCGGCGTTGTTCTTTCCCTGGGCCATCTCCGAGAGGATCTCCCCCTCGCGTGACGTGAGGCGGTGCAGCGGCGAGTCCGCCGGTTTGGCCCTCGCCGCCACCAGGGCGTCGACCACCTCGGGGTCGATCACCGATCCCCCGGCGGCCACCTCGCGGATGGCGCCTGCCAGCTGGCCGATGTCCGAGACCCGCTCCTTGAGGAGATAGGCACGGCCCTTGGACCCGCCTTCGAGGAAGGCCAGGGCGTAGGCGGGCTCGGAGTACTGGCTGAGGACCACCACACCCATGTCGGGGTGGCTCTCGCGCAGGACCTCGGCGGCCCGGATGCCCTCGTCGGTCCCCGTGGGCGGCATGCGGATGTCGGTCACGACCACGTCGGGGGTCTGCGATTCGACCGCGGCGATGAGGGTGTCGTAGTCCTCGCACACCCCCACCACCTCGAGGTCGGGCTCGGTCTCCACGAGGGTCCGGACTCCCTCGCGCACGAGGTAGTTGTCCTCCGCCAGCACGATCCGCACCGCCATGGCCCCGCACTGTAGGCCAGTGGGCTGGCCCGACACGCCGGCGGGCTCAGGGGGCCGGCGCCGTCCGAAGGTCGATGACCATGCCCTCGACGGCCCCGTCGACAGGGACCGGGTCCCCCGCGTGCGAGGCCACCACCACGTCGATGTCGTCGTCGGTGCGGGGCGGGTCGTGGTGGTAGAGGAGCACGCGTCGGGCACCGGCGTGCTGGGCGAGGTGAACGGCGTAGCCCGATGACGAGTGCCCGAAGCTCGCCCGGGTGGGCAATTCCTCGTCGAGGTACTGGGCGTCGTGGATGAGCAGGTCGCAGTCACGGGCGAGGGTCACCGCCGCGTCGTGGTACTCCCCGAGCCCGTCGGGTCCGGGCCCGAGCGCGGTCGGGCAGTGGTCCGAGAGGTACGCGACCGAGGACGTCGCGTCAGAGACTCGGAAGCCGAAGGTGCGGCCCCCTTTGTGCGGGATCTCGAGGGCCAGCACGGTGAAGCCCTCGATCTGGCGTGGCGTGTCGGGCTCGAGCCCGAGGAAGCGCCACGTGCCGCGCAGCTCGGCCGGGGTGATCGGGAAGTGCGGGGGTGACATGACCCGGCGGAGCACCTCCTCGGCGTCGCCCTGAGCCGGCATGTACAGGTCGGTCCGGCTGTCGGGCCTGTCCGCGGCGGCGAAGAAGGGAAGGCCCTGGGTGTGGTCCCAGTGGAGGTGCCCGAGGACGATGGAACCGGCGAAGGAACGGTCGCCGAGCAACCCGGTGACCCGGCGGATCCCGGTGCCGGCGTCGAGAACCAGGCTCGGCCGCTCCCCGTCGTGGCTCAGTGCCACGCACGAGGTGTGGCCCCCGTAGCGGACGTGGGCGGGCCCGGGGGCTGCGGTGGATCCCCGGGCCCCGCAGATGGTCACCCTCATGCCGGCCCTCGGGCGCGCCGGGCTCCGATGGCGGGCCGGGCGCGCATGGACCTCGCCGGGCACGTCATGGGGTGATTTGGCCACGTGGCGCCGTCGCCGGTCAAGGGTGGCGCCTGGTGTGTGGACGGGGATGCTGGCGCCACCCCTCGACAGTTCCCCTCGGGGTGGCGGCGGCTCAGTCGTTGGCGCTGACCTCGGCCAGGAGGTCGGCGAACTTCTTCCGGGCGGCTTCGTGCCGAGTGGGCACGTGCTCGGTGGGGACCTCGGCCGGGGCGTAACGCTTCAGGACCTGGCGGGCCACGGTGACCTTGTGGACCTCGTCGGGGCCGTCGTAGATGCGCGCCGCGCGCGCGGCCCGGTACATGTGCTCGAGGGGCATGTCGGTGGAAAAGCCCAAGGACCCGTGCGCCTGGATGGCGCGGTCGATCACGTTGTAGAGCACACCGGCGCCGAAGTACTTGATCATGGCGATCTCGACGCGCGCCGCGGGGGCACCTTCGCGGTCCATCTTCCACGCCGCCTGGAGCGTCATGAGTCGCGCCGCGGTCATCTCGGCCATGGAATCGGCCACCCAGCTCTG
>JADGOL010000025.1 GCA_017882995.1 Acidimicrobiales bacterium | reverse complement strand
CGGAGAGGACAACAAGACCTTCACCGTTGACGTGAGCACCACCACGACGTTCAACGAGCACGGCGTGGCTTCAGCGACCTTCGCCGACGTCTGCGTGGGTGGCCGGGTCGGCGCTCTCGGGCTCATCTCGAGCGACACGGTCACGGCTACCGCCGTGTTCGTGACCCCTCCGCCCACCCCGAAGCCGCACGCCGTCTTCGGCACAGTGACGGCGGTCAACGGGATCACCACCACCGGTACCTGTGGAATGACCGCCACCGCCGGGGTCTTCACCTTGAACGGAGAGGACAACAAGACCTTCATCGTTGACGTCAGCACCACGACCAAGTTCGCCGGGCACGGAAGCAGCGCACCGAGCTTCGCCGACGTCTGCTTGGGGGGTCGGGTGGGCGCCTTTGGCCTCATCTCGAGCGGCACGGTGACGGCCACCGCCGTGTTCGTCACGCCTGCTGGGACATCACCCCCGCACCACGCGTCCTTCGGATCTTCCAAGGGTTCAGGCCCCGAGGGATCGACCAGCGTTTCGCACCCGACCGATCACTTCCAGGGCCACCAGGGTGGTTCGGGGTCGGGCGAGGGGAACCAACCGCATTCCTCGGGGAACACCTCTGGTCACCACGACGGCTGACAACGCGTCCAACGCGCTGGGATCAGGGCGAAAGCCGAAGCAAAGTGGCTCAGTTGAGACCGTAGGGCAGGTCCGGGAAGGAGGCGGCTGCCTCGAGGAGGCGGTTGTACTTCGCCACCCGCTCGCCACGCGCCGGTGCGCCTGTCTTGAGCTGGCCGCATCCAGTCCCGAGGGCGAGGTCGGCGATGAAGCTGTCCTCTGTCTCCCCCGAGCGGTGCGACACGAACTGTGCCCATCCCGCCTGGCGACAGATGCGCATGGCCTCCAAGGTCTCGGAAACCGTCCCAATCTGGTTCACCTTGATCAGGGCCGCATTGCCTGCCCGGCGGGCGATCGCCTCGGTGATGATCGCCGGGTTCGTGCACAGGATGTCGTCACCGACGAGGCGGAGCCGGTCACCCAGGCGTGCTGTCAGGCGCTCCCAACCGTCCCAGTCCGACTCGGCCAGACCGTCCTCGAGCAACCAGATGGGGTAGTTCTCGGCCATCGCCGCGTAACGGTCGATCATGTCGTCGGACGTGAGGGCCTCCGCGTCGACGTGGTAGAGGCCGTCGCGGTAGAACTCGCTGGACGCAGGGTCGAGCGCGATGGCCACGCCGTCGCGACCGGCGGTGTAGCCGGCTGCCTCGATGGCGTGCACTACAAGCGAGAGGACATCCTCGGGACGGCGCAAGGCCGGCGCGAAGCCGCCTTCGTCGCCCAGTCCGGTCGCGTACCCGCGCTCAGCGAGCGTCTTGCGCAACGCGCCGTACACCGTCGAGCCCGCTCGGACCGCCTCGGGGAAGTTCGGGGCCCCGATAGGGGCGATCATGAACTCCTGGAAGTCGAGGTCGTTGGGGGCGTGCTTGCCGCCGTTCAGGACGTTGAAATGCGGGACCGGCAGGCGGGGTGTCGTGCCCTCGGAAGCGGCAATGGCCTGCCATAGCTCCATGTCGCGAGCTGCGGCGAACGCGCGGGCGACCGCGATGGATACGCCTACGACGGCATTGGCGCCCAGGCGGGCTTTGTTCGGGGTCCCATCGAGTGCGATGAGGCGGCGGTCGACCTCGCCCACGTCCTCGAAACGGTGCCCGACCAGCGCGGCGGCGATCTCGGTGTTGACGTTGGCGACCGCCCGGAGCACGCCCTTGCCGGCGTAGCGCTCGGGATCGCCATCGCGCAGCTCGACGGCCTCGCGAGACCCGGTGGAGGCACCGGAAGGGACTCCAGCCCGAGCCTTGGTCCCATCGGCCAGGGTGACGGTGACCGCCAGGGTGGGCATGGACCTGGAGTCGAGAATCTCCAGCGCCTCCACGCTGCGAACGGTCCTATCCATACCAACCACCCTTCCTGGGCCACCTTGAAGTGATTCGGCTCCTCCCTACCGTGTCAGGTGCAATGGTCACGCCGATAGGGCCCGAAGACCCTCCGGGGGTGTGACCTCACCGTCGTGTTGCAAGACTGGGCTCGTGCGCGCCGATAAGGCCCGACCTCTATGACCACCGACCCCGAGATGACCATTCGCACTGCCACGCCGGGAGACCGAGACTCCATCCTTGAACTGGTTCGAGACGCCTTTACGAGCGCTGATCGCGACGCGAGCGAGGAGCTCGACATCGTCGTCTCCACCTGGGCGAGGGGAGTCGTTCCCGAACTGGAGTTGGTCGCCGTGGTTGGCGACGTGGTCGTCGGCCATGTCATGGCTGGCCGCGGCGACATCGGAGGACGGGAGGCGGTTGCCGTCGCCCCGCTGGCCGTGGCGCCGTCACACCAAGGCGCGGGCATCGGCAGCGCCCTGGTGAGCGAGCTCCTTCGGCGTGCCGAAGCAGCTGCGCTCCCCTTGATCGTTCTGCTGGGCAACCCCGGCTACTACGGGCGTTTCGGTTTCGAGCCGTCCGGTCCGCTCGGCATCGTCTACCGCCCCGTCGGGGAGGGCGATCCGCACTTCCTGGTACGCAGGCTGGCGGGCTACGACCCTTCCTACCGGGGCGACTTCACCTACTGCTGGGAAGCGCGGCCTGGTTGAGCACGGGGGTGCTCACTGTCGCAAGCGCCCCCGTGCCCGATTTCACGTTACGAACAGCCGCTCGTGGTCCCGCAGCTGGTGCACAGGTAGCACGATCCCGCTCGCTGCATGACCATGCCGCACTGGTAACACAGCGGTGCGTTGCTCTGCTCGGCGCGCGCCGAAGGGGGCACGGAGCTGACCCCGGAATCTTCGATGAGGTCCTGTTCGGGGGTGGCAGCTTCCTCCACGCCGGGCAGGGTCGGCTGCATCCGCTCCGCCGTGGAGAGCACGCCGAGCTCCTCGCGCTCGCTCATTGGCAGGTAGTCGACGGCCAGCCGGCGGAAGATGTAGTCCACGAGGCTGGTGGCGATGCGCAGGTCCGGGTCGTCGGTGATACCCGCCGGCTCGAAGCGCATGCTCGTGTACTTGCGGACATAGGTGGCCAGCGGGACACCGTGCTGAAGCCCCAAGCTGACCGAGATCGAGAAGGCGTCCATGATCCCCGCCAGGGTCGAGCCCTGCTTCGAGACCTTCATGAACACCTCACCGGGACGCCCGTCGTCGTACTCACCGACCGTCACGTACCCCTCGCAGTCGGCCACCCGGAAGGCGAAGGTGCTCGACTTGCGTCGCCGGGGCAGGCGCTCCCGGACCGCTCCCACGACCACGGTGTCACGCGACCGGTTCTGCGATTGCAACAGCGCCTCTTCGAGCTCGGCGATCCTCGCCGCGGCGGCACGGTCGCGGGCTTCGGCCTCTGACCCGGGCGGGGCGAAGTCACCGCCCTCACCGACACCGGCCTTCTTGGTGGTGGACAGGGGCTGGCCCACCTTGCAGTTGTCGCGGTAGATGGCGACGGCCTTGATCCCCAACCGCCAGGCGTCGAGATGCAGCTGCTCGATGTCCTCGACGGTGACGTCCTCAGGAACATTCACCGTTTTGCTCACGGCGCCCGACAAGAAGGGTTGGACCGCGCCCAACATCCGGATATGGCCCGTGTAGTGGATCGTGTTGTCCCCCATCGAGCAGGCAAACACAGGCATATGCTCAGCCGTCAGGTGCGGTGCACCGACGATCGACTTGTTCTCGTCGATGTAGGAAATAATGTCGTCGACCTGCTCGGGCATGTAGCCCAGTCTCGCCAGCGCACGGGGGACCGTCTGGTTGACGATGGACATCGTCCCACCCCCGACGAGCTTCTTGGTCTTCACCAGACCCAGGTCGGGCTCGACCCCGGTCGTGTCGCAGTCGAGCATCAATGCGATGGTGCCGGTCGGGGCGAGGACGCTGGCCTGAGAATTCCGCACCCCGAATTGCTCACCGAGCTCGACGGCGTCGTCCCACGCTTCTTGGGCAGCAGAGAGCAGCTCCATGGGCACGAGCTCCTCATCGATCTTGGCGACCTCGGCCCGGTGCATCTGGAGCACGTTGAGCATCGCCTCGCGATCGGCGTGGAAGCCGGCGAACGGCCCCATACGGGACGCGGTGCGGGCGGACACGGCGTAGGCGTGGCCCGTCATGAGGGCGGTGATCGAACCCGCCAAAGCACGACCCTCGTCGGAGTCGTAGGGAACGCCCTGCGCCATCAGGAGCGCACCCAGGTTGCAGTAACCGAGGCCGAGCTCACGGTACCGCCGCGAGTTCTCGGCGATCTTCTCGGTGGGATAGTCGGCGTTCCCGACCAGGATCTCCTGGGCCGTGAAGACGACGTCCACGGTGGCGCTGAAGCTCTCGGTATCGAAGCTGTCGTCCTCACGGAGGTACTCGAGCAGATTGATCGACGCCAGGTTGCAGGCGCTGTTGTCCAGGTGCATGTATTCCGAGCAAGGATTACTTCCGTTGATGCGACCGGCGTTGGGGGCGGTGTGCCAGCGGTTGATCGTCGTGTCGAACTGCATCCCGGGGTCGGCGCACTCCCAGGCGGCGTGGGCGATCTGTCGGAACAGGTCACGGGCCTTGACGGTGCGGACCGTCGAGCCGTCGTTGCGAGCGGTGAGGGCCCACTCGGCGTCGTCGAGGACGGCCTGCATGAACTCGTCGGTGACGCGGACGGAGTTGTTGGCGT
>JADGOL010000213.1 GCA_017882995.1 Acidimicrobiales bacterium | reverse complement strand
GGATAGGGCAGGGGATAGTGCGGCCCGCTGTTGGTGACCGGCGCCTGGCGGGCCAGGACCTGGCGGACGATCGAGACGTACTCACGGGTGCGCGCCAGCGGCTTGGGGAAGGGCTGGCCGTACCAGCCTTCGACGACCTGTGGTCCCGACACGCCCAGGCCGAGCACGAGTCGCCCACCGCACAGATGGTCGAGGGTCAGCGCCGCCATGGCCATGGCGGTGGGGGTGCGGGCCGACAGTTGGCACAGGGCGGTCCCGAGGCGCACCCGCGTGGTGCGCGAACCCCACCACGCCAGCGGGGTGAGGGCGTCAGAGCCATACGCCTCGGCCGTCCACACCGAGTCGAAGCCGAGCTGCTCGGCCTCGGCCACGAGCTCGGGGGCGTTCGGCGGGGGACCCGCACCCCAATATCCCAGTTGCAGACCGAGCTTCAGGCTCGCCATGGGGCCCTCCTGTTGGCATCGGGGACATGTCCCGAGCCCATCCCCGGGTGCACCGTCATCGAATGTCGAACGTCATCTCATCTTGGCCAGGATCTCATCGGCGAACCGAGCCGAGGCGTCCAGTCTGGCCTGCAATTGCACCTCGGGGGGATCCGACGGGTCGACCTTCGCCACCATCGCCGGCGCGCACAAGGTGTCGGTGACGCCGTAGTCCTCCTCGAAGCTCCGGTACAGATCCGCGCCGGGCCTGGCCCACAGCGACAGGTAGATCGAGAACGGCTCGTTCTCTCGTCCTGCCCGGCGCCGCTGCTCGGCGAGCTCGTCGAGATACGTCCGGGCCTGGTCGGGCTTGTAGGCGCCCGCAGCCACCCAGCCGTCGCACAACGTGGCCGCCCGGCGCAGGGCGGGAGCCGAGTGACCGCCGCCGATGATGGGGATGGGGCCCGGAGGCGAGGGCTCCATGCGCATGGCGGGGACGTCGTAGTGCGGCCCGTGGTATTCGACCCAACCGCCGGCCCACAATGCTCGCAGCGCGGGGATCATGTCGTCGAGTCGCTTGCCGCGGGTATGGAAGTCCTGTCCGGTGGCGACGAATTCCTCTTCACACCATCCGACCCCGACGCCGAGCGCAACGCGACCCGACGACAGGACCGCGGCGGTACCCACCTGCTTCGCCACCGTGACCAGATCACGTGCCGGGGCGATGTAGACCCCCGTCGTGAACTCGACGCGTTGGGTCACCGCCGCCATGGCGGAGATGAGGCACCACGGGTCGGGCCAGTGGGTGTCGGGGTCCCAGTGGTCCCCGAATCCCGGCGCGCCGTCCTCGCGCGTCGAGTACGTGTACCGGGACTGGCGATCGCGGGGGAAGAACATGTGGTCCGACACGTACATGCCGTCGTATCCCTGGGTGTCGGCGGCCTTGGCCAGCTCGAGGGCATGCAGGGTGGGCAGAAATGTCACCGCTTGATGAAATCGCACGAAACCAACCTCTCCTCGGGCCGCCCGGTGCTCTGGGCGACCTACTCGTCAGCGCCCGACGGGTGCGCCGGGGCTGAAGGCGATGGGAAGATGCTTCACCCCGTTGATGAACGCAGACTGGAGCCGCTGGGCTTCGCCGTCGAGGCGCAGGTCGGGCATGCGGTCGAGCAGGTGCTCGAACATGACCCGGATCTCCATGCGGGCCAGGTTCGCACCCAGACAGAAGTGGGGGCCGCCGCCACCGAAGGCCATGTGGGGGTTGGGAGTCCGCCCGATGTCGAATTTGTCGGGATCGTCGAAGACGTCCTCGTCACGGTTGGCCGAGATGTGGAAGAAGACGACCTTCTGGTCCTCTTCGATGTGCTGGCCACGGATCTCGACCGGTCCGGTGCTCTGGCGCCGGAAGTTCATGACCGGTGTGACGTAGCGGAGCATCTCCTCGGTGGCACTGGGCAGGAGGGAGCGATCGGCGACGAGGCGTTGCCACTGGTCGGGGTTCTGGAAGAAGGTGTGCATCGCGCCCGATATCAGGTTCCGGGTCGTCTCGTTGCCGGCCACGGTGAGGAGAAGGAAGAACAGCTCGAGCTCGAGCTCCGAGAGCTTGTCGCCGTCGACCTCGACGCTCGAGAGCACGCTCATGAGGTCATCGGTGGGGTTGGCCTTCTTCTTTGCGAACAGCTCGGCGGCATACGCGTAGAGCTCCATCGCCGCCTCGTTGGCGTACTCCTCGCCGTTCGCGGTGGTCTGGAATTCTGGGTCCTCTTGGCCGATCATCCGGTTGGACCAGTCGAACATGTTGTGACGGTCCGCCTGGGGCACTCCGAGGAGATCAGCGATCACCTGCAACGGGAGCTCAGCGGAGATGTCGGTGACGAAGTCGGCCTGACCCTTCTCGATGACGGCGTCGATGATGGTGTCGGCCGTCTCGTGGATCTTCTGCTCGAGCTGGTTCACCATGCGCGGCGTGAAGCCCTTGTTGACCAGACGCCGGTAGCGCGTGTGCAGGGGCGGGTCCATGTTGAGCATCATGAGCCGGAGCTGTTCGATTTGGTCCTCGGGCATCTCCCACAAGAAGGTGGCCCGCTTCGCCGACGAGAAGTGCTCGTAGTCCCGGTTCACGTTGACGCAGTCGTCGTACTTGGTGACGCACCAGAAGCCGGGGCCCTCTGCCTCCTCGTGCCAGTACACCGGAGACTGGCGACGCAACTCGGCGAACCACTCGTGGGGGACTGCGGAGACGAAATTCCGGGAGTCGGTGAGGTCGATCTCGTTGAGCTCCATGGGCGGTCCCTCCTCGGTACGTCGTCGACGTCCCGGCCCGAGGTGCTGGGGCCATCGTGGCCGCCGAGCCCCGCCCGCCGAAGGGCCGGCCACGTTTTCAGAACGTGTTCCAGTGATGATACGCCGCCGCCCCGGCACCGGCCAACGGGACCTCTCGTCGTCGGGACCGGCTCGACCGGGTCCTCTCGGGCACGGCTCCGTGGCCCGCGGGTCTCGGGAAAGGGCAATTGTCGTGCCCCGCAGTGCGGCTGGTACGGTGCCAAACTAGAACGAGTTACAGCAGCGACACGCAGCAAGAGCACGTAGCAAGAGCACGTAGCAAGAGATTGCAACAGCAACGAGCCACAGCGATGGCCGGGACCGGGCGATCCGGCTCGGACCGGTGGTAGGACGGCGCCATGTTCCTGGAGGAAACCCCCGAGCAGCTGGCCCTGCGCCAGGAACTGCGCGCGTACTACGCCGAATTGCTCACCGACGAGGTCCGCCAGGGCATCGGCGAGGTGGGCGAGGGTGGCGAATTGTGGCGCCAGGTCGTGGGGCGCATCGGCAAGGACGGCTGGCTCGGCATCGGATGGCCCAAGGAGTTCGGCGGCCAGGGTCGCCCCGCCACCGACCAATTCATCTTCTTCGACGAGACCCGTCGGGCCAGTGCCCCCTTCCCCTTCGTGACCGTGAACACGGTGGGCCCGACCATCATGCGCTTCGGCAGCGAAGAGCAGAAGTCGTTCTTCCTCCCCGCCATCCTGGCCGGAGAGGTCAACTTCGCCATCGGCTACACCGAACCCGAAGCGGGCACGGACCTGGCGTCATTGCAGACGCGGGCCGTGCGCGACGGTGACGAGTACGTCGTGAACGGGGCCAAGGTCTTCACCAGTGGCGCCGACCTGGCGGACTACATCTGGTTGGCGGTGCGCACCAACCCCGACGCCGCCAAGCACAAGGGCATCTCCATCCTGGCCATGTCCACCGACTCGCCCGGTTTCTCGTGGAGCCCGATCGTGACGGTGGCGGGTGCCCGGACCACCGCCACCTACTACTCCGACGTCCGGGTACCGGTCGAGCAACTGGTCGGCGCCGAGAACGAGGGCTGGCGGATGATCACCACCCAGCTCAACCACGAGCGCGTGGGTCTCGCGGCGTGGAGCGGCTTCGCCTCGCAGCTCTACGAAGAGGTCGCTGCGTGGGCCGCCGCCACCGTCACCCCCGACGGACCGACCGTGCTCGACCTTGGTTGGGTCCAGACCGACCTGGCTCGGTGTCGAGCCGAGCTCGAGGCGATGTACCTCCTCAATTGGCGTATGGCCGCCGCTCTCTCGGCCGACACCATGACCCCGGCGGACTCCTCGACGGTGAAGGTGTTCGGGGTCGAGCGCAGCATCGACATCTACCGCCGCCTGCTCGGGATCGTCGGCGCGGCCGGCTATCTGTCGCCGGACTCGCCCGGGGCCGTCCTGGCGGGCCGGCTCGAGCGCACCGCCCGTCACGCCCAGATCAACACCTTCGGAGGTGGCGTGAACGAGATCCAACGTGAGATCGTCGCCATGGCCGGCCTGGGTATGACCCGGGCGTCGCGGTGATCCCGATGGCGTCCGGGCGTTCCGACGCGACAACCGACGCCGACGCGTTGCTGGCACAGCTGCGGGCCTTCGAGGGCAGACCGAGCGGCCCGCCCGCTGAAGCCCGAGACGAGGTCAACCAGGCGATGATCCGACACTGGGTCGACGCCATGGGCGACGACAACCCTGTCTACGTCGACGAGGAGTCGGCCCGCGCCAACGGCTTCCCCGGCGTCGTGGCGCCACCCACCATGCTCCAGGCGTGGATCATGCGCGGCTATCTGTCCCAGCCCGACGGCGCCTGGAAGGCTCAGCGCGACGCGTCGGGCGAGGCTTCGGCGCAGGAACAGCTCTTCGACGCCTTGAACGCGGCGGGGTTCACGTCGGTGGTCGCCACGAACTGCGACCAGGAGTACGTCCGGCCCATCGTGCTCGGGGACCGGCTCACGGTGACCTCGGTCATCGACTCGGTGTCACCCGAGAAGCACACCGGGTTGGGCGACGGGCACTTCGTCACGACCCGCCTCGAGTTCACCGACCAGCACGGCGAGCGAGTGGCCACGATGCGGTTCCGCATCCTTCGCTTCCGACCCCAGTCGTCACGGCCCAAGGACGTTGCTCTTCGTCCCCGTCCGGCCATCACCCACGACATCGCCTTCTTCTTCGAGGGCGCCCGGAACGGGACACTGCTCATCCAGCGTTGCGCGCAGTGCGGCGTGCTCCGACACCCGCCCCGCCCGGCGTGCGCGTCGTGTGGGTCCTTCGAGTGGGACACCGTCACCGCGAGCGGGCGCGGGACGGTCTACAGCTTCGTCGTCGTCCACCATCCCCAAGTCGCGGCGTTCGACTACCCCCTGCCCATCGCCGTGGTCGAGCTCGAGGAGGGGACGCGCCTGGTGGGGGATCTGATCGGCATCGATCCCGCCGACGTGGAGATCGGCATGCCCGTGGTGGCCGAGATGGTGGCTGTCGACGACGAGCTCACGATCCCCATGTTCCGACCCGCCGTGCCCGTTGGTGCCGGTCGAGTCGGTGCGGTCACCGGAGACGCCTGATGGACTTCGACTTCACCGAAGAGCAGCTGGCCGTGTCAGAGGCGGCCGCGTCGATCTTCCAGGGCATGGCGACTGTCGATCGGGTGGCGGAGATCGAGGCCGGCCCCGACCGCTTCGACGAGACCCTGTGGTCCGAGCTCGCCAAGGCCAACCTCCTCGGCCTCGCGCTCCCCGAGGAACACGGGGGTTCGGGCCTCGGCCTCATCGAGCTGTGTCTCGTCCTCGAGCAACAGGGTCGCGCCGTGGCGCCGGTGCCGTTGTGGGCCACGGTCGTCCTCGGGGCCTTGCCGGTGACCCGTTTCGGGACACCCGAGCAACAAGCCCGCTGGCTCCCGGGAGTGACTTCGGGTGAGGTCCGGCTGTCCGCCGCGCTCAACGAAGTGGCCGCCAGCACGCGCAATCATCCGACGGTGCGCGCCGAGCGCGCCGGCGACGGGTGGCGCTTGCACGGAACCGCCTTCGCGGTCCCCCAGGCCCATGTCGCCACCCGCGTCCTCGTCCCGGCCGCGGTCGACGGCTCGCCCGGGGACGGGATCATCGTGGCCCTCGTGGACCCCGCCGGCCCCGGCACCACGATCGAGCGGGCGACGACCACGGACCACCAGATCCACCCCCACGTCCACATGGACGGGGCGCCGATCTCGGGCGCGGAGGTCCTGGTCGGTCCCGACGACGGCGCGGGCGCGGTGGCGTGGATGCTCGACCGGGCCCGCACCGGGCTGTGCGCCATCCAGTTGGGCGTGACCGAGGAGGCCGTGCGTCGCGCCGCGGCCTACCTCAACCAACGCCACCAATTCGGTCGTCCCCTGTCCTCGTTCCAGGGCACCATGCTGCGCGCCGCGGATGCCTACATCGACACCGAGGCCATCCGGGTGACCACATGGCAAGCGGCGTGGCGCATCGACCAGGGCCTCCCGGCCACCGAAGCGGTGGCCGTCGCCCACTGGTGGGCATCGGAGGCGGGCCAACGTGTCGTGCACGCCACCCAGCATCTCCACGGCGGCCTCGGGGCCGATATCTCCTACCCCATCCACCGGTACTTCCTGTGGGGCAAGCAGATCGAGCTCATGTTGCAGGGCCCGAGCGCGGAGCTCTCGCGCCTGGGTTCGTTGCTGGCGACGCGGCTGCGTGAGGCGTCTGCGGTCGTCGGGGTGCCAGAACCGTGAGCCCGGTGCGCGCCGAGACCCTGCGATTCGAGGAGATCAGTGTGGGCGACACGTTGCCCGAGCTGGCCATCCCCCTCACCCGGACCCTGATCGTCGCCACCGCCATCGCCTCGCGCGATTACCAGGACGTCCACCACGACCCGGGACTTGCAGTGGAGCGCGGATCGCCCGACATCTTCATGAACATCCTCACCACCAACGGTTTCGTGGGGCGATTCGTGACCGACTGGGCCGGGCCCGGAGCGCTCATCGAGTCGGTGTCCATCCGCTTGGGCGCCCCCAACTATCCCGGTGACACCATGACGCTCACCGGGACGGTGACCACCACCGAGCTCCCGGCGCAGCGTCATGACGGCCGGGGTGTCGTGGAGGTGACGTTGCGAGGTGCGAACAGCCGGGGTGACCACGTGACCGGCACGGTCCGCCTCTCGGTCCCCAGTGACGGTGCGGGCACTTCATGAGGTCGGTGTCGTGAGCGCGAGGTCCCCCCGTCACCACAGCTTCGCGGGCACCACCGCCATCACCGGGATCGGCGCCACGGAATTCTCCAAGGACTCGGGCCGAAGCGAATTGCGTCTGGCCACCGAGGCGGTGCGCAGCGCCCTCGACGACGCCGGCATCGCCCCATCCGAGGTGGACGGCCTCGTCACCTTCGCGGCCGACTCCAACCCCGAGATCGAGGTGGCCCGCACCCTCGGGATGGGGGACCTCACGTTCTTCAGCCGGATCCACTACGGCGGAGGCGCCGCGTGTGCCACCGTCCACCAGGCGGCCATGGCCGTCGCCAGCGGCGTGGCGGATGTCGTCGTGTGTTACCGGGCCTTCAACGAGCGCTCGGGTCACCGTTTCGGGACCGGTGTCCAAGGGCGCGCCCCCGTCGCCAATGCCGAGAATGCCCACTTCTCGTGGTACGCGCCCCAAGGCCTGCTCACCCCGGCGTCGTGGGTGGCGATGTTCGCGCAGCGGTACCTCCACGTGACCGGCGCCACCACCGAGGACTTCGGGCGCGTGGCCGTGGCCGACCGGGCTTTCGCGGCGACCAACCCCGCGGCGTGGTTCTACGGCAAGCCCATCACCTTGGAGGAGCACCAGGCGTCGCGCTGGATCGTGGAGCCGCTGCGCCTGCTGGACTGCTGTCAGGAGTCCGACGGCGGCCAGGCCATCGTCGTCACCAGCCTCGAGCGCGCCCGGGACTGCGCTCGACCGCCGGCGGTCATCGAAGGGGCGGCTCAGGGTTCGGGATCACAGCAGGACATGATGACGTCGTACTACCGCGACGACATGACCCATCTTCCCGAGATGGGCGTGGTGGCGCGCCAGCTCTGGGAGACCTCAGGACTGGGCCCCGACGACATGCAGTGCGCCGTGCTCTATGACCACTTCACGCCGTTCGTGCTCTACCAGCTCGAGGAGCTCGGCTTCTGTGAGTGGGGCGAGGCCAAGGAGTTCCTGCGCGACGGCCACATCGGTCCCGGCGGGAAGCTGCCCACCAACACCCACGGCGG
>JADGOL010000212.1 GCA_017882995.1 Acidimicrobiales bacterium | reverse complement strand
GTGAAGCAGCGGGCGGCCAACTACGAGGTGGCCGTCAAGGAGATCCAGCCCGTGAGCTACATCATGGGAGAGCTCCTCGACTCCTCGGATTCACGTCGCATCTCCACCACCTCATACGACAAGAGAGTCAAGTCATACGTGTCCACGCTCGGCACTTGGGTGGACGTATGGGAGATCGGGAACGAGGTGAACGGGAACTGGACGGGACGGTACTCCACCGTCGAAGCCAAGATCACCCACGCCTACGACGACGTGGCATCAGCGGGAAAGCGCAGCGCTCTGACGCTTTACTACAACATCGGCTGCGGTGATGGACCCAAGGAGCTCGATCCGATCGCCTTCACCCAGAGGTACGTGCCGGCCGCGATCCGGAACGGGCTCGACTATGTCTTTCTCTCCTACTACGAGGGCGACTGCAATGGCATCCGCCCCAGTGCCACCACTTGGACGGCCTACTTCGCTCGGCTCCACGGCCTCTATCCCCGCGCCCAACTCGGCTTCGGTGAGATCGGCATGGACAAACCTGTTACCACCGGCACCCTTGGCGCGGCTCAGTCGATCATGGACTACTACTACGGCCTTGGTATCGACCTTCCGTACTACGTCGGGGGCTACTTCTGGTGGTACTACGACGAAGACTGCCTGCCACCGACGACTCAGCCTCTGTGGAACACCCTGCAGGCCGCTTTCAATGCAGAGATGACTGCAATCTCTCCCTGACAGCGGTTCTCGAGCGGTCATGGGTCCGTGGCAGGTGGAGCGAAGGAAGGGAATTGTTCGTACACTCCGAGCTCGAATCTGAATCCTACCCCGCGAACCGTGAGCAAGAACTGGGGATGAGCAGGATCGACCTCCAGCTTGAGCCGAAGTCGGCGAACGTGTGTGTCGAGCGTCCGCGTGTCGGCGAGGTCTCGGCCAGACCAGAGCTTGTCGATTAACTCGTCGCGCGTCCGGACTCTTCCCGGCGGTGACAACAACAACGCCAGGAGATCGAACTCTCGGCGAGACAGGTGAATCGGGCTACCCGCGGCGGTGACGACCCGCCGAGCGAAGTTGACTTGGAACGGACCCGCCGCAATGGCATCGGGCCGAGAAGCCTCTGACGCTGCATTGCCCGGTGTCTCCTGGGACGATAGAGCGATTCGGCGCAGAACAGAGCGGATGCGAGCGACCAATTCTCGGAGCCGATATGGCTTGGAGATGTAATCCTCCGCTCCCAACTCAAAGGCCAGCACGACGTCGGTCTCGGTGTTGAGCGCCGAGACGATGATGATCGGGGTGGGTGCGATGGCCCGCATCCTTCGACACACCTCCAACCCCGAGATTCCCGGTAGGAGCAGGTCCAGGAGGACCAGATCGGGTGGATGGTCGATGAACGACTGCAGCGCTGCGACGCCGTCCGACGCCACTTCGACGTGATACCCCTCTCGGGTGAGCCCTATCAGCAAGGCCTCCTGATAGGACTCCTCATCCTCGACGACGAGGATCGACGCCGCACCACCATGGGATGGGGTCGGCGAGGGAGGCACAAAGCCTGCGTTCTTCGACGAGGCAGCACACACGGCTATTGAGGTGGCCCAGCCGAATGTGTCGGTGCGCGTTCGAGGATGCCCCCCTGTCGAGGAGAGGCACCGACGAGACCGACGCGGACCGGAAGGCAACGATGACTGGCTACCTTCACGACTACTGCCAACTGCTGAGTCATGGACATGGCGTCACACGCCTCAGTGCTCAGATTGTGGTCGCAGCATCACTGTCGGACCCCCCCGCGGGTATTACCAGGGACGGTATCGAGTGGAGGTAATCGCTTCGCGAATGAAGGGTGACAGATCGGTGAACCAAGGTATTTCGACGTCGGAGCCAAGAATCGAAACGCTGTCCAAGCATGCGTCGCGAGGTCGTACGCATTGCGGCTGGAGCGTCGATGCGAGCACGCTCCCGCTGCGTCTACCGCGTCATCGCGCCACTACCGCTCGCGTTCACCCGGACAGGAAGAGCCGCACGTTCGTTGGTGCCAGAACGGCATTTGCAACCGACGCGTGACCGTGGGGTGACCGCGTCGCGAACTCGAGATGAACTCTTCGCAACGACCGGATTTGGCCCTTGTGCTGGGCCTTTGTTCTTGATGAGATGCCGATGGGTCGGAGCAATCGCGCGGTCCGACTGTCTCCACCCGACCAGACCACCCCCAACCAAAGGACTACGTCTCGATGCGAAAGAAGACGCGACTTGCGCTCGTCGGAGCCGCCCTCGCCCTCGCCGGTTCTGGGATCTCGATCCCGTTCGCCGGACCTGCCAGCGCCAGCGGTGCCAGTGTCACGATTGTGAACTCCTCGGGTTCCCTGGCCGACGGGGGGACGGTCACGTTGACCGGCACGGGTTTCCCGGCTCACTCTGCCGACCCCACAGGCCTCGAGATCATCGAGTGCTCCGACCCCGGAGGGTCTCCATCGAACTTGCCGTTCGATCCTGCTCAGGGCTGTGACGGCAACACCGTCAGCTCGAATCAGATCAATACGGATGCCAGCGGCAACTTCCACTCCACGTACACCCTGGCCAAGCTGGCGAGCCCGGGCACGTCGAATATCAACTGCGACGCCTCGAGTGATTGCGTCCTGTGGGTGGGCGTCGACTACAACAATGACTTCAGCAATCCGTCGACCCGGGCGTTCTCAGCTCCGTTCACGATCGTCTCACCGACCTTCACGTCGGCCGCGAGCGCAGCGTTCCCGACGTTCACGACCACCACGTTCACCGTGATGACGACGGGGACAACGGAGCTGGCCAATCCGAGCCCGACCATCACCGAGACGGGGGCGCTTCCATCAGGCGTGACGTTCCACGACAACGGCAACGGTACGGCCACCCTGACGGGCAAGCCCAGCGCCATCGGAACCTTCCCCCTCACCTTCAAGTCGTTCAACGGTGGGGCTCCCGACGCCACGCAGAGCTTCTCTCTCTCGTCGGGCTTCAGGGTGAGCACGACGTCTCTGCCGGCAGCGACGATCGGTAGCTCCTACAGCAGCGGTCCGATCTCCGTCCTGGGAGGCACGGCGCCGTTCAAGTTCAAGGTGAAGGGCCTGCCCAAGGGTCTCAAGGCCAGCAAGACGACAGGCCTGATCTCAGGCACCCCGGCCGTGAGCAAGAAGGTCAAGCCCGGCGTGTTCACCCTCACGGTGACCGTGACTGACTCGAAGGTGAAGTCCAGCACCAAGCACCCGAACCCCAGCGCTCACGGCAAGGAGACGGCGACCGCCACGCTCCATTTGACGCTGACGAGCTAGCCGGCGGACCGTCTCAGACGGACGACCACGGCGTTGCGATCTCGGCTGGGCGCTCTCCGGGCGCCCAGCCGAGGCGCGCCAACACCCCCCTCCCGGTGCCGGGCGCCGTCACGAGTTGCCACCGTTGGGCACCTTCGGTGAACGGAATTGCTTGTGCGATCGGACCCTCCTCCACTTCCAATTCTCATATTCCTCGTCAGAATTGGCGGCTGATTCGAAAGACCTCAATGGTAAAGTTGGCATTACTGGTTGCTTCTCAGTACACAGAACACGCGTGGTCCAGGTCCAGGTTCCTGTCCACTTCCCCGGAGGTCTGATGTCTGCTCTTCCCGATGGGATCGAGGTCGCGGGTCAAGCTCCTGCCCATGCCGAGGAGGGTCGGGACCCGATCGTGGCCATCGGTCGCACCGTCAGTGAGGCGGCCGGGACAATGACTGAGCTCCACGAGGTCTTCGACCGCCTGAGAGCTCTCCTGGTCCTGGCCCGCGAAGAACACGACAACGAGGTGAAGATCGGCGAGCTCTTCCTCCGGGCCCAGGATCATGTGAATCGGGCCGTCGCCGATGCCGAGAAACGGACCAAACAGCTCCTCGCCGACGCCGAGCTTGAGGCCGCCCGTATCGTGACGGCAGCGGAACGGGAGGCTCACCGGCTTCTGGAGGAGGCTCGCCAGCCGGCGATGGATCCTTCTGTCACCGAGCAGCTTCAGAAGACCATCGACGGGTTCGCCAGAGTCAACAGGGAGTTGCAGTCGGAACTGACTTCGCTTGTCCGGTCCATGACCGAGCATGCGCCGGCACCGGCGACGACTCCGAGAACCGAGCCCGCCGAGCCCGTGGGTAACCAGAATGGGAATGCCGGGCCGACATCCGACGCACCCCCTCC
>JADGOL010000211.1 GCA_017882995.1 Acidimicrobiales bacterium | reverse complement strand
GAGCAGTTCTGCTCGTGATCGGCGTGAAGGATGAACAACATGTCGAGCGCCCGGGCCAGGGTGGGGTTGGCGTCGAAGCGGGGCTCGGCCACCTTCCACATCATCGACAGGAAGTTGCCGGCGAAATCGAGGGAATTGTCGGGGTAGACGAAGGGCATCCCCACCGAGAACCGGTGCGCGGCGGCGGCCAGCGTGGGCATCTTGGCGATGAGCCGGATGACTTGGCGGCGGCGGGACTCCGGGTCGAAGATCTCCTTGGCGTCGAGGTAGAACGTCGACAGCGCCGCCACGGCGGAGACGAGCATCCCCATGGGATGGGCGTCGTAGTGGAACCCCTCAAGGAACCGCTTTCGTACGTTCTCGTGGATGTAGGTGTGGTACGTGATCTCGTGACGCCACGAGTCGAATTCGCCTGCCGTGGGCAGCTCGCCGTGCAGGAGGAGATAGGCGACCTCGAGGTAGTTGGAGTGCTCGGCCAACTCGGCGATCTCGTAGCCGCGATAACGCAGGATCCCGGCGTCCCCGTCGACGAACGACACCGAGCTCTCGCACGCGGCGGTGGCGGTGAACCCCGGGTCGTAGAACCAGATGCCGGGAAGGAGCTTGCTCCACTCACCCGCCTCGACTCCGCCGTTGCGGATGGGGATCTCGAGCTGATTGCCCGTCCGGTTGTCGGTGATGGTGATGCTCTCTGCCACGACGCTCGGATCCTCCTCTGACGTCCCACCCCGATCCTATGGGTCCGTGGTCAGCTGGGTCACCCCGGCACGCCGGTGCGACCCCTGGAGCCGGATCGGCCGACGTCTGGTCGTGAGGGATGGGGGGCGCTCAGTCCACCTTGAGGGTGATGGCCGGAGACATCGACCCCGCATCGCGCGCGTCACCGGAGTACTGGGCCGTGATGGCGTGCGCCGAGGCGGTGGCGTAGGTGACGAGACACGTGGCCTTTCCGTGGTGGACGGGCTGGGCGCCGCACCCCGCGACGGTGGCGCCGTCATCGGCGAAGGTCACCGTGCCCGTGGGCGACGCCGCGCTCGACGAGGACCGCGCCCGCGACAACGCCGAGGTGACATCGGCGACGAGGCTCACCTGGCGACCCCGGACGGCGACGAGCGGCGAAGACGTCACCGAGGTCAAGGTGGCGGCCGGTTGCACCTGGACCTGGATCGTCCGCGCCGCCAGCGCGCCGGTTCCCGGCGAATGCGGCGACTCCGCCAGGACCTGCAAGGTGTAGGAGGAGCCGGGCGCCACCTTCAGGCCCGGGAGGGCAATCGTCGTGGACCGCGCCGCGGCCAGGTTGACGGTCTGCTGGACGACCACGGGGCTCGCCGATATGCCTTGCAGGGTCGCCTCGCCACCGACCTCGACGCCGTGCTCGTCGACATTGCCCTGATTGGCCAACACGACATGGACGACGAGGGTGGTGGCCGCCGGCGCCACGAGCGTCGACCCACTGGCCACGGCGGTGGGGTCGGTCACCACGCCGAGGACGACGATGCGGTGGACCGGGGTCAGTGCATGAGAGCCCGCGATGGCCGACACGAGGTGGCTCGCGGCGCCAGCCCCGAAGGGTCCCGGGTCGCGTACCCACGTCGACCTCGGGACCAGGGCCGACCCCGGTGCGCGTCGCAGGGCTCGCCGGCACGCGGCCCACGACGCGTCCGCGGACTGCAACTCGGCACCGACCGAGGTCACCGCGGCGGTGGCGGCGGCCTCGTCGACCACACCCAGCCCGGTCCGCCCACCGACGACACCCTCGAGCGCGGATCGCAGCGTGGACACCGCGGAGGCCCGCCCGGTGATGGCCGTCGCGCACCCCGAGCCGGTGGTGGGATCAGGCGGTGTGATGGCGTCGTAGCGGCGCGCCAGCGCGGCCGTGTCGATCGCGAGCGTGTCGAGGTCGAAGAAGAACGCGATCCGACCGAGCGCGCTCGCCTCGCGCAAGAACGAGAGCATGGCCGCCCCCGAGCTGTCGGACTCCACCGCCAGCGGCTGCGCGAGGGCCGCGTATCCCCGGTCCACCGTCCGCCGGTACGGGCCCGAGGAGGGACCGATCTGGGCCACGGCACTGACACCCAGGACCACCACGACGGCGGACAGCACCATGGGGACGGCCAACCGCAGCAAGGCTCTTCCCCGCGCCCGCCGTCGCCCGGGTCGACGTCGATCGCCGGGCACCGGTCGACGTCGCTCCCCGACCATCGCTGCGACCCTACTGGCACCGAGGGCCGTCCCACCTGGTCGAGGCCTTGGTGCGGGCGACCGACGGCGACGTTCTGGCCCCGAGACGGCCTCGCATGACGAAGTCCGGCGGTACCCCGCCGCTACACTCGCCTCCCGTGCCTGAAAGCACCCCCCCGGCACCGCCGCCCGTCTACGGGCGCGCTGACATCCGCAAGAAGACCCGCTCCCGAACGACGCGGCGCCTCTTCCGAGTGGGCCTGGTGGTGGCCGCCTTGATCGTCGTCATCGCCGGTTCCGGCATCGGCTACGTCGAGTACATCAGCCACAAGATCCACCGCGTCGTCGTGGGCAATCTGGTCGCGCAACCACCGTCGGGGGTCGAGAACCTCGTCTTGGTGGGCTCCACGTCACGATGCGCTCTCAAGCACCAGAACAAGGCATTCGGGCTGTGCTCCGAAGGTGTCACCGGCATCAACAGCGACGTGGTGATGATCCTCCACGTCGACCCGACGAAGCACACCGCGTCGATCTTGTCGATCCCCCGCGACCTGTTCGTCCCCAACGCCCGCGCCACGGGCGCCAACAAGATCGACGCCGCCCTGGTCGAAGGGCCCGAGCAGCTGGTGAGCGCGATCGAGGAGGACTTCGGGATCCCCATCCACCACTACGTGGAGCTCAACTTCGACAGCTTCCAGGGTGTGGTGAACGCCCTGGGTGGGATCAAGATGTACTTCCCCGAGCCCGTCTTCGACGCCTACTCGGGGCTCAACGTGCCCACGGCGGGGTGTCGACAGCTCAACGGCTTCCAGGCGCTGGAGGTGGTCCGGGCCCGGCACCTCGTCTACAAGGGCCCCAACGTGAAGTCGAACAACCACGCCGATTGGACCCCGGACCCCCAAAGCGACCTGAGCAGGATCCGCCGGGACCACGAGTTCCTCCGGGTGCTCGCCAGTGCCGTGGACAAGCGGGGACTGGGCAACCCGATCACCGACCACGACCTGCTCACCGCGGTGGCCCCGCAGCTGCAGGTCGACTCGGCCCTGTCGCTCTCGTCGATGTTCGGCCTCGTGACCACGTTCCACGGCATCGACGTCCAGAAGACGCCGCAACAGACGCTCCCGGTGATCGTGCTCTCGAGCCTCAACTACCTCTACCACGGCTACGACTACGGGAACGTGGAGCTGACGAGCCAGCCCGACGACTTCCAGGCCATCTCGAGATTCCTCGGCATCGGCTCCGACGCCGACACCATGACCGGCAAACCGCTCCCGGCGCCGGGCTCGGTCACGGTCTCGGTGCTCAACGGGACGGGACTGACCGGGCAGGCGGGCCACACGGCGTCGGCACTGGGTGCTCTCGGATTCAACGTCGTCGGCCAGGGGGACTCCCCGGCGAGCGGCTCGCTGTCGGAGACCTACGTCTACTACTCGTCACCCAGCCATCTGGCCGCTGCCGAAAAGGTGTTGCACTCGCTGACGGGGACGGCCACCTTGGGCAAGGCCCCGACGAGTTTCGGTGCCGACGTGACCGTCGTGACGGGCTCGAATTTCTCGGTGAACGCACCGGCCCAAGCCAAGTCCTCCACGTCGGGAACCTCGAAGGGAACCCCGTCGAGCCCGTCGACGTCGGCCCCGACCGTGTCGACGCTGCAGGCGCCCACCGCTCCGACCCAGGCGCTGGCACCGTTCGACCCGCGGTCGTGCACCGCCTCGGGCGGCGAGGGGCCCTAGCCGGCCGAGGTGATCCGGGCGGGGTGACTCAGCCCGGCGGGTCGGTGACGAGACCCGCGGATGTCGGCAGTGTGCTGGCGGTCTTGCGCCACTGCACCGTCGGGGCGATGGCCTGAAGGTCGACCCGGTCGCGGTGGCGGTCGACGACCGCCAGGAGCGACCGGATGGTGGCGGGGCCGAGCAGATGCGGCCCCAGGCCCAGGTCGAGGAGCTTGGTGTGCGCCGCCCGGTAGTAGTGCTCTTGCTTCTCCACCCGGGGGTCCTCGACGTGCTCGATGGTGCTGGCACCGGGATAGGCGTCGGCCACCATCTCGGCCAT
>JADGOL010000210.1 GCA_017882995.1 Acidimicrobiales bacterium | reverse complement strand
TGGCCACCGCCGGGGCCGCGGATCTCATCTCGGTCCAGCTCACCGGACAGCTCGTCTTGCGCGAGCGGGCCACCGCCGAGCACCAGCACCGGGCGAGCCTGTGGAGCCGGGTGGCAGGGTTGGGCCGGCAGCTGGACTCACTCGACGAGGACTCCATCCTGGCCTGGGCCGTCGACGCCGTGAACGAGCTCGGGTTCGAAGGCGCCAACATCTGCGAGCTGCTCGAGGACCGCCGGACCTATCGGGTCGTCCACGCCCGGGGGCTCCCCGACTCCTATGTCGAGGGGGTCCACAGCGCGGACCGGGGCATGGTGGCGCTCGTCTCCGAACAGCGCCGGACCGTCGTCGTCGACGACTACCTCGAGCGCACCGGGGGGCACCCGGAGCTGCGCGCCGACGGATTTCGGACGGTGATCGCCACGCCGGTGTGGGTGGAAGGAGAGCTCTCGGCCATCCTCGTGGGCGGCACCCGTGTCCAACGTACCGTCGAGGACCACGAGGTGGCCGCCTTCGAACTCCTCGCCGCGCATGCCGGACACGGCCTCGAGAGCGCGCGGCGACTCGAGCACCAACGCCGGGACGCCGCGCACTTCCGGTCGCTCATCGAGTCCGCTCCCGACGCCATGATCGTGATGAGCACCGACGGGATCATCCTCGAGGCCAACAACCAGGTCCGTCGGCTCTTCGGGTACGAGCCCGACGAGCTGGCCGGCCAGAGCGTGGGCTCCCTCACCACACCGTGGGTCCAGAGCGTGCTGCGCGACTACTACGAGGACTTCATCCGAAACCCCCGCACGATCGTGATCGGCGACGTGGCCGATGTCTCAGGAGTGCGCAAGGACGGCATGGAATTCCCCATGGAGATCGTCCTCGGCCCCATCGAGACACCGGAGGGCCTCGTGATCACCGCCACGGCCCGCAACGTCACCGAGCGCCGCGAATTCGAACGCCGCCTCGAACACCAGGCCACCCACGACCATCTGACGGGACTGCCGAACCGGGCGCTGTTCGCGGAGCAACTGGCCGAGACCCTGAACCGGGCCCAGCTCCCGGGGCCACCCATCGCGGTGTGCTTCCTCGACGTCGACCATTTCAAGTACGTGAACGACAGCCGCGGCCACACCACCGGTGACGAGTTGGTGATCGAGGTGGCCCGGCGCATCGCGTCGACGGCGCGTGGTGGCGACCTGGTGGCGCGCTTCGGTGGCGACGAGTTCGCCGTGCTCGTGGAGGGGATCACCGACCGCAAGGGTGCCGTCGCCTACGCCTGGCGACTGCTCACCGCCTTCGACCGCCCTTTCGTGCTCGACGGTGTCGAGTGCTTCGTCTCGGCCAGTGTGGGCGTGGCCTTCGGGATGCGCGGGGACGATCCCAATGACGTGCTGCGCCAGGCCGACGCCGCGATGTACCACGCCAAGCAGAGCGGGCGGGCCCGGGTGGAGGTGTTCGACGAGACCCTCACCGCCCGTGCCGCCGAGCGCATCGAGATCGAGTCGGCCCTGCACCAGGCGTTGCTCGGTGACCAGCTCTCGGTCGCCTATCAGCCCGTGGTGGCGATCGACACGGGCAAGACAGTCGGGGTCGAGGCCCTCGTGCGGTGGCAGCACCCCGAGCGCGGCCTGGTCCCGCCCCTGGAGTTCATCCCCATCGCCGAGGAGTCGGGGCTGATCCTCCAGATCGGGCGCTGGGTGCTCGCCCATGCCTGCACCCAGGCCGCCCAGTGGGTCAACACCATCGGCGACTCGTCGAGTTTCTCGGTCAGTGTGAACGTCTCGAGCCGACAGCTCGAACACGACCGGATGATCGCCGAGGTCGCCGCCGCGCTCGAGGACAGCGGGCTCCCACCCCAGTGCCTGGTGCTCGAGATCACCGAGAGCTTCTTCATCCGCGACCTCCCGGCCGCGGTGCGACGCCTCCAGGCGTTGCGGCGGTTGGGGCTGCGCATCGCCATCGACGACTTCGGCACGGGGTTCTCGTCATTGAACTCCTTGGCCCGGCTCCCCATCGACGTCGTCAAGATCGACAAGTCCTTCATCGACGCGCTGGGTACGCGCTACGACGCCGTCATCGGCGCGGTGGTGGAGGTGGCCGAGGCCTTCGACCTGACCGTGGTGGCCGAGGGCATCGAGCGCGAGGAGCAGCGCGACCGGCTCATCGACCTCGGCTGTCCGTATGCCCAGGGGTATCTGTTCGGCAAGCCCGCCACGCCGCAAGATCTCGGGCACCTCTTCGTCCCCGCGCCGACGACCGCCGGCCTCGGCGCGCCCGCGCCGGGAACGGCCTGAGCCCTACCGGGGGTCGATCCCCCAGCGCCCGCTCCACGAGGCGCCGGGCTCGAGTCGCACCAGGTCGACCCCGGAACGCAAGGCGTCGGGCGGACACGACATGGGCTCCACCGCGATCGACGTCCGGCGCCGCCCCGGTGGCTCGATGGTGTCGCCGGTGAACACCATGACGTAACCGAAGTGCTCGTCCATCCACACCGTGACACCCCGACCGCCGGCCGTGTCGTCGAGCACGACGCGAGCCATCCCGTCGGTGTCACGACGGAAGTCGGTGAAGGCGGTGTCGAGGACGGTGTCGCCGATCCAGCGCGGGGCGCTGAAGTCGAGCTCCGATCCCGCCACCGCGCTGGTCGATGTCGGCAGTCCCCGTTCGTCGGCCACGAGGCGCCGTCGGGCCGGGATGGCGAGCGACGTGGAGTCGATCGGTGTCGACAGCGTCAGGTAGGGGTGGAACCCGATGCCGAAGGGTGCGGGTGTCAGGTCGAGGTTGGTGACCGTCGAGGTGACGGTCAGCCCGTCGCGGCCCAAGCGGTACTCGATCACGAGCGACAGTCGCCACCGGTAGCCCGGCTGGGGGTGCAAGGTGCAGCCGAGGCTGAGCACGTTCTGGGCGCGCGACACCACCTGCCAGGGCAACCACCGCACCAGGCCGTGGATGGCGTTGTGGCGGGCGGGCTCGTCGAGCGCGGCGCGGCCCTCTTGGCCCTCGTAGCTGTAGCTCCCGTCGCCGAGCCGGTTGGGCCAGGGGGCGAGGACCTGGCCCCGGCCCGAGTCGCACAGTTCGTCGACCCCGAACCCGTCGAGCACGGCCCGGCCATCCACGGTGTAGGAACGGAGGGTGGCGCCCACCTCGGTGACGACCACCTGGTGCCGACCGTGACCGATGTCGTACTGCGCACCCGAGGGTGCCTGGGTTCCGGTTGCGGTGACAGGCAAGTGGTGGCTCGTTGTCCGGTCGTCGTCGGCGTACAGAGGCGTACGGGTCTGTGGCGGAGTCGTATGGTAGACGGACGAGCCCACCTCGGTGCATGAGGTCCACCTCGACGCCGCGGGCAGTGTCGACGTGGCGTGAGGCACCTCGACACTGCGTGGTGGGTGCCAGCGGAGGTTCTGTGCGGATACTTGTCACCAACGACGACGGCGTGCGCGCCCCGGGCATCGCCGCGCTGGCCCTCGTGGCGGCATCGACCGGCCACGACGTGGTCGTCGTCGCCCCGCTCATCGACTACAGCGGCGCGGGCGCGGCGGTCGGCCCGGTCCACTCCCGGGCCGGCGTGGACTACGAGGCCCACGCCATCGAGGGTCTCGGTGACATGCCCACCTACGGCATCGACGGGCCTCCGGCCCTGGCGGTGATCCTCGCCTGTGTGGGCGGCTTCGGGCCCCGCCCCGACATCGTGCTCTCGGGCATCAACCACGGTGTCAACGTGGGCCGGTCCGCCATGCACTCGGGCACGGTGGGCGCCGCGCTCACGGGGGCGCATTTCGGGCTGCGCTGCCTGGCGGTGTCGATCCGCTGGGGAGACGATCCGGTCCCCTGGGAGACGCCTTCGACCATGGCGGCTGCCCTCGTCCCCGTGTTGGAACAGGCGCCGGCGGGGACCACGCTCAACCTCAACGTGCCCAACGTCGCCCTGGGTGCGTTGCGGGGCCTGCGCCACGGGCGCCTCGGGCGGGTCGGCACCATCCGCTCCGCCGTGCACGTGACCGGCGACGAGAACACCCCACTCCCCCATGTGGCGCTCCCACCGGGGCAGACCGGCACGCTGCGTCTCGACCTCGCCGCCCCGGGGACCAGCATCAGGGTGCATCCCGACACCGACGCCGGGTTGCTCGCTCGCGACTACGCGTCGTTGACCGCCCTCGTCGGGGTCAGAGAGGCGGGCGCCGAGACCGACGACGTGATCGACGACGCGCTCGAGGCCCTCTACGCCGTGTCGGGGGTCGCGCCCGGGCAGGATCCCGACGACGAGGGTTTCACCAGCGGTTCAGACACCGAGACCGCCACCGCCTGACCCACCGCCCGGCGTTCGTGTGCGAATGCACGGGGCCGTGACGCGGGTGATCAGTGCCGTGATTCAGTAGGGCCCGTCGCAGCAGGAGTCGCGCCAGCCGCAGCTCGGACACCGGTAGTGCGCGTGCTCGGGGCGCATCGGGGCGCCGCACGCCATGCACAGCGTGGACAGGTCGGCGGGGTGTTTCGGGTCGGTCACAGAGGGTCCCGACGGCGCGCCGGGGGTGGTGGGCGTCATGAGACCGCAACGCTACCGAGGCGTCTTCGCGGCGTCGTGGACCCGTTTTCGGGCCGATATCTGCCGGGGTGTCGAATTCCTCACTCGGGGTGCTCGACGCGGGGAGAAACCCCTGTTCAGAGGCAACATCGGCGCGTCGGCGCAGGTGGTGAGGGGGCTCCGGAAAGGCCCTCGGAGACCCGATGAGCTTGTGCGCCGACGCGCAAGCGCTTACATTTGTTCCCACTCAAGCCATCGGCAGAGTCCATGCGACAGCAGCGGAGGCTGTCGCCCGGGTCCCAGAGGCCCTGCTCATGTGGACCGCCCCGGAACGCTTTGTCCCCCTTGCGCCGCCGCGCGCCCGGGGTCCCGGTCCTCCGCGCTGCTCGGCACACCCCACGCCCTGTCCGTCGACCGTCGACACCGCTCAGAGGAGGAAGCGCCTAACGCCAGAACCCCGGGTCGCCACGTCAGCACCTCGTTCGGACCTGCAGTCAGTCCAGGGCCGCCCGCCCTTCCCGGCGCCGGCTCCGCGAGACGAATGCACCAGACGACGGGCCGCCCGCATTCCCAAGCCCACCTGGAGCCCTACGGGGATCCCGTGAACTTCAAGGAGGCACAAGATGCGGAATCA
>JADGOL010000209.1 GCA_017882995.1 Acidimicrobiales bacterium | reverse complement strand
GCCGACTGGGAGAGCGACCTGTCGACGTGGCTCGGGGAGTGCGAAGCCAGTCGCGTCGCCGCCGCGGGGTTCTCGCTCGACGACACCGGCCTCAGAGAAGGTGACCCCTGCTCACTGCGATGGATCTATCTCCACATGATCGAGGAGTACGCCCGCCACAACGGCCACGCCGATCTCATCCGAGAGATGGTCGACGGCAACGTCGGTTGGTGAGCGCGAGTCTCGTTGTCAGGACAAACGTTGAGCCGGGCAACGAAACGAGTGGCTCTTCGATGGTGGACGACCCGACGTTGTTCCGTAGCGTCCGGGCCGGGTAGGGGGTCGCCATCAGGTCTCGGGGCGAAGACGCGTCGGAGAACCCGGCGCGAAGGGGGTCGGGATGTCCGCAACTGCCAACGTGTCGCGCCAGGCGAGGCTCCCAAGGTTCGCGGTGGCGAGCATCCTCGGACTGTCGAGCCTCGTTGCTCTTCTGACAGTGCCCGGGGGCGCCCCCGGGTCCTCCCCGAGCCGCGACTTCGCCTCGCACGCCGCGCTCGCCGGTTTCACCTGTCCGACACTGGTCGGCACGACCCAGTGGACGGGACATTCCTCGGCGGGCGCGTTCACTGCGACGTTCGATGTGGCCGATGACGGGGTCTCGGTGTCGGGCACCGTGTCCATGCCCCCTTTCCTCAACAGCCTTCCCGAGAACGGCGTCGTCAGCTGCGACCCGACGACGGGAGTACCGACGGTCAACTTCAGCGACACCTCGAACCAGATCGGGGGCTTCGGCAGCGTCACGGTCAGCGGGAACTCCTTGTCCGCGTCGGGAACCTTCGTCGTCGCCCCGCCGTTCTGTGGTCTTTGTACCGGACCGATCTCGGGCCCGGTGACAGCGACGGCGCAACCCGTCCCTGACCTGTTGATCGCCTTCGCCCCCTTCCCGGCCACCCCCGGACCGGTCACCTACGTCGTGACCGTGCCCGGTTCCGCCATCATCCCCGCGCTTCCCACGGGCACGGTGACGGTCACCGACGGACACGGCGGGATGTGCACCAACCTCCCCATCGTTTCGGGAGCGGTGAGTTGCACCATGACCGAGGACTACTTCTCGAGCCCCTACACGATCACCGCGTCGTACTCCGGAGACGGCAACTACGCCCCCGCCACACAAGACGGGACGGTCGGAGCGGGCATTGCCGAAGGGGGATCGGGGTTCATCGACATCGTCTCGGGCATTGACGGCGCCACCGCGGTTGCCTTCGGCCCCGACGGCGCCGGCACGATCACCGGAGCCGAGTACGGGTCGGACCCGGTCGGAAACCTGCAGTCCAACACCGGCGATCCCAACAACACTCAGTTCTACGACGTCCAGCTCTCGACCGGGAACTCGTTCACGAGCGTCTACCTCCACGGTTGCGTCAACGTGAACAGCTCCACGCAGCTGCTGTGGTGGGACCCGACGCTCAACGGTGGATCAGGTGACTGGGCTGCGGTGCGCGGACAGGGCGGGGAGCCCGCGGTGCCGACCGGCAGTCCGCTGTGCCTGTCGGTCACGCTCGACAACTCCACGTACCCGACCCTCGCCCAACTGACCGGCACGGTGTTCGCCACGACCCCGGGCCGTGCCATCACGAGTGCCACCGGCGCGAGCGCTGTGGCCGGGTCTCGGTTCTCCCTGGCGGTGACCACCATCGGGACGCCCGTGCACTCGATCACGTCGAAGGGGAAGCTGCCCCGGGGCATCCGGCTCCGCGACAACCACAATGGCACCGCGACCCTTTCGGGGACGGCGCGAGGCACGAAGGCGGGGGGTGTCTACCATCCGGTCATCACGGCCGCGTACGGGACGGGCGCCGGCCAGCAGAAGGTGAGCCAGACCCTCTCGTTGTTCGTCTTCCAGACTCCTGTCTTTGCCCGGAAGGCGTCGGCGACGGTCCATGTCGGGCGGTTCTTCCGCCTCACCACGTCCGCCAAGGCGTTCCCGATGGCGTTGGTCACTGAATCCGGTGCGCTTCCGCCCGGGGTCACCTTCACCTCCGGCGGCAACGGCACGGGGACGCTCCAAGGAGTCCCGCACGCGGCGGGTACCTACCTTCTGACCCTGTCTGCATCCACGGGGATGGGAACTCCGGTGACCAAGAGCTTCACGTTGACGGTCAAGAGCACCTGACTTCGAAGCCGCCCCTAGCGAAGAGAGATCGCGACCTGCTCGAGATGGTCCATGGCTTCTTGCATGCCGCCTTCCATGCCCGAGGCGATGTGCGCGTCACGGATCGCCTGGTTGGAGTGCTGCACCAGAATGGTGAGGGTCGTGCGTCGGTCTTCCTCGGTGAAGGTGTGGGTGTTGACCGCCACCTCATCGGGCATTGCTTCGAAGATCTCGGTCGAGACGATGCGCTCATCGGTCACGATCTCTCTGTACTCCCCGTGAAAGGCGACCTCGAATCCCCCGTTGGCGATCATCACGTAACGCCACGTGCCACCCACCCGCAGATCCACCTCGACGACGGTGACCTCACCTCGGTCTCCGCTCCACCAACGCCTGATGAGCTCGGGCGTCGTCCATGCCTTGTAGACCAGGTGTCGGGGCGCGTCGAACTCCCGGGTGATCAGGATCTGCGTGTCGTTGGGGAGCGTCACCACCGCCGTGCCGCTACTGGTCATCGTCGTCCTCCGTTTCCTTGAGCTCTTCCAATACGACATCCAGGTGATCGAAACGCTCGGACCACGACTGCTCGTAGCTCTTCACCCAGTCGTGGATGGGCTTGAGCGGGCGGCTGTTGACGCAGTACATCCGCTGCCGGCCCTCCCCGCGCACGTCGACCAGTCCCACCTCTCTCAGCACCCGGAGGTGCTTGGAGACCAGGGGCTGGGCCACTCCGAGCAGCGCCACGAGGTCGTTCACGGGTCGCTCCCCGCCCGAGAGGACGTCGAGGATCTGGCGACGCCGGGGCTCGGCTACCGCATTGAACGCGTCCGCTGTCGTCGCCGCCCGAGCCATGGGCTAATCATATACCGATATGGACATATGTCAACGGAAGACCGGGAAGGCAGGAGCCCGTCACGGGAAGGAACAACGGCGCTCCGGCGAGCGCCGGGGCGGCGGCGGGCTCGCCGGGTCGGATGTGTGTCGGACGACGCGCCCAGGGTGGAACGACGTCGCGGCCGGTGGGTCAGGCGGCGGGCTCCGAGGTCGCTCCGGCGTGCTCGGGTGTCCGGGGCGGGACCGGGGCGGCGCCGTAGCCGTCGCCGTTGGTCGACGTGCGGACGTGGGCCACATCGGCACCGCCCACGACGTTGTGCCGCTTGGCGTAGCGGTCGACGTAGTTCTGACCCGACAGGTTCCGGATCTCGAACATCAACTCGTCGGTGGCAGCACGCAGGGTCAAGGGGTCACCCGCCGACTCGCCCTCGAAACGCGACAGGTCGAGCGGCACACCGAAACGCACCGTCACCTTCTTGAACGGGCGCGGCCGGTTCGATCCCGGCGGTTGGACCTCAGAGGTCCCGACCAGCCCCACGGGGATGACGGGGGCACCGCACCCGAGGGCGAGGCGCGCTGCGCCGGTGTGGCCCCGGTACAACCGACCGTCGGGTGAACGCGTGCCCTCGGGGTAGATCCCGAGCACCTTGCCCGACTTCAGCACGTCGCGCGCCGAGGCGAGCGCCCGCTCCGACGCGCTCCCGCCCTCGCGGCGCATCGGGATCTGTCCCGCGGCACGGAAGAACCATGCCGTCTTCCACGAGTCGAAGTACTCGGCCTTGGCGACGTAGGTCACCCGCCGGCGCAACACCAGTGGCAGGAACATCGAATCCAGGAACGTCACGTGGTTGGGCGCCAGGATGACCGGCCCGGTGGCGGGGATGTGCTCCCGACCCTCCACCTTGATCCGCCACGTCAGGAAGAAGAAGGGGCTGAGCAGGACCTTCATCACCCAATAGGCCACGCCCACACGGTAGCGCGCTGCGTGGTGCGGTGAAATGCACAACATGTGCACGCCGTACTCCCAGCGACACCACCTGTAGCGTCTGGCCGATGGCACGCCGGTTGACCGCACGGGGACAGCGGCGCCGAATCGAGTTGCTCGACTACTCGGCCCGCCAGTTCGCCTCCCAGGGGTACCACCCCACGTCGGTCACCGACATCGTCGACGGCCTGGGTGTCGGCAAGGGCGTCTTCTACTGGTACTTCGCCTCCAAAGAGGAACTGCTGCGTCAGATCCTCACCGACGCCCAGCGGGATCTGCGCCGCACCCAACGCCAGGCCATCGCGGATGAGCCCGATCCCGTTCGCCGCATCGAAGCGGGGATCAGGGCGTCGGTGGCATGGCTCGACGCCAACCGCCACCTCTTCGTCCTGCTCGAGTTCGCCCGGACCGAAGAGCGGTTCGCACCGCTCATCCGCCAGGGCGAGGAGCAAGCCGTGGCCGTCGCCCTCCCCCACGTGAAAGCGGGGATCGCGGCGAGAATGATCCGGCGCGACGACCCGTTGGTGCTGGCTCACGCCATCCTGGGGGTGACCGACCGCCTGGCCCGGGTGCTCGTGTTGGAACAAGGCCGGCCCGCCGACGAGGCCGGGGACGCCGCGGTGGCCTTCTGCCTGGAGGGCATCCTCTCCCCCGCCGCCGCCCAACGCCGGCTGGGCCGCGGCTTCGGCTGAGCGGCCTACTGGGCCGCGGCTTCGGCTGAGCGGCCTACTGGGCCGCGGCTTCGGCTGAGCGGCCTACTGGGCCGCGAAG
>JADGOL010000208.1 GCA_017882995.1 Acidimicrobiales bacterium | reverse complement strand
GGCCGGAGCTCGCGGCGGAACAGACACGGAACCGCGCCGGGAGCCCTGGATCCCGGCGCGGTTCGTGGGTCAGCGGCTCAGTGGCCGAACGTCAGCCAGTTGAGGTTGACGTACTCGCTGGGCTGTCAGCTGGTGAAGGTGACGTACACGTTGTGCACGCCGGTGACGCCGGAGATGTTGGCAGGAATCGTCTGCCAGCTCTGCCAGCCGCCGGTGTTGGCGATCGCGAAGGTGCCGATCGGAGCGGTGTCGAGGGAGTCGAGCCTGATCTCGACGAGGCCGCTGGCTCCACCGGTCGCGCCGGATGTGACTCGGGCTACGAACTGGGTGGCGCGGGTCGTTCCGAAGTCAACGCCCTTATAGTGCGCCCAGTCGTTGTTCGCGATGGAGGAGAGGTTCTGCCCGCCACCGATGTCGCTGGTGGCCTGGGTGATGATGCCGGACTGGTTGGAGTACGACTCCGCTTCGATCCGGCTGTACGCAGAGCACGTACCGGTCGTGGGCGGTGTCGTGCTGGTCGTCGCACTCGGCGTCGGTGTGGTCGGCGTGGCGGTCACGCTCGGCGTAGGCGTGGTGGTCGTCGTTGTCGCCGTGCCGCCGCCGAACGTCAGGTCTGTCAGGAACTTTGTGTAAGTGACGTTGCCATCTGTCTGGCCGAGGGGTCGGGCGGAAGAGGGAAGACCACGTCATGAACGATCACGACTGCGATCGGGCTCTGGTTCCGTTGGCGGCGCCGGGGGAGCCTGGCATGGCTCGTCTGGCGGGCCGGCTGGTGGAGGCGGCGGCGGAGCGTGGGATCGAGTTGACCGGGGCGGATGGGTTGTTGACGCGGCAGGTGCTGCAGTCGGCGTTGGAGGCCGAGATGTCTGCGCATCTGGGTCATGACAAGCACGACCCGGCGGGTCGGATGGTGGAGAACTCGCGCAACGGGTCGACCCCGAAGACGGTCCGCACCGAGATCGGGGATGTCACGATCGCTGTTCCTCGGGATCGAGAGGGCAGCTTCGAGCCGCTGATCGTGCGTAAGCATCAGCGTCGGCTGGCCGGCTTCGACGAGGCGGTGATCTCGTTGTATGCGAAGGGGATGACCACCGGCGACATCGTCAACCACCTGTCCGATGTTTACGACACCGACGTGTCCCGCGAGCTGGTCTCCAAGGTCACCGACCAGGTCCTGGCCGACATGAAGCTGTGGCAGGCCCGTCCGCTGGACCCGGTCTATCCGGTGGTCTTGATCGATGCGATCGTGTTGATGATCCGGGAGGGCAACGTCGCGAACCGGCCGATGTATGTCGCGTTGGGGATCACGACCGAGGGCCAGCGTGATGTTCTCGGGTTGTGGGTCGGCCCGTCGGGCGGGGAAGGCGCCAAACAGTGGATGAACATGCTGACCGACCTGCGTAACCGTGGGATCCTCGACGTGTGCTGCGACGGTCTGAAGGGGCTCCCGGACGCGATCGTGGCGACCTGGCCGCAGGCCACGGTGCAGACCTGCGTGGTGCATCTGGTCCGCAACAGCTGCGGTATGCGTCGAAGAAGTACTGGGCCCAGATCAGCCGCGACCTGAAACAGATCTACAACGCCCCCACCGTGGCGGCGGCCGAGTCCGAGTTCGAGGCGTTCGCCGCCAGTTGGGAGCCGCTGTATCCGGCGATGGTCGGGATGTGGCGACGCTCTTGGGCGGAGTTCGTCCCGTTCCTGGACTTCCCGGTCGAGATCAGGTCGATCATCTACACGACCAACTGGATCGAGTCACTGAACGCCCGCTTCCGGGCCGCGACCCGGCGCCGCGGGCACTTCCCCGACGAAGAGTCAGCGCTCATGATCCTCTACCTCGCCGTCCGCGAACGACGCCCCAACCGGGCCACCCCCACGGGCCAGATCGCCGGCTGGAAACACATCCTCAACGTCCTCTCACTGACCTACGGCGACCGCCTAGGCATCAACTAGCAATGACCACTTACACCTCCGAGAGCGTCGGTGTTGGGCCCGAGGTTGACAGTCTCGGCGACCTCGAGTTGGCGCTCCTCCTCCTGAGTACCGAGGGGAGTGACGGGGCCGGGAGTCCACCCACCTCGATCGTCGTCACCTGACCCAGACACGGCAAGAACGTCCCTTGGCATGCTGAGATCTAGGTAGTCAGTGAGCCATACCTCAGTGTGGCGGAGGGAGGACTCGAAGCTCTCTGCTGGCTGCTGATGGTGGCCCTCTGACAAGGCGCTATGACTGAAATCCCATTCTTTCGTCACTCTGTCGTGGGGAGTCTCAGTACGACTGCGAGCGCTGAGATCCCCTACGCCCACCAGTAAACCTCCGAGACCCCGCGACGAGACGCGGTAGCAGGATGGGCCCACGAGTACAATCTTTGACCAAAGTCTCCGATGAGTGCGCCAAGGTCAGCCCCTCACAATGATGGCGTTCTGGCCTCCGACGAGGGAGTGAATGGGGCCGGCCACCGAGCGTGGGTCCGCGACGGAGCCCAGCAGGTCTGTGCCGAGCTGGATTGGGGAGCCGTCTGGCGCATCGAACTCGAGGTCCGGGAAGCGTACGCGACCGAGTTCTGCGGTGGTCGGGATCCCCACGGTGTGCGACCTGAAGTCGCCAGGGAGAGTCAGGTGAAGCGTCACCTGGTCGCCGTCGGTCGAGACGGTGATTCCGGATGCCGCGTCGGAGACGACCGGATCGGTCTCCTTGTCGAAGGCCCGAGCGCCGTCGAGATACAGGTTGCTGCGGATCATGACCGGGTTCTTCACGGTCAGGAAGACGTCCAGGTCTCCCGGGAGACCCGCCTCGATCGTGGCCAGGTACTCGTGGTACGAGGCGGGGTAGCCGTCGTAGGCCAGCGTGCCGTAGCCGGTCTGAGTCATGTCCGGCAGAGCGTCGCCGTAGGCAGCGGAGAAGTCCTGGGGATCGCCACCGGTACCGCAGAAGATGTTGCCGAGGAATCGGTCGTCGCCTGAGTAGATGACTCCGTAGCCGGCGACCTTGGTCGAGTGGGCACGGTGGTACGGGGTGGCGCGATTCATCACCGCTTCCACGCGCACGGTGCCCGCGACGAGGTTCCCCACGTAGGCGCCACCCTCGGCGACCGTCTCAATGGACGCGTTCGAGGCGAAGATGTTGTGGTCCACCATGTACGGGCCGTGGCTAACCTCGACGAACAGGTCGCGGCAGTTGTCGTGGAGGACGTTCCGTGTAATGCGCGTGCCCTGTGTCTGCCAGTCGAGCCAGATGCCGAGGGTGCAGTCGTGGATGTGGTTGTGGGCGATCTCGACGTCGATCGCTGCATGGAGCTTGATGCCGCCGATCTCGTGGCCGAAGAACTCCCGCTTCGTGGCGATCGCGTGGATTTGGTTGTCGTGGATCTGCGAGAAGATGCATCCGAGGTGACCGACGACGCCGTTCTGGCCGCAGTCGTGGATGTGGTTGTTGCGGATCACGTGGCTGCCGATGAGCTCCTTGCTCCAGCCGATCTCCAGTGCGTCGAAGACCGACTCCAGCTGGTACTGGTAGCCGGGCTTGTCGTGGCGGCGGGTGAAGTTGTTGTTGCCCGTCGACGCCTCCTTGCCGATGGAGACCGCCGAGCACTTGGCGTCATGGATGTCGTTGCCCTCGATGACCCAGCCCTTGGCCCAGTTCGGGCCCACCAGGCCGGGCTGGTCGGCGGTCGGCGGGGTCCACGGGCAGGCCGCCTGGGCGAGCTCGAAGCCGCGCACGGTGATGTAGTTCAGGCCCACCCTGACCGGGTAGAACACCGATCGGCGCATGTTGATCTCGACGAGCTCGACGTTCGGATCGGCCTCGCCGAAGGCCGCCCACAGCGTCGTCGTCTCCTCGTCCACCTCGGCAAACCAGCGGTGAGTCGTCTGCTCCACGTCCGGCACCGGCATCATGCGGCCGGTCCAGTGGTCCTTGACCTCGGTCCGCGCCGGGGCAGTTAGCTCGTCCTTCGTGAGTGCCTCGTAGAAGCTCTGACCGTTGAGGTACACATCGCCCAAGTGCTTGTGCGGCTCGTCCTCAGTGGTCCGCACGACCCAGTCGCCCTCGATCGCCAGCGCGTACGGGTTGTGGCCGCCGAACATCGCGTTGGGCAGCGTCACCGACCAGACAGGACCAGCTTCGTGTGTCCACCCCGTGACCTGCTCAGCGCCCGTGATCTTTACGTGCTCGCCCGGTGCGGCTGCGTACGTGATCCGTCGCGAGTCGCTCAAGCCGCCGTTGGCGGGCTTCACCCACTCGCGGTACACGCCCACGTGGACGAGGACCGTGTCCCCTGGCAGGGCGACCTGCGCGGCATGGTTGACCGTGCGGAACGGGGCGGACTCGGTGCCGGCTGCGGCGTCAGCGCCGGTGATGGCAACGTGGAGGATGGTCATCGGACTCCTTGGGTTGTGAGGCGAGTGTGTCGGATCTCAGGCCAGCGAGCACGTTCGGCTCAGGGTCGGGGGGATAGCGCACCAAGGCTCTCTAGGCTCAGAGAGGGTGGCGTGCCGCGAAGGTGTGCTGGGCGGTGAAGGTGGCCGACAACGCCTGGTACACGTTCTCCTGGACCTCGCCGAGCTCGGAGTAGATGGCGTGGTTGGTCGGGTCGGGCTCTGTGACGGGTCCCAGCTTCGCGAGGCGGCGGGCGGTGTCGGCGATCGGGTCGCCCGTGACGTATGCGATCGCTTGTGCGGCCGCACCCATCGCTGAGACCTCGTCGTCCTCGCAGTTCGTCAGCGGCAACCCGGTGGCATCAGCGACGATGTGGCGCCATAGGTCGCTGCGCTGGCCGCCGCCCATGACCCGCACGCTCGTCAGCGCCACTCCGGTGTCGGCCTGCAGCCCGCGGAGGTTGCGTGCGGTCTCGAGGCTGATCCCCTCGAGCAGCGCCCTGTACAGGTGGGCCCGGCCGTGGATGCCGGACAGCCCTACGAAGGCACCGCGAGCGATCGGGTCCCAGTACGGGCTCTGGACGGCGTTCCAGTACGGGAGGGCCACGAGGCCGCCACATCCCGTCGGGACGGCCGCGGCCGCTGCCTCCAGCCCCGGGTCCGGGAACCCGCGCAGGGCCGGGTCGCCGAGTTCGGTGCGGAACCAGCCGGCCAAGTAGGCGCCCGAGTTCTGCACCACCTCGAGCACGTACTCGCCAGGCAGTCCGGCGGCATCGGTCCGGTACACGGCTCCGTAGCGATAGATGTCGCTGTGTACGCCGGCAACCACGGCAGTGCCGAGGTTCAGGTAGGCCTCGTCGGTACGGGTCGCGCCCGCGCCGAGACCAGCGG